>CALWSW010000008.1 GCA_944384305.1 uncultured Christensenellaceae bacterium
GGAAAGCTCCAGCTCGTCAAACCGGGCGAGCTCCCGCAAAAAAAGCTCCCGGCGGAACTGCCGCTCGGGGCGGAGGGAATCGTAAAAGCGCACGAACGCCCCGTCGGCCCAGCGCACCCGCCAAGAATGCGGGCAGGCCCACCGCACGAAGGCGAAGAGGGTGTTGCAGCTCACCAGCGTGCCGCAAAGGTCAAATACCGCCAGACGCATGGGCAGCTCCTTTTTTAACAAAAACATTTTTGAAAGGGCGCAGCAAGGCAAGGCACAAAAGCGCGGGCGGTTCCAGCAGCAGCGTGCAGGCAAAAAGGCAAAGGCACGCCCTCCGTCCCAAGTGCTTTCTGGCGTAGCGCAGGCGGCTTTGGGCATGGCGGAAAGCGCGCATCGGGCGGATTTTTTCGCTGCCGCCTCCAGCGTGTTCTGCGCGGGCCTGCGCGCAGTAATAAGTGTCGTGGCCGAGGGCCTTGAGGCGCAGGCAAAGGTCGGTCTCCTCAAAAAAGAGAAAGAAGCCTTCGTCGAAGCCGCCGGCCGCCTGGAAGGCCTGCCGCTCCACCAGCAGGCAGGCCCCCAGCACCCAGTCGGCGTACCCGGAACGGGTCTGGTCTTTTTGCCGGTAGGGCTTGAGCTGGAGGGCCCGAAGGCATAGGTCGCGGGCGGTGGGGAACTTCATGTTCGAAAACCCGCCCACTACGGCGCAGCCGCAGGCGCCGCAGCCGGGGTGGTTTTTGAGCGCCAGGAGCATTTTCAACAGGCTGCCGGGGAGCAATCGGGCGTCGGGGTTCAAAAACAACACGTAAGGGGCGCACGAACGGGCGAACAGCGCGTTGCATCCCGCGCCAAAACCGCGGTTCTTGCCGCAAAAAACTGAGACGTCAAGGCCGGTTGGGGGCAAAAGAACAGGGGAGGAGCCGCCGTTTTCGTAAATGAGCACCCGGCCGATGTATTGGCGCTCGCTCACAAGGGAACGCAGGCACTTTGCGAGCGCGCCGCCTGCGCTGTGGCTGACGATCAGCACATCGGCAAACACGCCGGCTTTCCTTGGTTTGGCCATTGCGTCCTCCTTTACAGCGTTTTCTGCCCGCCTCTCTTGTGTTATAATGGGTCAGATTTTGAAAAACATGCGGGGGACTCTGCGGCGTTTGCCGGACGGCCCCTTTTGCGAGACGGAAAGGAAATTTGGTTTGCAGAAAAAAGTCAACGGCAGCACCGCGGGGATTCGGCAGTCGCTGCTTGAGGAAATGGCGGGGCTTTACAGCTATGTGGTGGAAGGCGGGCAGTTCGTAAGCGCCGAGCTCCTGCTCGCTTTGGCGGAGTTTACCGGCCGCACCGGGCGGGAGATCTCGGTGTATCTTTCGCGCGATGGAAGGGTGCGGGACGTGAGCGTGGGCGACAGCGCCAACGTCAAAATGCCGCACATGAGATTTAACCGCAACACCGCCCGCCTGAGCGGCGTGCGCTGTGTGCACACCCACCCCGGCGGTTCGCCCCGGCTTTCGGCAGTAGATATTGGCACTTTAAAGAGCGCGCTGCTGGACGCCATGTGCGCCCTGGGCGTATCGGCAGAGGGGCGGCCCACAGGCTTGTGCGCGGCTTTTGTGACCGGCCGCGCGGGCGGCGAGCCGGTAACCGAAGAGCTGGGGCCCTACCCGGTGTGGGGCATTCCCCACGCCGAGCTTCTGGCGCAGATCGCCGCGGGCGACACGGCGCTGTTGAAAGAAGCGCCGCAGTTGCGTGAGAACCGCGCCGAGCGCGCCGTGCTGGTGGGGGTGGAGACCGGACGGGAAAGTTACGACACCCTGGAAGAACTCAAAGCCCTGGCCGAAACCACCGGTGCAGAAGTGCTGCGCATAGAGCGCCAGAACCGCCCCACGCCCGACAACGTGTTTTATGTGGGCAAGGGCAAAGCCGAGGAGCTCGCCCGCCTTTCTGCCGAGCAGGAGGTGGACCTGTTCATCTTCAACGACGAGCTCTCTGCCCCGCAGATCCGCAATCTGGAAGAAATTTTGGGCGCGCGGGTCATCGACCGCACGGCCCTGATTTTGGACATTTTTGCTTCGCGCGCCACCACGCGGGAAGGAAGGCTGCAGGTAGAACTGGCGCAGCTCAACTACCGCCTGCCCCGGTTGACCGGGCAGGGGCAGTCGCTTTCCAGGCTGGGGGGCGGCATTGGCACGCGCGGCCCGGGCGAAAAGAAACTGGAGACCGACCGCCGCCGCATCCGCCGCCGCATTTACGAGCTGCAGTGCGAATTGGAGGAGGTGGCCAAACAGCGCGCCTTGCGCCGTTCCCGGCGCGAAAAGAACGCCCTGCCGGTGGTGGCCATTGTGGGCTATACCAACGCCGGAAAGTCGACGCTTTTGAACCTGCTCTCAAACAGCGACGTGCTGGCCGAAGACAAGCTGTTCGCCACATTGGACCCCGTCACCCGCAAGATCGCCCTGCCCGAGGGGGGCGAGGTGCTGTTGACCGATACCGTGGGCTTTATTGAAAAACTGCCGCACGATTTGGTGGACGCCTTCCGTTCCACGCTGGAGGAAGCGGCTTACGCCGACGTCATTCTGCACGTGGTGGACTGCGCAAACCCCAACATGCGAGAGCAGATGGCGACGGTGGAAAGTGTGCTCGATTCCATTGGTGCGGGCGGCAAAAAGACCGTGACGGCCTACAACAAAACTGACCTGCGCCAAACATCCTTCGCGCCGCTTTCGCCAAACTCGGTGTGTATCAGCGCAAAGACCGGCGAAGGGGTGGGGGCGCTGCTCGCCCTCCTGCAAAAAGAAGCTTTTGCCGGGAACAAGACGGTGCGCGTCACCGTGCCTTACGCCCGGGGAGAGGTTGCGGCCTTTTTGCGCCAGAAGGGCAAAGTGCTTGAAGAGACTTATGCCGAGGACGGCACGGTGCTCACCGTTGTGCTGGACGAGACCGCCCTGGGGCAAGTCAGAAAAATGCTGGGGAACAGCTGCCGGGTGGAAGCGGCGGATTGAACCCAACGGCGCGGCTCGGCGCGGGCAGAACTGGCGCGGCGGCAGGGCCTTAGAATTAGTCGAACGACCGACCTTACACCGGGGGAGAGAAGCAAGAACGTTAATTTGCAGACAAAGTGTGATGAAAACTTCTCAGTTTTTTCATGAAAAAATGTGAGAAAACTTCTTGCCATTTCAAATTTGCCGATTTATAATTATCTGCATATTCCAGGGGGTGGATGGCCTTCACCCCGAGGATCGCAGCATTCGCACAGGGGAGCGATCCTTTGTGCGTTTGTAATACATTTCGTGTTTAGGAGGACATCATGAAGAAACGTATTCTTGCTCTGCTGGTCGCCTGCATGATGGTAGTCGCGGTATTTGCCGGCTGCAGCAGCGAGGGTAACGCCGACGCCAACAACGATGGCGGCAACACCGAACAGGGCGGCAATGAAGCCGTGAGCGACAGCGATGTGATCGTTCTTGGCGGCCTGGCTCCCTTGACGGGCGACGTCTCGGTGTACGGCATCGCGGTCAACAACGGCGTGCAGATCGCTGTTGACGAGGTGAACGCTGCCGGAGGCATCGACGGCAAAGAGGTGAAGTACGTCGTTTACGACGAGCGCGGCGACGCTGCCGAAGCCGTGAACGCTTACAACAGGCTCGTGCAGAACGACGGCGCGGTCGCCATCGTCGGCGACGTGACCACCAACCCCTGCGTGGCGGTGTTCCAGCAGTCGCAGAACGACGGCATCCCGATCATCACCGCTTCCGGTACGGGCGACATGCTGACCACCTATGGCGACAACCTCTTCCGCGCCTGCTTCATGGACTCTTTCCAGGGCGGTTTGATGGCTTCTTACGCCTATGAGCGCCTTGGCGCCAGGACCGCGGCCGTGCTGTTTGACAACAGCGACGACTACTCCGTTGGCCTGAAGGACGCCTTTGTTGCTCAGGCTGCTGAAGACGGCCTTGAAGTCGTGGCGGTGGAGAGCTTCACCGACGGCGACGTCGACTTCCGTGCGCAGCTGACCAACATCGCTGCAAACGACATCGACATCCTCTACCTGCCCATTTACTACGAGAATCTGGCCCTTATCGCTCCCCAGGCCCGTGAAGTCGGCATCACCGCTACCATCGTGGGCGGCGACGGCTACGACGGCGTGCTGAGCGTGATCGAAGAGAGCAACCTCTCTTCGCTCGAAGGCTGCTTCTATTCCTGCCACGCTTACATTGACGAGAACTCCGAAGGCGGCCTTGCGGACTTCGTGAATAAGTACGAAGACCTCTACGGCGAGACCCCGAACATGTTCGCGGCCCTCGGCTACGACGCCGCCATGCTGATGATGAACGCCATCGACGCGGCTGATTCCACCGACTCGCAGGCCATCATCGACGCCATGTACGCCAGCGATTACGACGGCATCACCGGCCACATCACCTTCGACGAGGACGGCAACCCCATCAAGAACGTGTACGTCATGACCATTACGGACGGCGCTTACACCTTCGTTGAGACCTACGAATAAGCCGGACCGGTCGAGAGACACAACTGATTTTTCGGGCCATTGGCCACATTGTGCTGCGCCGCGTCGGGGCAAACGCCCCGGCGGGCGCCGCACCGCTATCATTCTCTAACATTCGGGCAGAAGGTACTTGCCCTTTTTGTGGGCTTGGTGTACAATAACTGCGTATTTTGCAGTTTGTGCGAGTTTTTTGTAGTAATTGCCCGGTAGGATCCTGCGCGGCATGGTGCTGCGCGGCGAAACAGCAGCATGGTGTAGTACGGCAGTGAACGATCGTTTCGTCGTTCTTTGTGTTTCCTGCGTCTTTTACGTACTTCTTCATGTCACCTGATTTTGTTTATGATCTGCCGCTTTTACCCAAAAGCGGCAGAAATTTTTTGGAGTGGTATTATCGTCATGACAAACCTGTTAGCGCAAATCATCAACGGCCTGAGCGTTGGCAGCATCTACGCGCTGGTCGCCCTGGGCTACAGCATGGTGTACGGCATCGTCAAGCTGATCAATTTCGCCCACGGCGATATCATCATGGTGGCGGCCTACATGATGCTCATCGGCATGGTGATGCTCGGCGTGCCGCTTTGGGTGTGTATCCTTGCCTGCATGGTGCTCACCGCCGTTGTCGGCATCCTTGTTGAGCGCCTGGCTTACGAGCGCCTGCTGAAAAAGGGCGTGCCGCGCATCTCGCTGCTCATCACCGCCATTGGTGTGAGCACGTTTTTGCAGAACCTCTACCAGGTGCTGTTCGGTTCGAGCGCCCGCTCGGTGCCCACCATCATTCCGGCGGGGTCCGTCCAGGTGTTCGGCGTTTCCATCAGCTACACCATGATCATCACCATTGCGGCAATGGTCGTGATGATGATCCTTTTGCAGCTCTTTGTCAACCGCACCAAGATGGGCAAGGCCATGCGCGCCGTGTCGGAAGACCCGGGCGCCGCCAGCCTCATGGGCATCAACCGAGGCAAAATGGTGGCCATTACCTTTGCGGTGGGTTCGCTCCTGGCGGCGGTGGGCGCGGTGCTGTACTGCGCTACTTACAAGCAGATCACGCCGTTCATGGGTTCTATGCTCGGCTTGAAGTGCTTTGTTGCCGCGGTGCTGGGCGGCATTGGTTCCATTCCCGGCGCCATGACGGGCGGGTTGATCATGGGCGTTGCCGAGAGCCTCACCAAGGGCTATATTTCCTCGACATTTGCTGATGCCGTGGTGTTCGGCATTTTGATCCTCGTGCTCATCTTCCGGCCGCAGGGCCTGATGGGCCGCAGGGTTTCCGACAAGGTGTAACGAGGGGGTGGACCGATATGAATAAAAAGAAAAAACTCCTTTCGTACGCCCTGAACTTTGCGCTGGTGTTGGTGCTGTTCCTCGTCGTCAACGTGCTGATGGCGGCCGGGATCATCAACCGCTATTACGGCGGTCTCATCATGCAGGTGTGCATCAGCGTCGTTCTGGCGGTCAGCCTCAATCTGGTCACCGGCCTGCTGGGCCAGCTGGTGCTGGGCCACGCCGGCTTTATGTCGCTGGGCGCTTACGCGGCCGCGCTCTTTACCATCCACTCCGGCATGGCTACTTCCGGCGCGGGCGGCGTTCTGACCATCATCGTGGCCACGCTCGTCGGCGGTTTGGTGGCTGCCTTCTTCAGCTTCCTCATCGGTGTGCCGGCGCTGCGGCTCAAGGGCGACTACCTCGCCATCATCACCCTGGGCTTCGGCGAGATCATCCGCGTGGTCATGCTCAACCTCGAGATCACGGGCGGCGCCCGCGGCCTGGCGGGCATCCCGGTGCTGACCAATGTCAACACCTCCATGATCGTGGCGGCGCTGACCATCTTCATCATTTGGGCCTACATGCTCTCCCGCCACGGCAGGGCGGTCCTGGCCGTGCGCGAAGACGAGATCGCGGCCGAGGCCTCGGGCATCAACACCTTCCGCACCAAGATCGTGGCCTTCGTCATCGCCGCGTTCTTCGCGGGTGTTGCGGGCTCTTTGTACGCCCACCAGATCGGCGTGCTTTCGCCCACCAAGTTCGACTTTAACTACTCCATCGAGATCCTGGTCATGGTGGTGCTGGGTGGCATGGGCTCCATTACCGGCTCTACCATTGCGGCCGTCATCCTCACTCTGCTGCCCGAGCTGCTGCGCTCGGTGGCAGACTACCGCATGCTCGCTTACGCGCTCATCCTCATTCTGATGATGCTCTTCCGCCCCGGCGGGCTGCTGGGCCGCAGCGAGCTTTCCATTGCAGGCCTTGGCCGTTTCCTCAGGCGCAAGCTGTTTGGCCGCAAGGCGGCGGCTGCCGGCGTGCCCATGACAGCCGGTGAAGAGCTTGAGGTGGAGGCGCAGACCGTGCAGGAACCGGCCATCGACGCCATCCTCACAGCGGAAGTGAAGGAAAAAGACAAGCCCGAAGCGCAGCCGGAAAATGCCGGCGAAGGGAAGGAGGACTGACCATGGCACTGCTCGAAGTCAAACACGTGAACATGGTGTTCGGCGGCCTCCGCGCGCTCAAGGACGTGAGCTTTGCCATTGAGCCGGGCGAGATCGTCGGCCTCATCGGTCCCAACGGCGCCGGCAAGACGACGATGTTCAACGTGCTCACGCAGGTGGCCAAGCCCACCGAGGGCGACGTTTTGCTCGAAGGCAAGACCTTGGTCGGCAAAAAGACCTACGAGATCACCCACATTGGCATTGCCCGCACCTTCCAGAACATTCGCCTGTTCAAGTATCTTTCGGCGCTGGACAACGTGAAGATCGCAATGAACGACCAAGTAAAGTATGGGATACTGTCTTCGATCTTCCGCGCGCCCTCTTACTGGAAAGGCGAGGAGTACTTCCAGAACCGCGCCATGGAGATTCTGACCGACTGCGGTCTGGCGGAGTTTGCCGAGGCGCGCGCCACCAGCCTGCCCTACGGCAAGCAGCGTAAGCTGGAGATCGCTCGCGCGCTGGCTACCAATCCCAAGATTTTGCTGCTCGACGAGCCTGCGGCGGGCATGAACCCCACCGAGACCCACGAGCTGCTGGAGACCATCAAGGTCATTCGCGAAAAGTACCACGTGACCATTCTGCTCATTGAACACGACATGAGCTTTGTAACAGGTGTTTGCGAACGGCTGATGGTTCTGGACTACGGCAGCATCATCGCCAGCGGGACGCCGGAAGAGGTCATCCACAATCCGGACGTGATCGCCGCCTATTTGGGAGGTGAGTGATATGGGAGCCATGCTTTCTGTCAAAAATCTCGAAGTCAATTACGGCACCATCCGCGCGCTCAAGGGCATCTCCTTTGAGGTGAACGAGGGCGAGATCGTTTCGCTGATCGGCGCGAACGGCGCCGGCAAGACCACGACCCTGCACGCCATTTCCCGCCTGATCCCCAACAAGGGGGGCGAGGTGGTGTATATGGACAAGTACACTGAGCGCATGGAACCCGACAAGATCGTGCGCCTGGGCCTTGCGCAGGTGCCGGAGGGCCGCCGTGTGTTTGCGCAGATGACCGTGCTCGAAAACCTGGAAATGGGCGCCTACACCCGCAAAGACACCGAGAACCTGGGAAAAGACATGGAAAAGGTGTTTGAACACCTGCCCCGCCTCAAAGAGCGCCGCAGGCAGTATGCGGGCGAGCTTTCGGGCGGCGAACAGCAAATGCTGGCCATTGGCCGCGCGCTTATGTCCAACCCCAAGATGCTGCTGCTGGACGAGCCTTCCATGGGCCTTTAGCCCATTTTGGTGGAGGAGATCTTCAACATCATCCAAAACGTCAGCAAGTCCGGCGTGTCCATCCTGCTGGTGGAGCAGAACGCCAAAATGGCGCTGAACATCGCCGAGCGGGCCTACGTGCTGGAGACCGGCTCCATCGCCATGAGCGGCCGGGCCAGCGACCTTGCCAACGACGAAAAGGTCAAGAAGGCCTATCTGGGCGGCTGAGCGCAAAAGCAATGGCTTTTGCCCTGTAAAACGCGGCTGTAGAAAAGGCAAAGGCCTTTTGTGCGGCAAGTAAAGAAGACCCGGCTCAGCCGGGTCTTCTTGCGCAAAGATGTACTCAGGCCCCCGATTGCCGCGCGCTCAGCGCCAGGACGCTGCCAGTTTTGCTGCTGGCCCCGGCAGGGCGGTTTTTTCACAGTTTTGACAATCCAGCCCCGCGGCGTTAAAATAAAAAAGAATGTGCAACACGCAGAGAAGGAGAAAAGCCCACATGAAAACCAATTACGACGTTGTCATCATCGGCGCTGGCCCGGCCGGCATTTTCGCCGCGCTCGAGCTCAAGGCCAAAGCGCCCGAAGCGCAGGTGCTGCTCGTGGATTCCGGGCGCGCCATCGACAAGCGGGTCTGCCCCGCGCGCCTCACGGGGAAATGCGTCCACTGCACGCCCTGCAACATCATGTGCGGCTGGGCGGGCGCCGGCGCGTTTTCGGACGGCAAGCTTTCGCTTTCCTCCGACGTTGGCGGCTATATTACCGACTACATGACCAAAGAAGAGGCGCAGGAGCTGATCTCTTACGCCGACGGCATTTACACCCACTTTGGCGCGCCCAAGGAGGTGCACGGCCTGGGCGACCCCAAGGTGGCCGAGATCGCCTACGAGTGCAGCAAGCACAACATCATGCTCGTGCGCTGCCCGGTGCGCCACATGGGCACGGAATACGCCCTGCAGGTGCTCAGCGGCATGTATGACGAGCTTTGCGCCCACCCCAACTTCACCTTTATGGAACAGACCTCTGCCAAGGAGATTCTGGTGGAAGACGGCAGGGTGAAGGGTGTGAATCTGCTTTTGAAGGACGGCACGCAGCACACCGTGTTTGCGCCCTATGTTGTAGCCGCGCCCGGCCGCGGCGGCGCAGAGTGGCTGCTGGAAGAATCCCGCAGGCTGAACCTGCACACCACCAACAACGAGGTGGACATCGGCGTGCGCGTGGAGTGCCCCAATTCGGTGATGGACCATTTGACCCAGCACCTTTACGAGGCGAAGATGGTGTATTATTCCGACACCTTCGAGAGCAAGGTGCGCACCTTCTGCATGAACCCGGGCGGCATCGTTTCGGAAGAGCACTACGAGGGCGGCATTGCCATTGTGAACGGCCACAGCTATCACGATGCCGACAAGCACACCGAAAACACCAACTTTGCGCTGCTGGTCTCCACCCGCTTTACCCAGCCCTTCGACCAGCCCATTCGTTACGGCAATTACATTGCGCAGCTGGGCAATATGCTCACCGGCGGCTCCATTATGGTGCAGCGCCTGGGCGATTTGCTGCTGGGCCGCCGCACTGACGCGTCTAGGCTCAAAAAGTCCACCTCGCGCCCCACGCTCACCGCGGCCGTGCCCGGCGACCTTTCGTTCGTGCTGCCCCACAGGCACCTCACGAGCATCATCGAAGCGCTGCGCGCCTTCGATAAGGTCGCGCCCGGCCTGTATTCCAAGAACACGCTGCTCTACGGCGTGGAGGTGAAGTTCTATTCTTCCAAGGTGGCGGTGAGCGATTGTTTTGAGACCGAGATCGGCAACCTGTACGCCATTGGCGACGGCGCGGGCATCACCCGCGGGCTGATGCAGGCTTCGGTCACCGGCGTGGTGGTCGCGCGCGATATCGCGAACAAGCGCGGCTGAGCCAGCCGGCACTGAACACATCGGAAAGGTTCTTGTACATGGCAAACAGACGCGCGCGCCCCAACATCAAGTTCTATTTGCTGCTTGCTGTCCTTGCGGCCATCGTCATCGTGGTCATGGTGCTCATCTTCCGCACCACGGGCGGGCTGGTGGAGCAGGGCACCGTGACCATGGAGGCGGCGGTGACCGCCGTGGTCATTCGCGATGAAAGCGTGGTAACGGCCGAGAGCTATGGCCGGATCAATTACTTTGTGGCCGAAGGCGAACGCATTACCAGCGGCACAAAGATCGCCGAGGTCTTTAAATGGGGCACTTACGACAGCGTGCTGCAGGACCTTTTGACCATGCAGCAGGAGATCCGGGCGTACCAGACCGAAACTGTGCTGGCCGATATTGTCAACACAGAGCTCGAAAGTAAAGACGCCGCCATTGATGAGCTGGTGGAAAGGATCGGTGCGGTGGCGCGGGGCGAGAGCGGGGAAGACATGCTGACGCTCGAGAACCAGCTGAAGACCCTGATGGACGACCGCAGGGAGTTTCTGCGCGATTCGCTGCAGCCTGACGAGCACCTGATGGGCCTCTACGAGCGCGAGCAGACGCTTTTGGACCGTGTGGAATCCTGGAAGCAGGATGTTTACAGCCAGACTTCCGGCATGATCAGCTTTTACTTTGACGGCTACGAGGCCGTTTTAAACCGTGCGACCATGGCGCAGATCCTGCCGGGCGACATTCAGTCGGTCATCAAAGGCGGCAAGATCCCTTCTTCCACAACGTCGGCCGAAAAGCCGCTGTACCGCATTGCCAACACGCAGCGCTGGTACTTGGCGGTGGTGACCGACGAGCGCTCGGACGCCAGCTTTGTAGAGGGCGAGAGCTACTCGGTGGTGCTGGAAGGCAATTACGACCGGCCGTACACCGCGCTGGCCGAGTCGGTGACGGCGGCCGACGGCGAGACCTTGACCATCCTTTTGATCGAAGACGACGTCGCGCCGGTGATGAACGCCCGCGTGGTAAACGCCACGGTGCAGGCGAGCTTTTCGGGCACCTCGGTAGCCTCGCGCGGGGTCGCCACGGTAGACGGCGTGACGGGGGTGTACATTGAAGGCGAAGCCGGCCGCACCTTTGTGCCGGTGACGGTGCTGTACGACGACGGCACGAACGCCGTGGTGCGCCCCACCGACGGCTCTTCGCTTACCATCGGTTCGCGCTACAGCGCGAGATAAGGGGGGAACGTTGCTTTGTCCATTGCCGACAATTTAAAGACTGTTCAAGAAAAGATCGCAGCGGCGGCGCTTGCTTCCGGCCGGCGGCCGGAAGATGTCAAGCTCATTGCCGTAACCAAGACCGTGCCGGCAGAGCGCGTGCGCGAAGCGCTGGCGGCGGGGGCAGAGCGCATCGGCGAGAACCGCGTGCAGGAGCTGCTTTCCAAACTTCCCGCGCTGGGCGGGGTGGAAGCCCACCTCATCGGCCAGCTGCAGTCCAACAAGGCGCGCATGGTGGTGGGGAAGGCGGCCTGCATCCACTCGGTGGACCGCCTATCCCTGGCGCAGGAGCTGGAGCGCTGCGCCAAAAAGCAGGGAATCACGCAGGATATTTTGTTGGAAGTGAACATCGGCAAAGACCCGGCAAAGGGCGGCGTGATGCCGGAATTGCTGGGCGAACTCATTGCCGGGGTGGTTGCGCTTCCGCACCTGAGGCTTTGCGGCCTTATGACCGTGCCGCCCATTTGCCCGCCCAAGGAGGCGCGCGGGTATTTTGCCGGCCTGCGCGAGCTGCGGAACGGCATGCAGGCCCAGTTCCCCGCGGCAGATCTTTCGGAACTTTCCATGGGCATGAGCGCCGATTACCCCGAAGCGGTGATGGAGGGCGCGACCATGGTGCGCGTTGGCTCGGCCATCTTTGGAAAACGTGAAAAAATTTTGAATTAATGCCGGGAATGGGAAGGAATTGCGCAGGAAGACTTGACGGCAGGCAAACACTACATTATGATAGATATAATTCAGAAGATACGATACCTTGCGGTTTTCCGCGCCAGCAGGAGGTTCCGATATGGCCAAGGTTTTTGACAAGATGAAAAATTATTTTTTCGATGACCCCGAACAGGACGACCTGATGGGTGCGGAAGACGAAGCTTCCGATCAGGTGACGCTGCCCGAGTTTGACAAGCCCCACCGCGCCGAGCAGAAGACGGCGGAATCGCCCAAGCGCTCTTCTGCCAAGGTGGTCTCCATGAACAGCACGCCGGTGCAGTCCGTGCCTGCCGCGGGCAGTTCGAAGATGATCATCTACAAGCCTTTGAGCTATGAGGACGGGCAGAACATCGTAGACAACCTGTGCGCCCGCAAGCCGGTGATCGTCAACATGGTCGATTTGGACCGCGAGATCGCCCAGCGCGTGGTGGACTTTATTGCCGGCGCTGTGTACGCGCAAAACGGCTCGATCCGCAAGGTGTCTTACGGCATCTTCGTCATCGTGCCCAGCAACGTTTCGCTTGTGGGTAACACCGACGGCGAGAGCGAAGACTCTGACTATTGAATCTTAAAAGACGCTTCAAAACGGGGCGCGACCTCCCCGTTTTTGAGTGCGTCCTTTTTTACTGTTAACGGGCGGTGCCAGATGCTTCTTACCAGCAGGGACATCGTAAACAAGACCTTTACGCAGATCGGCAGCCGCGGTTACGACGCGGAGGAGGTAGACAACTTCCTCGACGAGCTGATCGTGACGCTCGACAATTACAGCAAAAAGGTGACCGCCATGTCGGCCAATCTCGACCGCGCCGAGCGCGAGGTGGAGTCCCTGAAAAAGCAGGTGGAAGAACACGCCAGCGCCGCCGCAGAGGCGAGCGAACTGGTGGAACGCGCCCGGCTGGAAGCGCGCTCGCTTTTGAGCGAGGCAAAGACCAAGGCCGACAGCCTGCTGAGCGACACGGCCGAACAGTGCGCTCAGCTGAGCGAGAAGGCTACCGCCGAGGCCGAGACGATGGTAAAGGAAGCCAACGAGCAGGCCGAACTGATCGTGCGCAAGGCGGTGGAACGCGCAGCGCGGCTGGCGCCGGCGGCGGTGGAAGCCAAGCAGCCCGAGGCGCAGCCGGCAGGAGCGGGGGCAAAGGCCGAAGAAGCTGCCGCTGCGCAGGAACAGGACGCGCTGCCGGAAGACGAGGCCGAGGGCGAATACCCCTCCACCGAGTGGTTGGAGGACCCCGACAGCCGCTACGAAGAGGTGTGGCACGCCGAAGAGAAAGAATACGAATCCTAAAAAGCAGAGCGCCGGGTAAGCGCGCAGACGCAGGCATTGTTTAAAAACGCAGGTTTTTTTGCACCGGCTGCGTTGTTGGCGGTTTGTTCGGCAGAGTGATGAAAACTGCAAAGGGCACAGGAGCGTTCCGGGTGCCCTTTGCTGTATAGAAGAAAGGGGGCGGGCATGACCGGCGCAGGGGTGCGGGTGCGCAAAGCAACACCGGCAGACGCAAAAGTGCTGCAAAGAATTTACGCGCCCTACGTAGAAAAAACTGCCGTCACCTTTGAGTACGACCCGCCGGACGCCGCGGAATTCCAAAGGCGGATGGAGCAGACGCTGCGGCGCTACCCCTACCTTGCGGCCGAGCGGGCAGGGGAGCTGGTGGGCTACGCCTACGCCGGCGCGTTTGCGGGCCGGGCGGCCTACGACTGGGCGGCGGAGGTCTCGATCTACCTCAGGGAGGACTGCCGCGGCCAGGGGACCGGCAAACGTCTTTACGGCGCGCTGGAAGGAGCGCTGCGGGCGCAGAACATCCTTGCGCTTTACGCCTGCATCGCCGTGACAGAGGACGAGGACGAGTATTTGACCAACAACAGCAGGGAGTTCCACGCGCACATGGGCTACCGCCTGGCGGGGACCTTCCGCCAATGCGGCTACAAGTTTGGCCGCTGGTACGACATGGTGTGGATGGAAAAGACCATAGCGCCCCACGCTGTGCCGCCCCCGCCGGTGCGGGCGTTTGGCAGCCTGAGCGCTGCCGAGCTGGAAAAAGCGGGGATCGAAGAAGGCTGACCGCCCGCGCGCCATGGGGGCGTGAAGGGCGGCAGGGTTAAGATGCAGGAGGCAGTTCGATGAGTGTAGGAGGCAGTTCGATGGATGTTGTAGGAGGTAGCTCGATGCAAATGTTGATCCTGATATTGATCATCGCCGGTTTTGTGCTGCTCGTGGGCTTTGGCGTGGGCATGGCCGTGCGGGAACATTCCCGCGCAAAAAAGCGCAGGGCCGCGCAGCAGGGGTTTGTTCCGGGCGGGCCTGCAGCGGCGCAGGTGCCTGCCGAAGTCTGCCAGGCAGCGCGGTATTTGAAACAGACAGGGCGGGAAGAGGCTGCCGTGCAGGAGGTGCTGCGCGCCACCAGCCTGACGCCCGGCGAGGCGGAAGCTTACGTAAGGGGGCTGTGAAAAGCGCCGGAAACAAAGTTCTGCTTTTGGCGGGCCGCGCAGAAGGCCCCGAAAAGAGCGGGAAAGGAACAGCAAGATGAAAGTGATCACTGTGGCGGAAGCCGCTGCCCTTGTGAAGGACGGCGACGTTATCGGCTCTGCCGTGCAGGGCATGACCGGCTGGCCGGAAGAGATCGCCCTGGCGTTGGAACAGAAGTTTTTAAAGACCGGGTACCCGAAGGACCTCACCAACATCCACGGCGCAGGCATCAGCGACGTGGGGCGCTCTTCGCCGGACGGCAAGACCTGCCGCGGCGAGTGCGCCTTTGCCCACGACGGGATGCTCACCCGCAGCTTTCACGGCCACGTGGGCTGTTCTTTTAAGGTGGCGGCGCAGATCGTGCAGAACAAGATGCTGGCCTACAACTTCCCGCTGGGCATGATCGGCCAGATCTGGCGCGAACAGGGCCGCGGATTCCCCGGCCTCATGACCAAGGTCGGCCTGGGCACCTTTATGGACCCCCGCTTTGACGGCTGCAAGGTCAACCAGAAGACCAAGGACGAGGGCGAGGACTTCGTGGAATACATTCCCGACTTCCGCGGTGAGGAATACCTGTTCTACACCCTGCCCCCGCTGAACATCGCGCTGCTGCGCGCTACCACCTCCGATATGCACGGCAACCTCACTTACGAGAAGGAGTGCATGCCCTGCGAACCCTTGGATCTGGCCATGGCCTGCAAGGCCGCCGGCGGCATCGTCGTGGCGCAGGTCGAGCGCCTGGCCATCACCGGCTCGCTCGACCCCCGCAACATCCGCATCCCCGGCATCCTGGTGGACTACGTGTGCGTCTCTGAGCACCCCGAAAACACCATGCAGACCCACGTGACGCACTTCAACCCCGCCTTCACCGGCGAGATCAAGGCGCCTGTGTCCTCCAACGTCGATCCCCTGCCCCTCGACGAAAAGAAGGTGTACAGCCGCCGCGTGGCCATGGAGATCCACGAGGGTGACAAGTGCAACTTCGGTATCGGCCTGCCCGGCCTGGTGCCCAACATCCTGGTGGAAGAGGGCGTGGACGGCGACGTTACCATGATCTCGGAGTCCGGCCTGATCGGCGGCGTGCCCGCGCCGGGCGGCGACTTTGGCGCGCACTACAACCCCGAAGCCATGTACTGCCAGACCGACCACTTCAGCTTCTTTGACCAGGGCGGCCTGGACGTTGCCGTGTTCGGCCTGAGCGAAGTGGACAAGGACGGCAACGTGAACACCACCTTCCTCAACGGCAAGATGGCGGGCGTGGGCGGCTTCCCGAACATTGCGGCAAACGCCAAGCACTCCATCTTTGTGGGCACCTTCACGGCGCACGGCATCAAGTGCCATGTGGAAGACGGCAAGCTGGTGATCGACCACGAAGGCCAGTTCAAGAAATTCGTGAACAGCTGCGTGCAGATCTCCTTCAGCGCCGAGCAGGCGATCGCCAAGGGCAACAAGATTACCTTCGTCACCGAGCGCTGCGTCATCGTCCGCAAGCCCGAAGGCCTGGTGCTGACCGAGATCGCTCCCGGCATCGATTTAAAGACCCAGATCCTCGACCAGATGGAATGTAAGCCCATCATCCCCGAGGGCGGCCCCAAGCTGATGGATCCCGCCATCTTCCAGGAAAACTGGGGCAAGCTGGCCGAAATGATGCGCGGCTGAGCCTTCGGGCAGGGCGCGCGGGGCGCCGGCGGGTGCGGCGCTGGGAATATGGCTGCAAACACAAAATCGTTTTTTTTTTTGACGTTCTTGCAAAAATCGGATATACTGGGCTTACAGCGGGAGATCTTGCCGGCAGAGCGCCGAAGAATTGCGGCTGCAAAGGCCGCGCCGGCCAGAAAAGGGCCGGCGGCTCCCTCGCCATTCCGGGTCGCCCCTTGGTTTTCTTTGAGGGAACTGTTGGGGCGGAACCTTAGCTGAGAGAAAAGAAAGGAGGCCCCCATGAAACGCTTGTGCTGTTTGCTCCTTGCCCTGGCGCTGCTGCTGCCTGCCGCCGCGCTGGCTGCGGAACACCCCGACTACTACGCCGGAGAAGTGCGCGATGCTTCCGGCAACGTTACAATGTACATTGTGGAAGAGCTGAAGGATCAGGCTCCGGACTACGCCGCCCTGCCCGGCCACACGGTACAATATGTGGACTACTCCTTAAACGAGCTGGAGGCGGAATACGAAAGGCTCAACGCGCTCACCTTCCCCGAGCGGCTCGTCAGCGGCATCGAGTTGAGCGTGGCAGATAACTGCATCACGGTTTTTATGACCATGCCTTCAGAAAACAACATCGCCCTGTTTGAACAAACGGCGGGCAGTTCCCCTATGGTGCGCTTCACCATGGGCTTTGCCGACGTAGAGAGCGCGCTGTACGACCCGGACTACGGCGGCTCTTACGAGGAGGACGGCGTGATCGTGACCTGCGTGGTGGAAAGCCTGGCAGACGGCCGCGTGGAATCCGACACCCTGCGCTTTGTGGAGTATTCCCTAAACGACCTGACCAATTTGATGGTGGCCGAGCTGTACCCCGCGCTTATAGAGCACCAGGAGGCGCTCGAAAACTGCACCTTCAACGATTTGTGGATCGATCAGCGGGAAAACCGCGTGATGATCGACCTGGATGAACCGACGGAAGAACACGAGGCCATGTTCCGTGAAGAGGTGCTGGATTCGCCCATGCTGGCCTTTACCTCGACCCGGGGCGGGGCCCAGACCCCCGGCGAAGTAGAGCAGGACCCCGAAGGCGGAGACATAGCAGAGGGGACGTTTGATTGGTGCCTGTAATGGGTTTTGACGCACAGAAGGACCTGCCGCAGAATGGAAAATCCTGCGGCAGGTCCTTAAAACTTTTTGGCGTTATGATGGGACTTCAGGTGTGCTGCGCCCCCACGGCCTTTCTTACAATATCGCCCGCCATCAGGGGCGTATCAGTGGTGACCCACAGGCGCTCGCAGGGGTGCGGGGCGCGCTCGCGCGGTGCGCCCGAAAGGTCGGTCAACCCCAGGAGCCTGACCGGGCGGGAAAGGCGCCCCGGGGAAAGGAGTTCGCAGGTATCGGAGAGCGCAAAGAGGTTGCGCTGCTCCACAAGCGCGCGGCAGCCCTCGGACTCCAGCACGACGAACACGAACTCGTGCGACCACTCGTAGCGGCTGCTGCCGGTCTGCTCGGTCGTTTCGCCGGGAAAGAGAAAGCCGGTGGTGTAGGGGCGGTGGCGGAGCTTGTTGAGTTCATGGGCAAGGCAGGGGTCAAAAGGCTTGCCCTGGGAAAGGCCGTCTAAGGCCAGGCGGTAGGCGTTGGTAACGGCCGCCACGTACAGCGCGGTCTTCATTCGCCCTTCGATCTTTACGCAGTCGATGCCGGCTTCCTGAAGCTCTGCCAGGTGGGCAATGAGGTTGAGGTCGCGGGAGTTGAGCAAGTAAGTGCCGCGGCCATCCTCTTCCACCGGCATCCATTCGCCGTCTTTGCCCTGCTCGCGCAGCTCGTACTTCCAGCGGCAGGGCTGTACACAAGCGCCGCGGTTGCCGTCCCGGCCGTTGAGAAAGTTCGAAAGCAGGCACCGCCCGGAGTAGGAGATGCAC
Source organism: uncultured Christensenellaceae bacterium (assembly GCA_944384305.1). Taxonomy (GTDB): domain Bacteria; phylum Bacillota; class Clostridia; order Christensenellales; family CALWSW01; genus CALWSW01. The sequence continues at coordinate 18,088 of CALWSW010000008.1, forward strand.
ATGGCCCCGTGCACAAAGCACTCCAGTTCTAGGCTATCTGGCGTCTCCTGGCGGATGGCGCGGATCTCTTCGAGCGAGAGCTCGCGCGCAAGCACAATGCGCTTGACCCCCAGGCTGTGCCAAAAGCGCGCTGCGCCGGCGTTGGTGGTGTTGGCCTGGGTGGAAAGGTGCAGCTCGAGGTTGGGCGCGTGTTCGCGCGCACAGGAGATGACGGCGGGGTCGGTCACGATGATGGCGTCGGCCCCGCAGCGCTCAACATTCTGCAAAAACTCCGGCAAAGAAGGCAGCTCGCCGTTTCGCAAAAAGGCGTTGACCGTGACGTAAAGGCGCTTGCCAAGGCCGTGTAAAAGCGCGGCGGCCTGCTGAAGTTCTTCGAACGTGAAGTTTTCGGCCAGTGCGCGCAGGCCGAATCGCTTGGCGCCCACATACACGGCGTCCGCCCCGTAGCGGGCAGCAAAGCGCAGGCGCTCAAAATCGCCCGCGGGGGAAAGCAGTTCCATGGCGCGCTTCACTCGGCGTCCTCCCCTCCGGTCTCCCACAGCGGGCTGTAGGTCTCAACGTTTTTCTGGTGCTCTTCCAGTGTGCGGGCAAACACCAGCGCGCCGGTCTCGGGGTCGGCCAGGCAGAAGTAAAGGTAGCCGTCGTCCAGCATCTCTTCGTCGGGGTACAGCGCCGCTTCTATGGCCGCCCGGCCGGGGTTGCAAATGGGCCCGGCCGGCAGCCCGGCGTTGAGGTAAGTGTTGTAAGGCGACTCGGTGGCCAGATCCTCTGCGGTAAACACCAGCTTGTCGGACTGCAGCATGTAGGAAATAGTGGCGTCGGACTGCAGGGGCATGCCCTCTTCCAAACGGTTGTGGAACACGGCGGAAACCTTGGCAAAATCGTCGGTCTTGGCCTCTTTTTCGATGATGGAGGCCAGGGTGACGACCTCGTCGATGCTCATGCCGAGCTCTTCGGCGCGCAGGATGTACTCCTCGCTGAAAATGCCGTAAAAGCGGGTGGTAAGGCGGCTGATGACGGTCTCTTCGCTGCTGCCCTCGTATACCTCGTAGGTATCGGGGAAGAGGTAGCCTTCCAGCTGGTAAAGGCGCACTTCGGCGCTGTCTTCCGGCAGGTCGATGAGTTCGTTGGTGGTCACGCCCGCCATGGTGCGGCACAGCTCCAGGAACCGGCTGGTGGAAGAGAGCACGCCCTGCTCCACCAGGCTTTCGGCCATGTCTGCTGCGGTCATGCCCTCGGTCAAAGTAAAGCGCAGGATCTGCGTTACGTGCCCGTCACCGATGGTGAGCTGGTCGACGATCTCGGGGATGCTCATGGTGCGGTTAAACGTGTAGGTGCCGGACTGCAGCTTGCTGCCCACGCCGGTAAAGTCTACGTATACCTTAAAGATCGCCTTGTTTTTGATGAGCTGGTTTTCACCGGGCTCGCCGTCGTCCTGGGTGTCGTAAAGCACTTCGGCAATGGTGCTGGTTGAGGAGCCCGAGCGGATGGTGACGGTGACGGGCGAAGGGTCGTTGGGGTCGATGGGGGAATAAAAGGTGTTCAGCAGCCAGTGGAAGGCCGTGCTGACCACAAAGTATACGATCAGCAGGCCGATGAGTAAAATTGCGACCGGCCGCAGCAGCCGCCAGACTTTTTGCCTGGTGGGCAGATCGAGAAAGCTGTCGAGCGGATTACCGCTGCTTTTGCTGCTCAAAATACAATACCTCCAAAGGGGTGATATACCCGATTATACCCTCTTTTGGTAAGCCTGTCACGCAAGCGGGCATGACCACACTGTAAATTCTTTTGCGCGATGAGGCCGCCAAGGGCAAACAAAAAAGGAAAAACACTTGGCAAATGGGGGGCGGGCGGCGCATACTGAACACGAGGAACTGCAAGGAGGCCGCCATGGAACGATCGGAATGGGAGGGCAAGGGCTTTGCCTGTTTTACAAACCGCGCGTGCGAATACTTTCCCTGCCACAAGGTGGACCCCGAAGACTTCAACTGCCTGTTCTGCTTTTGTCCGCTTTACGCTTACGGCAAAAGGTGCGGGGGCAATTTTCTTTATTTAGAAAACGGGGCAAAGGACTGCAGCGCCTGCGCCTTTCCGCACAAAAGGGGAAATTACGGAAGGATGATAGAGCGGCTGACCAAGCTCCAAAAGCGCGGCGAAGAAACCAAGTAAGGCGCTGCCGGCGGCCCTTGCGCGCCCGGCTGTGCTTGCCGTATCATAGAGCTGCCGCCTGCCGCAGGCAGAAGGGCGAAACCAAACGAGAGGAAACATCAAGCATGAAATGGATGATCGCGTCGGACCTGCACGGTTCGGCGAGCGCTTGTGAAGCGTTGCTTCGGACTTTTGACGCCGAGGGCGCTGGCCGCCTGCTTCTTTTGGGGGATCTTTTGTACCACGGGCCACGGAACGACCTGCCCGAAGGGTACGCTCCCAAAAAGGTGCTGGCGATGCTGAACGAGCGCAGGGAGGCCCTGCTGTGTGTGCGGGGCAACTGCGACGCCGAGGTCGACCAAATGGTGTTGGACTTTCCCATTCTAGCGGACTACTGCGTTCTGTTTGCCGGGAACCGCCTGATTTATGCGACCCACGGGCATCACTTTAACCGCCAGACGCCCCCGCCGCTGCAGAGGGGAGATATTTTGCTCCACGGCCACACGCATGTGCCGTCCTGGGACCGGTTTGGGGAGGATAATTTTTGCCTCAACCCCGGTTCGGTTTCCCTTCCCAAGGAGGGGAGCGCGCACGGGTATATGATTCTGACTGACGCTCAAGCTGCATGGAAGGATCTGGAGGGGAAGACTTATCACACGCTCGCCCTGTGAAGACGGCGGGCAAAAATCAGCTGCGCGCGGGCAACTCTACGCTTCGTGGGTGGCTTTTTTCATGCCGGCAGGTTAAACTGACCGCAGCGAAAGGAGGCGATCCGATGGATCAGATAAAAACCGGACGGTTCATTGCCGAGTCGAGAAAGGAGCTGGGCCTGACCCAGCGGCAGCTCGCAGATGCGCTTTCCATCAGCGACAAAACCGTGAGCAAATGGGAGTGTGGGAAGGGGATGCCGGAAGTCTCGCTCATGCTACCGCTGTGTGAAACACTGCACATTACGGTCAACGATCTCCTTTCCGGGATGAGAGTCGCCGAGGCCGAATACAGGAAGAGCGCGGAGGAAAACATGATGGATCTTCTCCGGGAAAACCAGGAAAACAGAAAGCGTTTTGTGCTCGCCATCCTGTGCGCCGCTGTGACGATCGTCGCGGTGTGCGCGCTTGTTGCGATCGCCGCATTTATGGAGAATCTCCCAGCCGCGGCGCGGATTGCCGTTTTGTTTTTGGCTCTGCTGACGGGGATCGCCGGCATGGGTGCAGCTACGGTGCTCGACGCCGCTGCCGGGCACTATGAGTGCCCGCACTGCAAGGCGCTGTTCGTTCCTGTGATGGCGGATTACGTCAACGGTGTGCACACGTTCACGCGGCGCAGGCTGACCTGCCCCAAATGCGGCAATCGCGGCATGTGCAGGCGGCGGCTAACCCGTTGATTCCAGGCGGGGAGAACGGCCCCCTGATTTCCCCAAAACCCGGAAAGCGCCGCTTGCAAACTGCCGCCGCAAGTGGTATACTGTCCGCACATACCGCGCGTTGACCGGGAAGAGTACGCGGAACGGCCCCCTTCGCAGAGAGAAACGGCAGAGCTGCAAGCCGTTTTAAGGCGGGTATCCGCTGAAGTTCGCCCGTGAGCGCGCCGCCTGAAGGCAAAGGCTTTTTGCTGTGTAGGGCTGGCCGGGTTCGCCCGATACAGCGGAGCAGAGCCCGCGCTTTTTATGCGCGGGAAAGTCAGGTGGTACCACGAAGCCGCGCTCTCGTCCTGCTGAGGGCGCTTTTTTTGTGCCAAGGTTTCATTTTTCACTACAGGGTAAGGAGAACTGTTGCAATGAACGAAAAACTCAGCATCATCAGAGAGGAAGCCCTCGCAGCGGTCAAGGCAGCGTCTTCTACGGCAGAGCTCAATGACATCCGCGTGCGGGTGCTGGGAAAAAAGGGCGAGCTCACGGCGATTTTGCGCTCTATGGGCAGCCTCGCGCCGGAAGACCGCCCCAAGGTGGGGCAGATGGTGAACGAAGCCCGCGCCGAGATCGAAAGCGCCGTGGAAGCGCGCACGGCGGCGCTAGCCGCCCAGGAACGCGACGCCCGGCTGAAGGCCGAGGCGCTGGACGTGACCATTCCCGGCAAAAAACGCCCTCTGGGAAAGCTGCACCCCCTGACCCAGACCTATTACGAAATGCGCGATATTTTTGTGGGCATGGGCTTTACGGTGGCGGAAGGCCCCGAGGTGGAGTACGACAAGTACAACTTCACCATGCTCAACATCCCCAAAGACCACCCCGCGCGCGATATGCAGGACACGTTTTACGTGAACGACGACATCGTGCTGCGCACCCACACCTCGCCCGTGCAGGTGCGCACCATGCTCAGCCAGAAGCCGCCCATCCGCATCATCTCGCCCGGCCGCGTGTACCGTTCGGACGATGTGGACGCCACGCACTCGCCCATCTTCAACCAGATCGAAGGCCTGGTGATCGACAAGGGCGTGACCATGGCCGACCTGCGCGGCGTGCTGGATGTGTTTGCCAAGGAGCTGTACGGCGAGCACACCAAGACCCGCCTGCGCCCCAGTTACTTCCCCTTTACCGAGCCCTCGGCCGAGGTGGACCTGAGCTGCATGGCCTGCGGCGGCAAGGGCTGCCGCATCTGCAAGGGCAGCGGCTGGATCGAGATCCTGGGCAGCGGTATGGTCAACCCCAAGGTGCTGGAAATGTGCGGCATCGACCCGGAAGTGTATTCGGGCTTTGCCTTCGGCATCGGCATCGACCGCGTGTGCAACGCCAAGTTCGGCATTTCTGATATTCGCCTGCTCTACGAGAACGACCTTCGGTTCCTCTCGCAGTTCTGAGCTGCCCAGAACGCCGGAAAAACCGCACCCAACAGTCTCGCACGGCAAAGCAGCTTGCTTTTGCGAAAGACCCCTGACAAGCACTCTGGAGGTAAAGACAGATGCGCATTCCTATGAAATGGCTCTCGCGCTACGTGGACCTTACGGGCGTCACCGCTGAACAGGTGGCGGCCCTGCTCACGTCCCGCGGGTTGGAGATCGCCGGCATTGAACAGCTGGGCGAAGATATTCAGAACGTGGTGGTCGGCAGGATCGATTCCATCACCCCCCACCCCGACAGCGACCATATGCTGATCTGCATGGTGGACGCAGGCTCGGGCGAAGAACTGCAGATCGTTACCGGCGCGCCCAACGTCAAGGTGGGCGACCACGTGCCGGTCGCCCTGCACGGTTCGCACCTGCCCGGAGGGGTCAAGATCAAAAAGGGCAAGCTGCGCGGCGTGGAGTCCTGCGGCATGCTCTGCTCGGGCGAAGAGCTGCAGCTCACCGAACACGACTTCCCCGGCGCGGGCGAGTACGGCATCCTCATCCTCAGGGAAAAGCCGGACATCGGCACCGATATTCGGGAAGTGGTGGGCCTGAACGACCAGGTGCTGGAGGCCGAACCCACCCCCAACCGCCCGGATTTCCAGTCGGTCATCGGCGTGGCGCGCGAGGTCGCGGCGGCGCTGGGCAGGCCGCTCACCCTTCCCAAGCCCCAGGTAAAGGAAGAGAGCGGGCACAACATTCATGACTTTGTAAAGGTAGAGGTAGAAAACGGCGAGCTCTGCCCGCGCTACATGGCTCGCACTGTGCGCGACATCAAAATAGAGCCGTCGCCCGCCTGGATGCGCGATTCCCTGCGCGCTGCCGGCATCCGCGCCATCAACAACATCGTGGACATCACCAATTACGTGATGTTGGAGTACGGCCAGCCGATGCACGCCTTTGACTTGGCCTGCGTGGACGACAATCACATCGTGGTGCGCACGCCCCGCCCGGGTGAGGAGCATGTCACCACGCTCGACAACAAGGAGCGCGAGCTCACGCCAGACACGCTGCTCATCTGCGACGCTCAGAAGCCCGTCGGTGTGGCCGGCGTGATGGGCGGCCTGAATTCTGAGATTACGGAAAACACCAAGACCGTGCTCTTTGAGTCCGCCAAGTTCAACGGATACAGCCTGCGTCTGACCGCCAAACGCATGGGGCTCATGACAGAGGCCTCCCAGCGCTTTGTAAAGGGAATCGACATTGAAGCGACGCAGACTGCCCTGGAGCGCGCCTGCGAACTCGTGGAGCTTCTGGGAGCAGGCAAAGTGGATCGCGGGGTGATCGACGTCGTCAAAACCGATCTTTCCCGCCGTACCATTACCGCCCGGCCCGAAAAGATCAACGCCCGCGTGGCGCTTGAAGTTCCCGCAGAACAAATGGCCGGCATCCTCAATTCGCTCTGCGTGCCCCCCACGCTGAGGGAAGACGGGCTTCTGCACGTGGAGGTGCCGCATTTTAGGGACGACATCGAGGGCGAAGCGGATATTTCCGAAGAAGTGGCCCGCGTGGTGGGGTACGACCACATCCCGCTCACGCTCATGCGGGGCGACCTTTCCCGCGGACGGCTGACCCTGCGCCAGCGCCGGGTGGACAGCGTGCGCAGCCTGCTGTGCGCCGAGGGCGCTTACGAGTGTGTGACCTATAGCTTTACCGGCCCTGCCGCGTACGACAAGCTGCTGTTGCCCGAAAACAGCCCCTGCCGCAGCAGCGTGAAAATTTTGAATCCCTTCGGCGAGGACGCCAGCCTGATGCGCACCACCCTGGCCGTGAGCATGCTGCCCACCGTGGCGCTGAACCTCAACCAAAAGGCCGAAAGCTTCCGCCTGTACGAGATCAGCCAGGTGCACTTCCCGGCCGGGCAGGAAGGGGTCATTCCCGAAGAAAAGCAAATGGTGTGCATTGCCGCCGTTGGCCCCCAGGAGGATTTTTACACCCTTAAGGGCGTGGTGGAACAGCTTTGCGGCGGCTTGGGCATCGACGATTACAGCTTTGCGGCGGGCGGCCCGGAATACTACCACCCCGGCCGCAAGGCGGTGCTGACCATTGCCGGAAAACAGGCGGGCGTTTTGGGCGAGGTGCATCCCACTGCGGCCGAAAACTACGGCATCAGCGAGCGGGTGTATTTGGCCGAATTGGAGCTGGACGCGCTGTTTGCAGGCATTGTGCCGGAACGCAAGTACCGCGCGCTGCCCCGCTATCCCGCTGTGGACCGCGACCTTGCCGTGGTGCTCGACGCAAGCGTGCCCGCAGGCAGTGTGGCGGCGGCCATCCGCAAGGCGGCCGGCAAGCTGTGTGAAAAGACCGAGCTCTTCGACGTGTACACCGGCAGCCACGTGCCGGAAGGGCAGAAAAGCCTGGCTTACTCCATTCGCCTGCGCTCAGACGACCACACTCTTTCGGAAGAGGAGATCAACAGCGCGATGCACAAGATCGTGGCCGCGCTCGAAAAGGACTTCGGAGCAAAACTCCGCAGCTGATGGAGAAGCTGTGCCCCTGAAAACACCACAAAACCCCCGGCCTTTGCCGGGGGTTTTGTGGTGCTTGAGGTGTAAAGCCGCTGTTGCGTGCAGGGCGATCTAATCGGGCGCGGCGAGCACGGCCCGGTAGTTTTTTCGGTCGGTCGCGCCCTCGGTGCTGATGCAGAGCACGCGGGAGGCTCCGTTCAGGCCGAGCGAACGCCGCAGGCCGCAAAGCGCGGGTTCGCGCATAACGGCGGCCAAAAGCCCGATCCCCACCGCGCCGGACTCGCCCGAGACGATGACAGGGTCGGGCGCGGTGGGGCGGCCCAGCAGGCGCATCCCGTGGGCGGCGCAGCCGTCTTCACAGGCGGCAAAAGCCGCAGCGCCGCAGCGCAGCAGCTCCCAGCTGATGGTGCAGGGCTCGCCGCAGCAAAGCCCGGCCATCATGCTGTTCATGCTGCCCGCTATGGGCGTTGGTTGGCCGGCTTTGGCGCTCAGGTACAGGCAGTTGGCCGCTTCGGGCTCGACGATGCAGGTTTTGGGCGCGCTTTCCCCCCACAGTGCGGCAAAGCTGCCCAGCATGCTGCCCGCAAAGCTGCCCACCCCCGCCTGCAAAAACACATGGGTGGGGGGCGCCATACAGCGCTTTTTCAGTTCGTCTGCAATTTCCAGCGCGATGGTGCCGTACCCTTGCAGGATCCAGGCAGGGATGATCTCGTACCCCGGCCAGGCGGTATCCTGAACCAGTGTCCAGCCGTTTTGCCGGGCCTGCTTGCTGGCCCAGCGCACGGCGTCGTCGTAGTTCAGATCGGTGATTTCGGCCCGTGCCCCCTCGGCGCGGATGTTGTTTAGCCGTTCCTGCGCGCTTCCCTTGGGCAGATAGACCACGGCGTCGTGCCCCAGCAGGCGGGCCGCCCAAGCAACGCCACGGCCGTGGTTGCCGTCGGTAGCGGTCACAAAGGTGCATTTTCCCAGCTTTGCCCTTGCCTCGGGCGCAGTCAGCGCAGCAAAAGTCAGGCCGCTTTCCGCCAGACCCAGCCGCTTGCCCAAACAGCGCGCTATGGCGTAGCTGCCGCCCAGCGCCTTAAAGGCGTTCAGACCAAAGCGGGGGGATTCGTCTTTCACCAAGATCTGCGCTGTGCCCAGCTTGCCGGCAAGACCTTGCAAAGAGACCAATGGCGTAGGCCGGTAACCGGGAAGGGTGCGGTGAAAACGGCGTGCCGCTTTTAGCGCCTCTAAGTTTGTCAAAGCCAGAGCAGAAGAGGGAAGGGCGCGGGTTTGGTTGAGGTGGTATTCGATTCTCATGAGGACCTTTCTTGTGTTTGGCCCGGGGACGCCTTTGCATGCCAAAACCACTTGCTTTATGGGAACCCGAAAGGCAAAGGGCGGACACGGCGCATAAGCTGAAAGAAAAACAACGGGCGATGCTGGTAGGTTGCGCAAAGGGAGCCGGGTGAGCGGGCCGCGGCACGCTTGCTCCCAAAGGCAGGAACTGTTTTGCAGCGCCCCAAAGGAGGGCGGTATGGACCCGCGCAAAAAGCTCTTTTTGCAAAAGCTGCCGGTCGTTCTTGTGGTGCTGGCCGTTTTTGCGGCGGCAGCCGCAGCGGCCCTGGGGAGCGGGCAAATGGTTTGAAGGGCGGCAAAGCCCCAGCCCTTTCGGCTTTATTTAAAGAACAAGGCGGGGCCTCTGCGCTTCGTTCACAAAAAGGCGCACAGCCCAAGGCGCGGCACGGGGTCATTCTGCGAAGGGAGCGAGGGAAAGGAATTCTTCGACCCTTGCGCCGATAGCGGCCGAGGCAGGGTTGTATTCTGCCACCGACGCGCCGTAAATACCGGCAATGCCCGGCGCCTGGCGCATGACGTAGGCGAGGTCCTCGGGCAGATTGATGGGCCCGCCGTGGCAAAGCACCAGCACGTCTTTTCGCGCGGCGTGGGCGGCGTCGGCGATGCGCGCGGCCTTTTTTGCGGCGTCATCCAAGGTCATTTTTCCCTCGCGGGCGGCTTTGGTCTTGGTTTGGATGCCCATGTGGGCGATCAAAAGGTCGCACCCGGCAGCGGCCATGGCTTCGGCCTCGGTCTCGTTAAAGGCGTAGGGCTGGGTGAGCAGGCCCTGCTTTTTCGCTTCGGCCACCAGGGCGATCTCGGTTTCGTACCCCAGCCCGGCTTCTTCCAGCGCTTCGCGCAGCACGCCGTCGATCTGCCCGGCGGTGGGGTAGTTCTGCACACCGGCGTAGCCCAGCTCTTTCATGCGCGCAACCAGGGCGGGCAGGGGGCGGAAGGGGTCGGCCGCGAGCACCCCGGCAATGACGGGTGCGCGCTTGATCACGGGGAGGATCTCGGAAGCCAAGGATTCGATGATGGCGTTGGCGTCGCCGCAGGGCAGCGTGCTGGCCATGGAGGAGCGCCCGCGCATGCGGTAATAGCTGGAGGTGTAGACCACCAGAAGGTCGCACCCGGCACGGTCCATGCTGGCGGCAGAAAAACCCGTGCCGCAGCCCGTGCTTATGATGGGCTGGCGGCGTTCGGCCTTTTCGTGAAGAACGGTCAAAAGAGCGGAAATGTCCATAATAGCGGGGTCCTTTCGTAAAATTTTGGTTGGGATCTCAAATTCGTGGCCTGGATCAAACGAAACGCCGCGGCTTTTCGCACCCTGCCTGCAGCGCGGGGTTTTCTTCATTATGGGGCAAGGAAAGGGCGGGAGTCAACGCTTGAAAAACAAAAAGAATTTCCGAACATTAGGGCTGTTTTTTTGCCTTGCCCGGCAAAGAAGGCGAAAAAGTGACAGAATTGTATTGTATATACCAGCTACATATGGTATAATACACCCATTAAAATACCAGATAGGGTGAGTGCCATGGAAAAGAATCGCATCAGTATCGAGATCGGCGGGAAGACCTATTCCATTGCCGGCGAGCGCTCGGAAGAGTATCTTTTCAAAGTGGCGAACTACGTAAAAAAGCAGCTCGCCGAGCTCAATCAAAAATACCCCACCATGAGCACGACCGACGCGGGCATCCTCGTGGCGCTCAACATTTCCGACGAACTCTTCAGCCGGGAAGAGCCCCTGCCCTCGATCGACCGCCAGATCGACCGGGTGATGAAGGAGAAAAAAGACAAGCGCGAGTCCATGCTGCCCAAGCTGCCGCAGCTGCCGCAACTCACGAAATGATTTGAGATTGCCAGGAACGCCGGAAGTTTTGCAGGCACAAGGGCTTGCGGGCAAAGCTGGCAGCGCAGAAAAGGGCCGCCCTTAGGGCGTCAACAACGGTTCTTGCGGCTGCAGGCTTACGCGGCGTTCTGAAATAAAGTTTTCCTGATTTCGGAAGTTTTTTCTTCCGTGACGGGGGCTGTTCGAAATAGCGACGATTCCACGTTCCTGTACGCAGGCCGCACTGCGTACCCGAACGATTGGCTGCGCGGTTTTGAATAGCTCTTTTTTTGTGCCCGGCAGAGTGAAGGGCAAGCGTACTGCACGATGAAACAAGGGTAAAACAATGGAACGCAAAGAGCAAGCAAACAGACCCGAGCTGCTCGCCCCGGCCGGCAGCTTTGAGGCGCTCAAAACCGCCGTTGCCTGCGGCGCAGACGCCGTTTATTTTGGCTGCAGCGCCTTCAGCGCGCGGGCCTACGCCAAAAATTTTGCGGGCGATGAGCTGCGCCAGGCCATCGACTATTGCCACCTGCGCGGGGTAAAGGCCCACGCCGCCGTCAACACGCTCATTTTGGACCGCGAGATGAAGGAAGCGCTGGCAACTGTGGCCGAGCTTTACGAGCTGGGGGTGGACGCCTTGATCGTGCAGGATGTGGGGCTGATCGCCGCCCTGCGGGCGAATTTTCCCGACCTGCCGCTGCACGCCTCCACCCAAATGGCGGTGCACACACCGGCAGGTGTGCGGGCTGTGGCAAACTTAGGCGTGGAACGCGCGGTGTTGGCGCGCGAGGTTTCGCTCAAAGATATTCAAGCAATCCGGCAGGAGGTGCCCACGGTGGAACTCGAGGCCTTTGTGGGGGGCGCCATGTGCACCTCAGTCTCAGGGCTGTGCTTGTTTTCGAGCCTGGTGGGCGGGCGCAGCGGCAACCGGGGCGAGTGTGCCCAGCCCTGCCGCATGAAGTTCGCTTTTGAGGGCGAGCAGGGCTATTTGCTTTCTATGAAAGACCTGTGCGCGCTCGACCTGGTGGGCGAGCTGTGCGAATTGGGCGTGGCTTCGCTGAAGATCGAGGGCCGTATGAAGCGGCCGGAGTACGTGGGGGCTTCGGTACTGGCCTACCGTGCGGCGATCGACGGCAGGGGCGATCTGAACGAAGCGCGCAAGATGCTGCTGCGCGCTTTCCACCGCGGCGGATTTTCAGATGGGTATTTTTTAGAACGGGACGGCAAGGTCGCGCCCGAGCGGCCGGGCAACTGGGGCGTGCCGGTGGGAAAACTGACCCATAACGGCATCGATTTGACGCTGCCGGTCGTGACGGGTGACGAGCTGTGCGTGCGCCGCCCGGGAGCCGACGAGGATGAAACTGTTATCGCAAAGCACGATCTGCCGCAGGGGTTTTCGCGCTTTTCGGGATTAAAGGGCGAGGGGCTGACGGTGTACCGCACCGTTGACAAAGCCCAAAACGACAATGTGCTTCGCACCGCAAGGGAGTCTCCCCGCACCGCTTTGGCGGCCGTTGCTTTAACAGCGCGCTGCGGCGAACCGCTCTCCTTCACGATGCGCGCGTTGGGGCAGGAGGCTGCGGCTGCGGGAAACGAGGTACAGCCGGCACAAAATGCCCCTGCCACGCCTGAAAAGCTGCGCGCGCTGGCGGGAAAACTGGGCGGCACGCCCTTTTCGCTGGGAACTTTTGACTGCGATACAGACGGCGCGGCCTTTGTGCCCGCAAGCGCCGTGAACGAGCTGCGCCGCAAGGCGGTGGAGGAGCTTTCGGCAAAGATCGTGGCCCAGGGCCGCAGAGCGCACCGCGCACCGGCATTGCCCCCGCTGCCCACGAACGCAGAAAAGCCTGAACGGCCGGTGTTAGTGGCGCAGGTGGCTGCGCTCGAGCAGGCAAAAGCGGCAGTGGAAGGGGGCGCACAGGAACTCTACGTGCAGCCCCGGCTTTTTACTGCTGGGAACCTGCAGAGACTGGCCGCACCGGCCTTGGAAAAAGGCCTGCCGGTGTTTGCAGTGCTGCCGCCCGTGCTGCTGGGAGAGGAAGAAAAACTTGCCTATGACGCGGTTTTTTCGGCAGGACCGGGAACATTTTCAGGCGCAGTCGCGTCTAATATAGGAAATATTTCCGTGCTGAAGCAGGAGTTTGCCGACGTGCGGGGGGATTTTACGCTCAACATTGCCAATTCTCAAAGCGCGGCGGCCTACCGGGCGCTGGGGCTTGGGCGCGCGGCGCTTTCGGCAGAGTTAACAGCCGCGCAGATCCGTGATATAATAAACCATCTGCCGGCCGAAGTGGTGGTGTACGGCAGATTGCCTCTGATGCACCTGCTGCACTGCCCCGAACGGGCGCGGCGGGGCAAGTGCGCCAAGGACTGTTTTGTTGGCTGCAGCGCTAAGCCGCGGGCTTTGACCGACCGCCGGAGCGTGGAATTTGCGCTGCTGCCCTTGACCGTTGCCCCCGGAAGGTGCAACGTGCAGGTGCTCAATTCCCTGCCGCTTGACGGCCTGCGGGTGTTCGGTCCGCTTGCCGCCTGCGGCGCTTCGGCCTGGCGGCTGAACTTTACCACCGAAAGCGGCGCCGAAGTCAAGGCGCGCCTGGCGGCTTACCGGCAGGCGCTTGCTGCCGGAGAAGTCCGCCCGCTGGAACGTTCGACGGCGGGGCGGTTCGCCCGCGGCTTTTTGACGGCGCAGGCCAGGCTGCAGGAGCGAAGGCCCACAACGTGACTGCCTATGCAAGATGCCTCGGGTTTTCCTTTGCGGGAAACCTGAGGGCGTGGAAAAAGCCTTTTGCACCGCGGGCAAGAAAACCGCTGTGCGGGGGGAGGGAAGCCGCCTTCCTTACAATTTGCAGACAGAAGCAATGTTTTTGTGGACGCCGGTGCTGCGGCGTCTGAGATAAGAAAGGAAACAACGGGTTCAACATGACCGACCGGGTACTGAAAGTACTGGAATTTGACAAGATCCGCAGCATGCTCGCCGATTGCGCGGTTTCTGTTATGGGCCGCGAGTTTGCGGAGAAGCTGCGCCCCGTGAGCGATTACGAGGCGGCCGCGCGCCTGCAGGAAGAGACCGCCGAGGCCGAGGCAGAACTCATCCGCACCGGGCGCTCGCCGGTGGACAGTTTCCCCGATGTGCGCGCCTCGCTGCGCCGTTCGGGGGTGACGCTGGCCTTGGGCCCGGGCGAGCTG
>CALWSW010000009.1 GCA_944384305.1 uncultured Christensenellaceae bacterium
CTGAAGAGGGGCCGCAACAATGTTCTATGGGGACACGGGCAGTGAAAACCGTAGTTCCCCTTGTCTACTAAGGGTATTTCTTCGGCACCATCACCGAGCTGCTCGTGCTGCCCGCCTACCAAAAGCGCGGGGTGGGCAGCGCGCTTTTGGCCCTTGCCCGCAAAGCCACGCCCACGCTGCTCTACTTTGGCGCGCAGCCGGGCGCCGAAGGGTTTTACGAAAAAAACGGCTGCCAAAAGAGCCTGCAATCCTACTGCATAAAAGCGCAGCCCAACTAACCCCTTTCCCCCGCCGCCGTTGGCGCAGGGCCCGCAGCCTAGTTTTTAAAACCTTTTATAAGGAGGATCTTCCCCATGGCTAACAGCCGCAAAGGCAACCACCGCAAGGCTGTGCAAAACACCGGCCCCCGCGGCCGCCGGATGTACGAGTGGTCGAGCGAGGTGCTGCACAACGTCTCTGCCGGACTGCTGATCTTGACCATTCTGCTGGTCGTCGCCACCGTTCTGTTCTCGGGCAACAACAAAATGCAGATCCTCATGGTCTCTATCGCCATTGCTATTTTCGGGGTGGTGGAGTTTATCCGCGTGGCCGACAACCAGGGAAAAGGCGGCCGCAAGAAGGAATCCATTCTTTACGCCATCCTCGGCAGCGTGCTGCTGCTCGCCGGCATTTTAATGGCGGTGTTCCTCGTCATCCTCAAACCGTAAACAATGCACATCCGTTCCCTTAAACTGGCGAATTACCGCAATTACGAGGCGCTCGAACTCCCGTTGGACGAGCGCCTTACCGTGCTTTTAGGCGAAAACGCGCAGGGAAAAACCAACGTGCTCGAATCCATCTACCTGTGTGCGGCAGGCCGCAGCCACCGCACCGTGCACGACGGTGAACTGGTGCGCTTTGGGGCCGAAGCGGCCTACGTGCGGGTGGATTTGGTGCGCGCGGGCATTTCGCGGCGCATCGAATTCCGCCTGCCCCGCGCGGGGCGCAAGCAGGCGCGCTTAGACGGCGCGCCCATCTCCCGCATGGGCGATCTGATGGGCTGTCTTAACGCCGTGCTCTTTTCGCCAGGGGAACTCTCGCTGGTAAAGGAGGGCCCGGGGGTGCGGCGGCGGTATTTGGACATTCTGCTCTGCCAGACCGGCGGCGCCTATTTCTACGCTCTAGCCGCCTACCAAAAGGCCCTGGCCCAGCGCAACGCCCTGCTCAAGGAGCTCGCGCAAAAGGGCGGCGACTCCGCCCAGCTCGACGTGTGGGAAGAGCAGCTCGAACGCGCCTCGGGCCCGCTTTCGGCCGCGCGCAAAGAGGCCATGGACTTCATCGCGCCCATGGCGGCGCGGATGCACGGCGCCATCTCCTCCGGGCGGGAGGAGCTTGCCGTTTCCTACCGGCCGGACCTTTCCGGCCCGGCGCTGCGCCAGGCGCTGCTTGACGTCCGGCGGGAGGACATTCGCCGCGGGGCCACCAGCCACGGCCCCCACCGCGACGATTTTCTCATTTCCATCAACGGCGCAGAACTGCGCTCTTTCGGCTCCCAGGGCCAACAGCGCACGGCGGCGCTCGCCCTAAAGCTCGCCGAGCTGTTCTGTATGGAAGAACGCGTGGGCGAAAAGCCCGTGCTGCTGCTCGACGATGTTTTGAGCGAGCTCGACGAGACCCGCCAGGGCCTGCTCATGGAGGCTGTGGCCCCTTTTCAAACCATTTTGACCTGCACTGCGCTGCCCCGCAGGCGCAATACCGGCGCGGTATTTCAGGTAAAAAACGGCTCTCTTTCGCCCCGTTTTTGAGCGCGGCGCCGGTTAGCATTATCTATCTTTTGTTGAACAAAAAGGAGGAACTTGCCTCATGGAACAGGAATTTGCGCAAACCATGGACCGCGGCGCCGCCTGGGCGCTGCTGCGCACCTACAACAGCGAGCCCTTCCACCTCATCCACGCGCTCACCGTAGAGGGCGTGATGAAGTGGTACGCCGAACAGCTGGGCTACGGTGCAGACGCCGGGTACTGGGGCGTGGTGGGCCTGCTGCACGACATCGACTTTGAACAGTACCCCGAAGAGCACTGCAAAAAGGCCGTGGAGCTTTTGAGCGCCGCAAAGGTGCCCCAAAGCATCATCCATTCGGTGTGCAGCCACGGCTGGGGCCTGGTCAGCGACGTGTAACCCACCCACCCCATGGAAAAGGTGTTGTTTGCCACCGACGAGCTGACCGGCCTCATCGGTGCGGCGGCGCGCATGCGCCCCTCAAAAAGTGTGCAGGATATGGAGCTTTCCAGCTTGAAGAAAAAGTTTAAGGACAAGCGCTTTGCCGCCGGCTGCTCGCGCGAGGTCATTCAAAAAGGGGCCGAACTGATGGGCGTTTCGCTCGACGAGCTGCTGCAAAACACCATTTTGGCCATGCGCGCCTGCGAGGGCGAGTTCGACCTAAAAGAAGGGCGCATTTTGCCCCGGCAATAATCGTCTTTACACACTGCGGGCTGCGCTTTGGGACGCAGCCCGTTTTTGCAGTTCAAAATAGGATCATTTTTTCACTCTTCCTTTTCTTTTTTCAATCGTTATAGTAGCAAAATCGCTCACTTCTTCGTTAAACCCAACCAAATTAAGTTTGTTTTTTCAATAATTTAACTTGACACGTCATTTTACTGCCATTACAATCAAAATAACGATATATACATTTCTCCATTTAGTAAAAACTTAACGCTCTAGCTTCCCCTTTCCTTCCCGGCGTGCACACAGCCGGCCTTTTCCGACTGCAAAGGAGGTCCCCCATGGCGATCAGAGAATTTACCCTGCCCTCTGCCAACGGACGCGACCAGCTCAAAGGCTGGATCTACACCCCCTTGGACCCGCCCAAAGGCGTCATTCAGCTTATCCACGGCTTTGGCGAGCACTCCCGCCGCTACCTGCACATGATCGGCATGTTCCAGGAGGCGGGCTACGCCGTCATTGCCGACGACCACATTGGCCACGGCAAAACCGGCTACGATTCCGGCACTTTGGGCGACCCCGGCACCACCGGTCTCGACGGCTACCTTACCTATTTGAAGGACGAGCGCAGCGTGCACGACCTGGCTGTAACCACCTTCCCCGGCATCCCTTACCTGGTCTTTGGCCACAGCTGGGGCTCCATGCTGGCACGGGGCTATGCCGCCCTGTACGGCGAGGACATCAAAGCCTTGTGCCTGTGCGGTGTGGTCTCCGGCATGAAGGGCTGCGAGATCATGATCCACGATTCTGAGTTCGAAGGCATGATCACTTCCGGACGGGGCGCCGAGCGCGGCGGCGGCTGGATGGGCAAATGCTTTGTAGACATGGACGAGCGCTTTGACGACGGCGTGGTCAACGGGTGGATCTGCAACGATCCGCGCGTAGTGGCCGACCATGCCAGCGATCCCTTCAATTGCTTTGACCCCACTGTGCAGCTGCTCTACGATTTCGTCAAGCTCTCGGCCGTGATCGAAGCCGAGGACTGGGCCGAACAGGTGCCCAAAGGCCTGCCGGTCTATTTGATTGCCGGTGACTGCGACCCTTGCGGCAACTACGGCGAAGGGCTCTACCACGTGGCCAATTTGCTCATCCAAAGCGGGCACCCGGCAAAAGTCAAAGCCTACAGCGGCTGGCGGCATGAGATCCACAACTGCCGCGAGATTCGGGACGAAGTCGTTCAAGGCGTCATCGACTTCTTTGACGGCTGCCTGTAGCTTTCCCTGTTCCTCATTCTGCCTTTTGATTTAAATCAAGGGCCTGGCAATGCGTTTGCCAGGCCCTTTTTTCCTGTATTTCCAGTCTTTGATAAAAACCGGCCCTCTATTCGCTCTCTTCCAAAAGCTTCCGCACGGCGGCAGGCAGCTCTTTGACGGTATCCGAAGCGGTCATGCTCACCGCACCCACGCGCGCCTGCGCCAGCTCCCCCGCCGTGCCGCACAGCCACGCACCGCACAGCGCCACTGCCGCAGCGCTGGCCCGGCTGTGCGCGAGCAGGCCGGTGATCACGCCCGAAAGCACATCACCGCTGCCGGCGGTAGCCATGCCGGGCGCGCCCCGGTCACAGTACCACACGCGCTTGCCGTCCGTCACAGTCGTAGCCGTACCCTTTAACAGCACGGTCACGCCGTACCGCTCTGCGAAGGCGCGGGCGCAGGCGCCGGGTTCTGCCGCAGCCTCTGCCGCGGGCACGCCCGAAAGGCGTTCAAACTCCTTGGGGTGCGGGGTGAGCACCACTTCTGCACACGCCCGGTCCTTCAGCGCCTCAGGCCCCAGCACAGCCAGGGCGTTCAGGCCGTCGGCATCCAATAGCAGCCGGCCGGCAAAGTTGTTGAGCAGGTATTTTACTACCTTGGGGCCTTCCTCATAGCGGCCCAGCCCCATGCCTGCGCCCAGGGCGGCAGCACCTTCCATGGCGGCTTTGAGGGAAGCGGGGTCGGGCGCGATGTTGCCTGTTGCTGTTTCGGCAAGCGGGCAGAGCGTGCTTTCCAGCATATACGGCCCCACCGCGCTCATCAGGCTCCTTGGCACGCACAGGCGGGAAATGCCCGCGCCGGCGCGCAGCGCGCACAGGCTGAGGTTGGCCAGCTTGGCCGCGCCGCCGTACTGCAAACAGCCGCCCAGCAAAGCGGCCGTGCCATACGTGCCCTTGTGGCAGTGGTGGGGCCGCGGCGCGATCACACCGGCAAGGTCCGCGCGCTCCGCCAGCCAATCCGCTTCGCCCAACAGCGGAATGCCGATGTTTTCGTTCCGTATCGCTCCGCAGTGGTCCTTGGCGGCGTTGAGCACGTGGCCCTTTTTCAAAAATCCGATGGAAACCGTGCGCTCTGCCCGCACAGCCGGCGCGCCCAATCCGGTGTCGCCCGAAAGCCCGCTGGGGATATCGGCCGCGATCACGCGCGCGCCCGCCGCAGCCGCGCGGTTGACGCACCCGATCAGCGCCGCGGCCTTGCCCTGCGCCAATCCGGCAAAGCCCGTGCCGAACAGGCAGTCTGCAATGCAGGCAAACCCCGTCAATTCCCGGCCTTCTTCCCACACTTCCCAGGGCACGCCCAGCGCTTGGCAGCGCTCAAAAAATACCCTGCCGTCCGCCGAGAATTTTTCCTTCAGCAAAAAAACGCGGCAGGGGATGCCCGCTTCAAAAAGCAGTGCGGCCAGCACATAACCGTCGCCGGCATTGTTGCCCACGCCGCACACTACCGCCACAGGCCCCTGCCATTTTACGGCGCGAAAAATGCTTTCGCCCGCCAGCTGCATCAGGGCTTTGCTGCCCCCTTCCATAGCGTTATAGCGCGCCGCGTCGCACTTGCGCATCTGTTCTACCGAAACGACCGGAATCATGGGTTTCTTCCCTTCCTTTTGCCGCAAAGGCGTTTTTGCGGCCCTGTTTTTTAACCTTCCAAGGAGCTCCGCAGCTCTCTTGCCCGCGCAAGCCCGGCTTCGCAGTCTTTTAAAATACGGTTGGGCTTGCGGTACCTCTCCTCTTCGCTAAAAATGCAGCCGCAGTACTTTTGCCGGTAAAGCCCCAGTTTCTTGGCTTTTTCCTGCCCCTCCTTAAAATACGGGCGAAAATCGTGGTACAAAAAGGGCACGCCAACAGCCGCCGCCGCTTCCTGGGCGATTTCTTTCATCAGCTCGTGGTTCTGGTAAGGACTGATGAACAGCGAAGAGGTAAAGTTGTCGAACCCGCCCTCCTTTGCCGCGCGCGCTGCGCCGAAGAGGCGCAGGCGGTAGCAGAGCGCGCAGCGGTGGGAAAAATCCTCTCCCACGGCCGCCACGAATCCACGCAAGCCGTATTCGTCCTGCAGCAGCAAGGGCAGCGCAATGGTCTTTGCGTATTCCTCCAACGTGCTGCGGCGCTGCCGGTATTCCGTAAAGGGATGGATATTGGGGTTGAACCACAGCCCCGTAAGCTCGGCGCCCTCTTCGCGCAGGGTCTTTACGCACATGATCGAACAGGGTGCGCAGCAAATATGCATCAGTGTTTTCATGGGTGTTTCTACAACGCCGCGGGCAGGATCTGCCCGCCTTCCTTTTTTATCTGTAGTATAGCACGGCAGGCCGGGCGCGAAAAGACAGTCAAAAAGAACGCCCCGGGTTTATTGGCGGGCAAAAAAGAACCGTGGCGAAGTGCGGCGGTTTTTGATACAATAAAAATGCAGCCTTGGGGCTGCGCCGCGCCGCGCGCACAGGCGGCGGCGGGCGAAAGATCAGACTGAGACGAGGTGAGTGTTCTTTGTTATCCGTACTGCTGAGCGCGGCCAGCCAGGGCCTATTGTGGGCATTGGTAGCCTTTGGCGTGTTCATTACCTACCGCATTTTAGATTTTGCCGATTTGACCACCGACGGCACGGTAGCCTTTGGCGGCGCGACCTGCGCGCTGCTCATCACCGTGGGGGCCGATCCGCTGCTCGCCACGTTTGCCGCAACGGTCATGGGCTGCCTGGCCGGGCTTTTGACGGGTGTTTTGGCCACCAAAGCCCGCATTCCCGCCATTCTTTCGGGCATTTTGGTCCAGCTGGCGCTCTATTCCATCAACCTGCGGGTCATGGACAACAAGTCCAACCTTGCGCTTTTGCGAAAGCCCACCGTTTTTCGCGCCGTGGCAGACCTGTTGGGGGTCTCCAACGCGGTGAGCGAACTGATCGTTGGGCTGTTTGCCGTGGTGTTGTGCGGCACGCTGTTGTGGCTGTTCCTTCGCACCGAAAAGGGGTTGGCCATTCGCGCCACGGGCGGCAATCCGCGCATGATCCGCGCCAGCGGTGTCAATACCGATTCCACCACCATTCTCGCTCTGATGATCGCCAATGCGCTCATCGGCCTGGGCGGCTCGCTTTTGGCGCAGCAGCAGGGGTATTCCGATGTGCAGATGGGCGTGGGCGCCATCGTCATTGGCCTGGCTTCTGTCGTCATCGGTGAGGTGCTCTTCGGACGGAAATCTTTGCTGCGCAGCCTCATTGCGGTGGCGCTGGGCTCCATCGTCTACCGCTGCGTTATCGCTCTCATCATGCTCGCGCCTTTCTTCAACAACGGCGACCTCAAGATCCTCACCGCGGCCATCGTCGGCCTGGCGCTGTGGATTCCCCGGTTAAAGCGCCCGGGCGGCAAGCAGAAAATGCTCTACGGCGGAAGGAAGGATTGACATGGCCGAAAAAATGTTGGAATTAAAAGGCGTAACGCTGGTGTTTCAGCCCGGCACGGTCAACGAAAAACTGGCGCTTTTTGAACTGTTTTTAGACGTTGCCCCCGGCGAATGGGTCACCGTGATCGGCGGCAACGGCGCAGGGAAGACCACCCTGTTGAACGTCGTTTCCGGCGTTTGCCTGCCCCAGAGCGGCCGTGTGCTGCTCGACGGCGAAGACGTGACCGCAAAAAAGGAGTACCAGCGCGCAAAGGACATTGGCAGGGTGTTTCAGGACCCGCTGATGGGCACCGCGCCGAACATGACGGTGGAAGAAAACCTCGCCATGGCAAAGATCCGCGGGGAAAAGCGCTCCTCCTTCCGCACCGGGGTCAAACGCGCCGACAGCGCAGCTTTTGAAGAAGCGCTTGCAGGCCTGGGCCTGGGGCTGGAAACGCGCAAAAAGACTGCTGTGGGCGCGCTTTCCGGCGGGCAACGCCAGGCGCTCACCCTGCTCATGGCGGCTCTCAAGCGGCCCAAACTGCTTCTTTTAGACGAGCACACCGCCGCGCTCGACCCCCGCACGGCCGAAAAGGTCATGGAAGAGACCGAGTCCATCGTGCGCAAACACCAGCTGACCACGCTGATGATCACCCACAACATGCGCGACGCCCTGCGCTATGGCGACCGGCTGATCATGATGGAGCGCGGGCGGATCGCACTGGATATTTCCGGCGAAGAAAAGCGGCAAATGACCGTGGAAAAGCTGCTTGCCCGCTTTGAGCAGGAAAGCGGCAGCCGCGTGGTGAACGATAAGCTCGTGCTGTAACGGGAGCTGTCGCAAAATAGGCTGTCGCCTATTTCGCGAATTTTTGTACAACGAAAACCCCCGCTTCAAGCGGGGGTTTTCGTTGTACAAAAAGGCCCCGCCCAAAGGGACGGGGACCTTTTTGTTTGTACCGTTACGCAGCCAGCAAACGCTTGGCCAGCCGATCAATAGAAGCGGCCGTCGAGAGCGTCGTAGGCGTCGCACCAGCGCTGGAACGCCTTCTGGTAAACGTCGAACTTGCTGGGATCGGGGTTGTACTCGTTGGCGATCTTGACGGCGCGGTTGGTGGCGTCGTGGCAATCCTTGTACACGCCCGAGCCGATGCCGGCGTACAGAGCGGCGCCCAAGCAGCCGGATTCCGAAGCCTTCAGGGTGAGGATCTTCTTGCCGGTGATGTCGGCCAGCATCTGGCACCAGAACGGGGACTTCGCGGCGCCGCCGGTCAGGCGGATGGTGTTGACCTCGATGCCCGCAGCTTCTTCGGCGCGGATGATGTCGTACATTTCGAAGCAGATACCTTCAATGACCGAGCGGGCCATGTCGGCCTTCTTGGTGCCGAGGGTGATGCCCAGGAACGCGCCTTTAGCATTGGCGTTGATGCGCGCGCCCGCAGCGCCCTGCAGGAAGGACAGGAAGGTGATGCCGTTGGAGCCGGGGACGGAGTCTTCGGCCATGGAGGCGGTCATGATGTCGTAGGGATCCTTGCCGGTTTCCTTGGCGATCTGCTTTTCGATGTCGCCGAAGGTGTCGCGGTACCAGCGGAAGGAAGAAGCCGCAGCGTTCGAGAAGGCTTCAATGGTCCAGTTGCCAACGCCGTGGTTGCCCTTAACGATCAGCTTCTTGTTGGGGTCGCGGATGGGCTTGTCGGAAACGACGAAGCAGGAACCGAAGGTGCCGATAACCATGACGGCGGTACCATCGTCCACACCGCCGCAGCCGAAGGTGTTGCAGTTCTGGTCGTGCGCGCCGACGCAGATGTTGCAGCCCACGGGCAGGCCGGTCTTTTCGGAGATCTCTTCGTTGATGTGGCCAACGACGCGGCCGCACTCGGTGGTGAGCTCAGCGACTTGATCCATCCTCATGCCGTAGATGTCTTCGATCATGCGCTTGGACCAGCAGTGATTGTTGACGTCGCAGGCAGAAGCACGGGAGGCGGAAGAAAGGTCGGTGTAGTAACCGTCAGCGCCGAACTCCTTCAGGAAGTACTCCTGCATGTCGATGACCTTGGCGGCCTTGGCCCAGTTTTCGGGCTCGTTGTGCTTCAGCCAGATCTTGCGGGCGGCCGACAGCGTGAAGCCGAGGGGGTCGCCGGTGATGGCGTAGTATTCGTCGTGGGGGATCATGGAGAGGATCTCGTCGCACTCAGGCTGCTGCGCACGAACGTCCTGCCAGCCCACCCAGTCACGGATCATCTTGCCGTCCTTGTCGACCAGGCCGACGGGGCCAGCCTGGGAAGACAGGCCGAGGGCGACGATCTCTTTGGGATCGATGCCGGAGCCTTCGATGGCGGACTTGATCGAAGCGAACAGCGCGGGGGTGATGTCCTCCGACTTCTGTTCCACCCAGCCGGGATGGGGGTAGTAGCAGGGATATTCTCTGTAGTCGGTACCTACGAGATTGCCTTCAAAGTCAAAAATACAGGTCTTGCAACCGGTGGTGCCTTCATCGATGCCAACAAGATACTTGCCCATTTGTTACCTCCGTTTTTTTGTTTTTTCACGTGTACCCGCGCGCCGTTTTTTGGAAACTCTCTCTCAAAATCCCCGCAAACGGCACACGGCGCAGATGCTTCAGTGAAACAGAAAAATCGTTTAAAATTTATAGATCGATCAGCGTTGATCAGCCCTTATACGCCGGAACCAGGCCGATCGCGCGCATCTGATCGAGCGCACCGATGATCTCGGGCGCAGCGCGGGTGCCGATGAGGTCGGCGCCGGCGAGCAGGAAGGCGTAGGCGTTCTGCGGCCGCGGGTATTTCACACCCGAGACCTTCAGCTTTACGGGAGTGCCCTTTAAGGCTTCCTTCGCCACGAGGAACTGGTTCATAGAGGGGCCTTCAAACTGGCCGGTAGCAGTCTTCATGTAGTCGATGTTGCACTCGGCGAGCAGCTCGCACACGAACTTGATGTCGTCATCCGAAAGGAAGCACATTTCGATGATGCCCTTGGTCAGCGCGCTGCCGGCAGCACCCTTGAAGCGCTTAAGTTCGTCGCGCACCACATCGGTCTTGCGGTCCTTCACCGCGCCGACGTTGACCGAAAGATCGACCGACTTCGCGCCCAGCTTTACGGCTTCGGCGGTCTCAAATTCCTTGACGGCGGGGGAACCGGAGCCCCAGGCAAAGTTGATGCCGCAGGCGGGCAGAACATCGGTGCCGGCCAGCTCTTCCACCACAGTGGGGATCCAGAACGAGCTGGAAACATACATGGCGGCGCAGTTCCACTTAATGGCTTCCTTCGCGCCGTCGCGCACTTTCTGTTCGGTGGTGTCCTTGGGCAGAATGGCGTAATCGAACACCTTGCCCATGGTCTCTTTTGTCATTTTGGAAAGATCAACCATGATACTTTGCCTCCGCTTTGATGATCCTGGGGTCGTGAAGTTACCTAAAAAGGAGCGCGCGGTCTTACACTGGCTGCGGCTGCCTTATATGTTCTGTTTTTGCGGCAATGCTTCCCGGTTCACAATAAGGAAAAACAGGGTTTTGGATTCCGGAATAAGGGATCGAAAAACGTAATTGAAAATTTGCCTAAAATTTTGTGCGATTTCTGTTTTCTATAATGATATTGCAACTACAAAGCAAAGTCAAGCAGTAAAATGATCGTTTTTTTAAAATTTAGCTCCGCAACTTTTATTGATTCACCATACAAAACTATTTTTACTGCATCAGATGTTCACAAAAACGGCAAAAAACTTCTGAAAATCTGGGCAAATACTCATTTTTTGCTTTGCAAGAAGGCCTTTGCTTGTTATAATGATTGAAAAAATGCGAGCACAAAATTTCTGTTGCAAGTGATTGGGGGACTTATGACGAAAAAATTTGAAAACGCGCTGGTCTACCGGGTGGCAAAAAGTTACTATATGGATAATCTTTCGCAGCTGGAGATCGCCAAGCAGGAAAACATTTCGCGCTCTACGGTCTCCCGCCTGCTGGAGCGCGCCCGCACGACCGGCGTGGTGTGCATCGAGATCAAGCCGCCCTCTGACTTCGCCTTAAAAGAGTCCGAAGAAAAGCTGCAGGAAGCGCTGGGATTGGATGAAGTGATCGTAGTGCCCGCCTCGGTGGGCGAAAGCAGCCCGCAGACCCAGCAGCAGCTCATTTTAGACGTCGCCTCGGTAGCGGCCGCGCACCTGCCCTCCCTTTTGGAGCACTCGCGTTTTATCGGCGTCGGGTGGGGGCGCACGGTGTACTACACGGCCGAATACTTGCCCCAGCTTTCCCCCTCGCCCGAAAAACTGTTTGTGCCTTTGGTGAGCAACGCTTCGCTGCGCAACCGCTTTCTGCAGTCCGGCGAAAGCGTCGGGCGCTACAGCGGCCGGTGTGGAGGGCAGACCTATTACTTGCACGTTTCCATGCGCCAGCCCGGCGAGCCCCGGCCCATCGCCGAGGAGTACAACGTCGCACAGATCAAGGAATACTGGAACCAGCTCGACGCGGTGGTCATTTCGGTCGGCGCGCCGCCTACCGAAGACGAGTGTTATATGGCGGAACGCATGACCGATATGTTTGGCGTTACCGACCTCAACCCCGACGCCAGGGGCGAGATCCTCTCGCAAATGTATTTTTCGGACGGCCGGCCCTCCCGGCTGATCGGGCGCAATGTCGCTGTTGAGGCCTTCCCTCTTGAGGAACTGCGGCGGGTGCCGCGCAGCATCCTTTTGGCTGCAGGCAACTACAAGGCCATGCCGGTGCTGTACGCGGCCAAAAACCGTTACTTCAACACCCTCATCGTCGACCATCTGCTCGCCGACGAGATCCTGCGGCTGCACCGCGGGGGCACGGTGGGGGAATAAACAGCGCCCAACCAAAAAGAATTTCCGGCGGCACGCCTATACAAAAACAGGTGCGCCGCCGGAAATCTCTTTATTCGT
Source organism: uncultured Christensenellaceae bacterium (assembly GCA_944384305.1). GTDB lineage: Bacteria > Bacillota > Clostridia > Christensenellales > CALWSW01 > CALWSW01. The sequence continues at coordinate 12,018 of CALWSW010000009.1, forward strand.
GGATCTTGCAGGAGATCTCGGTCACGGTCAGCATGACGGCCATGGTCTCTGCAAGCGCGGCCGGCGGAAACTGCCAGCCGTTTTTTTGGGTGTAATTCTGCAAAATGCAGTTCAGCGCCCGGGCTTTTTCTTCCGGGCTGCTCAGCACCGTTACCTCTGCGCGGCCCATGACCGAACAATAGCGGTAGGAGTAGCCGCACCCCTCTTGCGCCGGGTTTAAGGCGTGGCCGCAGTCGAGCTCAAAGGCGACGCTGCCGCCCTGCCGCAAAAGGGCAGCCTTTTTTCCTTCGTTTGCGCCGTGAAGGTAAAAGCGCCGCACCCCGCCGGCGTGTTCAAAACCGAAATTGACCGGCAGGATGTAAGCGCCCTCTTCGGTCACAAACCCCAGCCGCAGGCAATCGCAATCCTTTATCACGGCGTCGATGCGCGCGCTATCGGTCACTTCTCTGTCGCTGCGTCTCATCCGCACATTTCCTTCTTTATTCCCGCGGCTCGATCACCACGCGGCGGTCCAAGTCTTCCCCTTCGCTGTGGGTGGTCACGTAGGGGTTGTTCTGCAGCGCGGCGTGCAGCACCCGGCGCTCGTAGGGATTCATGGGTTCGAGCACGATGGGCGTTCCCGTAGCGCGCACCTGTGCAGCCAGCCGCCTGGCGAGCAGAATAAGGGTGTCTTCCCGCTTGTTGCGGTAATTTTCCGTGTCGAGCACCACGCGGCGGTATTCCTCGCGGCGCTTGTTCACCACAAGGCCGGTAAGGTACTGCAAAGCGTCCAGCGTTTCACCGCGGTGGCCGATCAAAATGCCCATGGTATCGCTGTCGATGCGGAACTTCAGGGCGTTTTCGGTCTCGGCAAAGCCCAGCTTGCAGCCGATGCCCATGCGCTCGAGCACGCCGGCAAGGAACTCTGCGCCCTCGCACTCGCTTTCGCCGGGCACATAGGGCGTATACACCGTGTCGTCTTCCGGCACGACCCGTTCCTGCCTGGGTTCGCCGCGGTCGGAACGCCCCCGCTTGCGGCGGGTGCGCTGGCGCTCCCTGGGGCGCGAAGCTTCTTCCAAACTCTCCCCTTCTTCGGACGCTGCCTCCGCCGTTTCCAACCCGGCCGCCGGCTGCGTCCCGCCTTCATTTGCCTCGGGTTCCGGGCGGCGGGGTTCTTCCCTGCGGGGGCGGCGTTCGCGCTTTTTCTGCGGCTTTGCTTCCTCTACCGCCGAAAGGTCCAGGGGCTTTGTGGTCAACCGCACGATAAAGGGCTTGGAACCAAGGCCCAAAAGACCCTTGGAGCCTTCCTGCACGGTTTCGATATCGACTTCGTCGATGGAGACGCCCATTTCCTGCAGGCCCCTGAAAATGGCCTCGTCGATGGACTTCCCCTTCGACTCCATGGTTCTTGGGATGAATTCAGACATTAAAGTTCTGCCTCCCCTTCAAACTTGTAGGAGTTCATGGGATAGATGGCCCTGAGAATGAGCTGCAGGATGATGCTGCACAGGTTGCTCACCACCCAGTACACCGTAAACAGCGCGTTGTAACTCAGGCAGATGTAGCCCGTGATCAAGGCGATGACGATGTTCATCACCCAGGGGCTCATACCGCCCCGCTGCCCCGCCTGGGCCTGGCGCATCTGCTTGCTCTGGGTAATGAAGGACTGCAACACCACCAAACCGGCCGAAAGCAGCGGCAGAATGAACCAGCCGTTCATCACGCCTTCGTACTGCTGCGCCACGGGCGCCATGACCTGGGTATAAACGGCGCCGCCGTTGGCCGCGGCTTCGCGCACCAGCTCCATGCTCTCGGCGCTGAAGAAGCGGGCCAGGTTGTCAAAGGGCAATGCGGCAAAGTTCGCGCCCGGCACGATGACCGAAGCCAGGCCGCTGTCCGGCTGCCAGATGTTGTGCACCCACAAAAACGCGTTGTGAGAAATGTCGTAAACACCGTTCGAAGCGTCCAAAAACATCTTCACGGTCTCGACGTTGGCCCAATAGCGCATGGCGTCGAAGAAGATGATGAAGATCGGCCACGTGAGGAGCATGGGCAGGCAGCCCTTCCACAGGCTGACGCCGTGCTTGCGGTTGAACTCGCTGATCTTCTTCTGCATCACCTGGGGGTTGCTCTCGTACCGCTTCTGGATGCGCAGAAGGTAAGGCTGCGCGGCCATCTGCTTCTGCATGGCCTTGCGGGAAATGATGTCGAACGGGCTCATGATGAGCCTGATGATGATGGTGAACACCGTTGCGGTCAGCACCGGGTTGTTGTTCACCAGATCGTTGAACTGCATCATCAGCTGATACAGCAGTCTGCCAAGTGTATCAAACAAATTGGGCCTCCAAATCGGCGCAGCAGACGCCGCGCGGGGTCATTCTTCCTCGGTGGGGTGCGAACCGGCCTTTTTGCTTTGCCGGTCCTTCTGTTGAAGCGCAAAAAGCTCGCTGTAACTGCGCCGCACCAGCCGCCCCGCCACCACGGTCACGCGCCTGCGCCCCCTTGTGCGCAGCCCGGGCTTTGTGCGGAGCAAAAGGTCAAAAGAAGGCCTCCAGCGGCCAGCCTTTGGCACAGGATCGTAGCCGCCGCGGCAAAAGGGGTTGCAGCGCAGGATCCGCCATGCGGAAAGCAGCGATCCTTTCAGCGCGCCATGGCGGGCGATGGCCGTCATGGCGTATTCCGAACAGGTGGGGCGAAAGCGGCAGGAAGGTTGGGTATTGGGGGAAATATTGCCGCGGTAGAAACGGATGGGCGCCAGCAACGCGCGCGCAAAAGGGCTGGCCTTTTTGCCCCTGCGCGCCCCGCTCACGGCTGTGCGGCTTCCCCTGCGCGGGTCTTTGCCGCCTGTTGTTTCGGGGTTTTAGAGAAGTTGTGGCCCGCTTCCCCCGAAGAAAGAAGGCCGGATTTTTTCAACAGATAGCGCATGGTTTTTTTCAATTCCGGAAAGGGAAGTTCGGCAATGCCTTCCCGCGCGACGACGATGATGTCGTACCCCCGCTTGACTTCCGGCAGATAGACCCGGAAGGCTTCGCGGGCGCGGCGCTTGATTCGGTTGCGCACAACGGCGTTCCCAAGCTTTTTGCTCACCGAAAACCCCACGCGCACCGAGGCGTGCCGCGCCCGGCAGACGATCATGACCGCCGCGCGCGAGCCCTGGGACTTCCCCCTGCGGTACACCCGCTGGAATTCCTTGTTGCGCTTGAGGGAATAGGAACGGTTCAAGTTGGATCCTCCGTGAGAAAAGCGGCTTTACAGCCGCTTTTTCGCCGCGAGGTCCCCTGGCTTACACCGTGAGGGACTTGCGGCCCTTGGCGCGGCGGCGGCGCAGCACGTTGCGGCCGTTGGCGGTCTTCATCCTCTGGCGGAAACCGTGAACCTTTTTCCTCTGCCTTTTCTTGGGCTGATAGGTCTGAAGCATGGCGTTTTACCTCTTTCTTTTAAGAATAAACAACGGCCCTGGCCCCGCGGCGGGACGCGAAACAGGACGCATGGCCCGAGTTTGCGAACATACGCTTACTTATTATAGTAAAGCGTTTTCCGGCTGTCAATGAAAAAACCCGGCAGAATGGGCTATTTTTCGGCGTTTGTGAAGTTTTAAAAGCTTTACCACAACATCTTGTGCCCCATTACAGCCACGGCGGCTCAGAACAGATCGAAAGGCTGTTGAGCCTTTCCAAAGGATGCCCCTTGGGAAAGGCGAACCCCACCCTGGCGGCCCACAGCCGCTGGCCGGCCACTTTGGCCCTTCGGTTGGCCTCGCGGTCGCCGTACTTGTCGTCCCCTAAAAGCGGGCAGCCCAAAGACGCTAAATGAGCGCGGATCTGGTGGGTGCGGCCGGTGGGGATCCTAACTTCAAGCAGCACGCCTTCCTTCCGGCGCTCTTTTACGCGCACTTCGGTCTCGATGGAAAGCGCCCCCGCCGCCGGGGCGTTTAAAATCTCCACCCGGCTGTTTGCGGCGTCCTTTTTGAGCCACGCGCGGTAGATCCCTTCCTGAGGCGCGCGGAGCGCTTCCGCCAAATAGGTCTTTTGAACGAAATGCTTTTCAAACGCCTGAAGAAGCGCCGCGCGGCACTGTTCTGTGAGCGAAAACAGCACTACGCCGCCGGTCTTTGCATCGATGCGGTGCAGGGGTTCGGCGTTGGGGAAGCGCTCTTTGACCAGCGCGTCCAACTCCCCCACCACCTCCATGCCCACCGGCTTTTCCACGGCGAGCAGGCCGTCGTCCTGATACAATACCGGCGCTTTCCATCCGATCATCTTCTCTTCGAACACCTGCCACACGCCGCCTTTGGGGGGCGAAAAGAGCGAAATGCGTTCTTCTTTGACGGGGTGGGGAAAACTGAGCCACGCCGCCCACAAAGCGAGCTGCTCCCCCGGCTTTGCCGAAGGGTCGTAGCGCTGGTCGCCCCAAAGCGGGAAGCCCAGGGAAGAAAGCTGCACCCGGATCTGGTGGTGCCTGCCGGTTTTTAACAGCACGCAGAGCAGCGAAAGGCCGCGTTTTGGGTCGTAGCACAGCCGCTCAAAAGAGAGCCGGGCAGATTTTGCGCCCGGCGTGCCCTCTTTGACCATACGGGAAGAGCGGGTGCGCTCCTCCTTTAAGATCCAGCCCGAAAGCTCCATGGCGCGGGGCGCGCGCCCGCGGCAGACCGCCAGGTAGCGCTTGGTGAACCCCCCCGCCTTCTGCGCGTCGTTCAGCCGCTTTGCCGCCTTTGAAGTGCGGGCAAAGACCATGGCGCCGCCCACCGGCCGGTCCAGCCGGTGTACCAGCCCCAGGTAGACCGCGCCGGGCTTTTGGTATTTTTGCGCAATGTAGCCCTTCAGCAGCGTCAAAAGGTCGGCGTCTTTCGACTCGTCGGCCTGCACGGGCAGATTGACGGGTTTTGCCACGCAGAGCAGGTGGTTGTCTTCGTACAATACCTCGGGCGAAAATGCCATGGCTCATTCCCCCTGCCAGCGGCCGGTCGCGCCGCAGGGCAGCACGATCTTCCGCCGTGTGGCCGGAATGCCCAGCTCCTGCGCTTCCGCGCGGCCGCCAAACCGCCGGCTGACGCTGAGGTCGAGCACATTTTTGACGACCGTGGGCGCAAGGCCAGTAGTGTAGCTGTTGATGAGGAAGAACAGCGGACGGCCGGAAAGGATGGAAACGCAGGCTTCCACCAGCCTGTAAAGGTCGTCCTCCATCTTCCACATTTCGCCGGTGGGGCCGCGGCCGTAGCTCGGGGGGTCCATGACCACGCCGTCGTAGCTGTGCCCCCGCCGCGCCTCGCGCTGCACGAACTTCAGCGCGTCGTCCACGATGTAGCGCACCGCGCGGTCCGCCACGCCCGAGGCGGCGGCGTTTTCCTTGGCCCAGGCCACCATGCCCTTGGCGGCGTCCAGGTGCAGCACCGAAGCCCCCGCCTTGAGGCAGGCCGCCGTCGCGCCGCCGGTGTAGGCAAACAGATTCAAAACCTTCACTTCCCGCCCGCTTTGCCGCGCGCCTTCTATCAGGCCGCGCATGTAGTCCCAGTTGACGGCCTGCTCGGGGAAAAGCCCGGTGTGCTTAAAGCCGGTGGGGCGCACCACAAAGGTGAGGTCCTTGTAGTGAAGGTCCCACTTTTCGGGCAGTGGGCGGCAAAACTCCCACGCGCCGCCGCCGGTTTTGGCGCGGTGGTAGTGGGCGTCGGCAGCGCACTCCCCTTCCATGGGCCAAATAGCCTGCGGGTCGGGCCGCAGCAGGCGCACATTGCCCCAGCGCTCATATTTTTCGCCGCCGCCGCAGTCGATCAGCTCGTAGTCCTTCCATCCGTCGGCAAGATACATGCCACCTGTTCCTTTCACACCTTCTCGACGCCCAGCTTGGCCGGTTCGCCGTTGATGTTCCACTCCTTCACATAGCCCGCGCTGCCGGGCGCAGCTTCGGCTGCAAGCGTGGCACGGCAGATCTCGCCGCCGAAGCGCGCAAACAGCGAAGCGATTTTTTCGCTGCCTTCGTAAGTCAGGCGGATGCGGTCGGTCACCTCGAACCCGGCTTCCTTGCGCATGGTCTGCACTTTGGAGATCAGTTCGCGCACAAAGCCCTCTTCCACGAGCGCTTCGGTCAAGTTGGTGTCCAGCACCACCGTCAGGCCCTTGTCGGAGGAGGCCACAAAGCCGCTCTTTTGGGTCAGCTCGCACAATGCGTCGCTTTCGGCCATTTCCACCGTCGTGCCGCCGACTTCAAAGCGGTAGACCCCTTCATTTTGGAAAGCGTCCATCACGGCGTTGCCGTCCACGGTCTTGAGGTATTCGCCGATGGCTTTCAGGTGCTTGCCGTACTTCGGGCCCATGGTGCGCAGCTGCGGCTTGATGTTGTAGGTGGTGTAGGCACGGGTATCGTCGGTAAACTCCACCTTTTTAACGTTCAGCTCGTCGGCGATGATATTGGCGTATTCTTCGCCCAGCGGCTCGCCGGTGGCGTAAAGCGCCGGCAGGGGCTGGCGGTTCTTCAGACCGGAAGCGGCGCGGGCGGCGCGGCCCAACACCACCACCGAGAGCACGCGCTCCATGTTCTCTTCCATGGCCGGGTCGATAAAGCTCTCGTCTGCTGTGGGAAAATCGCACAGGTGCACCGACTCGGGCGCACCGGCCACAAAGGGGCGCTCGATGTTCTGGTAGATCATCTCGCTCATGAAGGGCAAGAACGGCGCCGTCACCTTGGTAAGGGTAGAAAGCACGGTGTAGAGCGTCATGAAGGCGGCGTTTTTGTCGGCCGTCCACTCGCCGCCCCAGTAGCGCTCGCGGCCGCGGCGCACGTACCAGTTGGAAAGCTCGTCCACAAAGCCGTTGAGGGCGCGGGCACACTCGTTCACGTGCAGTTCGGCGAGGTTCTCGTCTACATACTTGACGAGCGAGTTGGTTTTCGAGAGAATCCAGCGGTCCATCTCCGAAAGCTCCTCGCGCACCAGGGTGTGCTTGCTGGGGTCGAAGCTGTCGATGTCGGCGTAGAGCACGTAGAAGGCGTAGGTGTTCCAATACGTGCCGATGAACTTGCGCTGCACCTCAGAAACGCTCTCCGGCCCGAAGCGGCTGGGCAGCCAGGGCATGGAAGCGTAATAGAAGTACCAACGCACGGCGTCGGCGCCCTGCACGTTCAGCACGGTCTCGGGCGCGATGACGTTGCCCAGGTGCTTGGACATCTTGCGGCCTTCCTGGTCCTGCACGTGGCCGAGCACGATGCAGTTTTCAAACGCCGGCTTGTCAAAGAGCAGCGTGGAGATGGCGAGCAGCGTATAGAACCAGCCGCGGGTCTGGTCGATGGCCTCGGAAATGAAATTGGCCGGGTAGTTGCGCTCGAATATCTCCTTGTTTTCAAAGGGGTAATGCCACTGCGCAAAGGGCATGGAGCCGCTGTCGAACCAGCAGTCGATGACCTCGCTCTCGCGCACCATGTCGCCCCCGCAGTGCGGGCAGGTGAGGTGCACGGCGTCGATGAAGGGCTTGTGCAGCTCGATGTTTTCCGGCACGTCCTTGCCGAGCTCTTTGAGTTCAGCAATGGAGCCCACCACGTGGATGTGGTCGCACTCCTTGCAGCGCCACACGGGCAGCGGCGTGCCCCAGTACCGCTCGCGCGAAAGGCCCCAGTCCACCACATTTTCCAGGAAATTGCCCATGCGGCCTTCCTTGATGTGCTCGGGCAGCCAGTTGATCGAGCGGTTGAAGGCGCACAGCTTGTCCTTCACAGCGGTCATCTTGATGAACCAGCTGGCGCGGGCGTAGTAGATCAAGGGCGTGTCGCACCGCCAGCAGAAGGGGTAGCTGTGGGTGAATTCCGGCGCGGCAAAAAGCTGGCCGGTGCCTTCGAGGTACTCGATGATCTTGGGGTCGGCGTCCTTGACGAACAGGCCGTCCCAGAAGGTGCCGCCGCACAGCTTGCCCGCGGGGTCGACCGCCTGCACAAAGGGCAGGCCGTAATCGCGGCAGACGCGGGCGTCGTCTTCACCAAAGGCCGGCGCCTGGTGAACGATGCCGGTGCCGTCTTCGGTGGTGACGTAACCGTCGGCGAGCACCTGGAAGGCCTTTTCGGCGCCCTTTTTGATCATGGCCGCCTGGAAGGGGAACAGGGGCACGTAGCGGGTGTGCTCAAGCTCTTTGCCCTTCACGGTCTTTACGACTTCGTGCCTGTCTTCCCATCCCTCGCCGAACACGGCCGGAGCCAGCGCCAGGGCAAAGATCAGCACTTCGCCGCTCTCGCGGTTTTTGAAATACGCGTAGTCGACGTCGGGGTTGACGCACAGCGCCAGGTTGGAGGGCAGGGTCCAGGGCGTGGTCGTCCAGGCGAGGAAGCAGGTGTTCTCCTGCCCCTCGAGCTGGAAGCGCACCGTGGCCGAGCGCTCGGTGATCTCTTTATAGCCCTGCGCGACCTCGTGGCTGGAAAGCGCCGTGCCGCAGCGCGGGCAATAGGGCACGATCTTGTGGCCCTTGTACAACAGGCCCTTTTCGTGGATCTTTTTGAGCGCCCACCATTCCGATTCGATGTAGTTGTTCTCGTAGGTGACGTAGGGGTGCTCCATGTCGGCCCAGTAGCCCACGCGGTCGGACATCTCCTCCCACTCGTGCTTGTACTTCCACACCGATTCCTTGCACTTGTGGATAAAGGGCTCTACGCCGTATTCCTCGATCTGCTTCTTGCCCTCAAGCCCCAGCTGCTTTTCCACCTCGAGCTCGACCGGCAGGCCGTGGGTGTCCCACCCGGCCTTTCTCAGCACGTCGTACCCCTTCATGGTGCGGTAGCGGGGAATGAGGTCTTTGTAGGTGCGGGTGAGCACGTGGCCGATGTGCGGCTTGCCGTTGGCGGTGGGGGGGCCGTCGTAGAAGGTGTAGGGCTCTTTGCCCCTGTTCTTCTGGGTCGACTTTTCGAAGATCTTGTTCTCCTTCCAGAAGCGGATCACTTCTTCTTCGCGGGGAACGAAATTGAGGTCGGTCGTGACCTTTTTGTAGCCTGCCATAAAAACGCTCCTTTACGTTCGTGATCAAAACTTTGTAAGATCCTGCCCGGCCGCCTGCCGCGCGCGGCCGGAATAAAAAAGCCCCCGCCCCAAACAGGGCGGAGGACCGCGGTACCACCTGTATTTTCGCGCGGGAAAACCGCGCGCTCTGCCGCCGGACGCTGCCGGCGAAGCCCGTGTAACGGCAGGCCTGCCCGTCGGGCGCTACGCAGGAAACTCCCTTCGCGCCCGCGCTCCGGAGCGATGCCTTCCTTCCCGGCGGCCGCCGCGCTCACACCCCCCGCGGCTCGCTGTGGCCCCCTTCTTGGAACAAAGGGTCTCCATCTACGCTTTTCTGCTCAACAGTAGAACAAAAGAGGAACTCTCCCCTTTTCGCTAGCATTATAATGAAAATCGCCGCGTTTGTAAAGAGCGCCCAAAGAACTGGCCCAACGAAAAAAGAGCCGCTATGAAACAGGCGCACGGAACCACAGTTTTTAAAACAACGGCGTCTTCCAAATTTGTGTGAACGAAGGGACTGCCGCTTATTTTGCGGCAGCCCCCTTTTCAAACGGCGGAAAAACTCAGCCGATGGTGAACTCGGCGTAATAGGTGTAAGTATCGTAATCCCCCGTGCCGCGGAAATCGTTGATCTTTTTTGCAATGCGGTATTCCCCCGCCGGCAGCTCGCCGTACAGGTATTCCCAGTTTACCTCCCACTCGGTCGCGCCGTTGGTGTAGATCATATAGGCTTCATCGGTAAAGGCGACGTCCTCCAGCAATACCGGCACATCTACCCATTCGCCCTGTTCGTCCTTTTGCTGCAAGGCAAACCAGCTGCCGGTCTGAAGTTCGCCCGTCGGGCCGTCGCCCACCTGCATGCACACGAGCTTCAGCCCGGTGGGAGTGACCTCTTCGGCGCTCAGCGAAACGCCAAGCTCATCTTTTTGCGCATCGTCTTCGCCCCCGTCCGGTTCGCCAATGGGTTCGTCCACGATCTCTTCCGCGTCATCCGGCGCGTCGGGCGCTTCTTCCTCAATACCGGAAGCGTTGAGCCGCACATCCAAGCCAAGGAGCGAGAACACCGAGGCCGGCACGTACACCCTGCCCTCGACCATCTGCGCCGCCGCGGGCATGGTCACGCGCTCGCCGTAAACCGTGGCTTCCTCAGAACCGGCGTAAGCGCGGAAGATCTCTTCCCCTTCCTCGTTCACAAAGCGCACGCGCTGTTCAGAAGCCAGGTACCAGGTCGTCCACCCCGCGGCCTGCGCGGTCTTGATGGCGGGCAGCATCGTCGTCCATTCCACTTCGCAGGCGGGGTACCCAAGCACCATGTCGCCATCTACCACCACGCTGCCGCTCTCCTCCACCGCGACGATGGTGCGGGTGTAGACCACCAGGTCATCCGCTGCCGCCTGCGCCGGGTAGCTTTCGGCAATGCCGCCGTCGATCCAGGCAAAGTAGTACATGCCGGGCCGCATGGTCTCCTGCAGAGCGTAAGTGATCTCTGTTTCAGCGGTCACCGTAAGCTCCATGCCGGGCTCGGTGTCGGTCAGCGTATAGCGGCCGGCGTCGTTCTCCTCGCCGATCGAACCGCACTCGTAAAAATACGCGGTGGAAACTTCTTCAGGGTCCACGAGCACGCCGTAAGCGTTGGTTTGGGGCGGCAGCGAGGCGTTGACCGCCCGGCTCGTCCACACCTTTACGGTGTCGCCCTCTTTCAGATCATCAAATTCCAGCGGCGCGCGCGTTTTGTCGTCGGCAAAATTGGTGACCGCCGTCACGCGCAGCACCAGCTCGCCCATCTCCTCGCTTTCGATGGTAAAGGAGGTTTCCCCGACCTTTGTCACTTCCCCCGCGAATTCTCCAAAGACCGGGCCGTCCGCAAAATGCTCTTCCATCGGATAACCGCAAAGGTCTTCCGCAGGGTCTGTTGCTGGCGAGGAAACAGCCACATCCTCCTCTGCCGCCAGGGCCCCCATGGGCAGCGCAAACAGCGCCGCCAAAGCCAGGCACAACAACTTTTTCATATTTGCTCTCCTTTCATTTTCGGTTTGCGGAGCCTTCTCCGCTGTTTTCGCTTTTCCTCTTGCACTAAATACGAAAGAGGGTTTGCTTTTGTTTCCCAAAAATTGTGAAATTTTTTTGAATGAAATCCCCTGTTTTGCCGCAAAATACTGGAAAAGGTCCAAAAGATACGCTGTGTTAGCAGCAGTTGATCATCACTAACATTTTACGTTCGGCACTGATTTTCCAAAGAACGATCGACGGAGGTGGTATTTTTTTGAACATCACAGGTGAACGGGTCACGGTCAAACGGCTGTGCGCGCGGCAGGTGTTGGATTCGCGCGCTTTTCCCACGGTCTGCGCCACCGCTTTGTTGTCAAACGGCGCGACCGGCAGCGCCATGGTGCCTTCGGGGGCGTCCACGGGCGCGCACGAAGCGCACGAACTGCGCGACGGCGGCGACAGTTACCTGGGCAAGGGCGTGCTGCAGGCAGTCACCGCGGTAAACGGCGAGCTCACTGACGCCGTGGCGGGGCGCGACGCCTACGACCAACCCCTGCTCGACGGGCTGCTGATCGACCGCGACGGCAGCGAAAACAAGTCCAGGCTGGGCGCAAACGCCCTGCTCGCCGCCTCTTTGGCCATGGCGCGCGCCGCGGCGAACAGCCTGCAGCTGCCGCTGTACCGCTACATCGGCGGCGCCAACGCCCGGGTGCTGCCCCGGCCGATGATGAACGTCTTAAACGGCGGCAAACACGCCAACAACGGCCTTTCGATGCAGGAATTTATGATCGTTCCCACCGGCGCCAACGATTTTTCCACCGCTGTGGAGCACTGTGTGCGGGTCTACCACGCCCTCAAAGGGCTGCTGATCAAAAAGAACCTTTCCACCGGCCTGGGCGACGAGGGCGGCTTTGCCCCCGCGCTGGATTCCGACGCCGCAGCCATCGAACTGCTGCTCGAAGCGGCAGACGACGCAGGGCTTTTGGGGCAGATCTCCATCGCGCTCGACGCCGCCTCCAGCGAATTCTTCGACGGCAGCGCCTACCGTCTGCAAAACGAGACCCTCAGTACCTGCGGCATGATCGGCCACTGGGAAGCGCTCGCAAAGAAGTATCCCATCATCTCCATCGAAGACGGCCTTGCAGAAGACGATTTTGACGGCTGGGCAACTTTGACCCAACGCCTGGGAAACAAGATCCAGCTCGTGGGGGACGATCTGTTCGCCACCAACGCCCAGCGGCTCAAAAAGGGCATCGAGCTCAGGGCGGCCAACGCCATTTTAGTCAAGGTCAACCAGATCGGCACCCTGACCGAAGCGATGGACGCCGTGCGCCTGGCGCAGAAGGCAGGATACAACGCCGTGATGTCCCACCGCTCGGGCGAGACCGAGGACACCACCATTGCCGACCTTGCCGTAGCGCTCAACTGCGGCCAAATCAAAACCGGCGCACCGGCGCGGAGCGAGCGCACCGCAAAGTACAACCGCCTGCTCGAGATCGACCTCGAACTCGGCAGGCACGCCGTGTGGGGCCTTGCTTGCTGACCGGCAGCTACCGTACACAAAGCGGCCCTTTCTCCCTATACACTGTCTGCAGGAAAAGGGCCGCACCCTTTCTTCCCCTATTTGGCGGCTGCCCGGCGATCTTTGCCGCATGCCCCAAACCCTTTGCCTTTATGAGCCCTTGCGCCCCAAAGCCGGTTTTTCCCCCGGCATTGTGGAAAAGTTGGAAAACCCTCCACCCTGTTCCGAAGTTTTCCACCGTTTTCTGCACGCCCCCAAATTCTTTGGGCACGGGTACTTTTTTTGGTTTTCCCCCTTATCAACACTCCCTACTCCTACTACTACGCAATTCACTTTTTTCGAGGCGCCGCCCAAACGCCAAAACTCCTACAAAAAACTCACCGCCAAACTGATCCGGTAAAAATCGAAGAAGCGCAGCAAAAAAACGAACGCCAAACCAGTAAAAACACCGGAAAAACGGAAAACAGAGCCGCCTTCACACCTTTGAGCCCAAGAAACGATGCCGCTTCCGGCGGTCTTTCAAACAGCGAAGCCTGCTGCAGCGCATGAAACCGGATGTTTCTCAAAAAGCAGCATTTCAAGATCCCGGCGCTGACTCTCTTTCTTGAAAACGAAAAACGGCAGAAAAAACAGGAGCAAAACGAAAACTTCTGGGGAAACCCTTCGTTGCAGGCAGCGATTGACAAGCTTCGTTTTGGACGGGCAAGCGCCTGAAAAGAAACAGGCCTGTTTTTCCCAAAGCACAGGCCGCCTGCCAAAGAAGGGGAAAACTTTTCCTCGGGGAAAGGAGTTATCCACGTTTTCCACAGAGATATCCACAATTTTGAAAGCAGATCTTTGAAATACGCTGTTTTTACGGCAACAACGGCGGAAGAAATGCGCGAAAGGTTATCCACATCGCCTGTGGAAGAACAGGGGATGATTTTTTGATCTCCAAAAAATACACAGGATTTTCCACAGTTTTTGGGCCCAAAGATTTTGCCTTTTTTGCTTCATTTGTTTTGCCTGAAAAAAGAAAGAAAAAAGCGAAATGGAGAGTCCCCTGCAAACCCAAACAGAATGACTTGCAAAGCACTGTGCGATTCTATAAAATAAGAAACAACGAAATGAACGGCAAAGAGCCCGGCTGGCCGAAAACACGCGGCCGGCAAAACGGCTTTTTTAAAGCTTTTTGCTGCATAAAGGAGAACGCGATGGAAGAACAGAAGACTTTTTACATCACAACGCCCATTTATTACCCGAGCGACAAGCTGCACATTGGCCACGCTTATACCACCGTGGCCGGCGACGCCATCGCCCGCTTCAAGCGGCTGACCGGCTACGACGTGTTTTATTTGACCGGTTCGGACGAGCACGGCCAGAAGATCGAGCGCAAGGCCGAAGCCAAGGGCGTTACCCCCAAGCAGTATGTGGACGAGATCGTGGGGACCTTTAAGGAACTGTGGAAAACGCTGGACATTTCCTACAACAAGTTCATCCGCACGACCGACGATTACCACGAAAGGACCGTGCAGAAGATCTTTAAACAGCTGTACGAGCAGGGGGATATTTATAAGTCCAGCTATACCGGAAAATACTGCACGCCCTGCGAATCCTTCTGGACCGAGACCCAGCTGGTCAACGGCTGCTGCCCGGACTGCGGCCGCCCGGTAGAAGAGATGACCGAAGAGGCCTACTTCTTCCGCGTGAGCAAGTACGCCCCCCAGCTGATCCAGTACATCAAGGATCACCCTGAGTTCATCCAGCCCCCTGAGCGGGCCAACGAGATGCTCAAGAACTTCCTGCTGCCCGGCCTTGAAGACCTCTGCGTTTCCCGCACGAGCTTCAAGTGGGGCATCCCTGTCGATTTTGACGATAAACACGTGGTGTACGTGTGGATCGACGCGCTCTCCAACTACATCACGGCCCTGGGCTACGGGCAGAAAGACGATGCGCTTTTCAAAAAGTACTGGCCGGCAAATGTCCACTTGGTGGGCAAAGAGATCGTGCGCTTCCACACCATTTACTGGCCCATTATGCTCATGGCGCTGGGGCTTCCCCTGCCCAAGCAGGTGTTTGGCCACGGCTGGCTGGTGATGGGCGGCGGCAAGATCAGCAAGTCCAAGGAAAACAAGGGCTGCGGCGAACACGTCAGCGTCATCGACCCCATGATCTTGTGCGAGCGCTACGGTGTGGACGCCATTCGCTACTTCCTGCTGCGCGAAGTGCCCTTCGGCTCGGACGGCGTGTTCTCGAACGAAGCGCTGCTGCAGCGCATCAATTCCGATTTGGCAAACGATCTGGGCAACCTGCTTTCCCGCACGGTGGCCATGATCGGCAAGTACTTCGGCGGCAAGGTGCCCGCGCCCGTGCAGCCGGACGACGTTCCCGAAGACGTGGCGCTTTTGAACGCTGCGCTCTCCCTGCACCGCTCGGTCGAGGCGCGCATGGACGAACTGAAGATGCCGAACGCCCTTACGGAGATCTTCAACTTCATCGGCCAGTGCAACAAGTACATCGACGTGACCGCGCCCTGGATCCTCGCAAAGAGCGAAGAGACCGTACAAAGACTCGGCACGGTGCTTTACAACCTGGCGGAGTCGCTGCGCATGGTGGGCGTCATGCTGCAGCCCTTCCTCACCCGCACCCCGCAGAAGATGTTCGAGCAGCTGGGCGTAACGGAAGGCGAAGACACCGCTTGGGCGTCGCTTTCGACCTTCGGGGTGTTAAAGCCTGGCACGGAGGTCAAAAAGGGCGAATGCCTCTTCCCCCGCATCGACATCGAAAAAGAACTGTGCGCGCTGGACGCGCTCTATGGCGAACAGGCGCCGGCCGAAAAGAAGGAAGAGATCCCCCTGCCCGCTGCCTGCCCCTGCGAAGAGGAAGAAAAGGAAGAAAAGCCCGAGATCACCATTGATGATTTTGCAAAGATCGATTTGAAACTGGGATTGGTGACCAACTGCGAGACCATCGAAAAGGCCGACAAGCTCTTGAAGCTGACCGTAAAGATGGGCGAAGAAGAGCGCACCATCTGCTCGGGCATCCGCCAGTGGTACAAGCCGGAAGATCTCATCGGCAAGACGGTGGTCGTGGTGGCGAACCTCAAGCCCCGCAAAATGCGCGGCATCGTCTCGCACGGTATGATCCTCTGCGCTTCCGACCCCAAGGACGAGAAGCTTTCGATCGTGACCACGCTGACCGATATGAAGGATGGCTGGACGGTGCGCTGAATCTGCCAGACAAAGACGAAAAAGATGATGAAGCTGTTTGATACCCATACGCATTACACCGACGAACGATTCGCCGAAAACGGCGAACAGGAAAGGGACGCTCTGCTTGCGTCCCTTTCTTCCTATCACGTGCAGGGCGTGATGGACTGCGCCTGTACAGAGAACGACTGGCCGCAGGTGCGCGCGCTTGCGGCAAAGCACGATTTTTTGTGGTGCGCGCTGGGCTTTCACGGCCTGAACGCCACAGAGACCACAAAGAACTGGCAGGCCAGGCTGCTAAAAGCCTTAAAAGAAGAAAAGAAGTGCGCTGCCATTGGCGAGATCGGCATCGACTACCACTACGAAGCGGAAACGGCGGCGCTGCAAAGATCGGTCTTCGAAGACCAGCTGCAGATCGCGCAGGAGACCGGCCTTCCGGTGATCGTGCACGACCGCGAGGCGCACCAGGACGTATACGCTGCCCTGCACCGCTTTGAAGGAAAGATCACAGGGGTGCTGCATTGCTACAGCGGCTCTGCCGAGATGATGACAGAGCACCGCAAACTGGATTTTTACTACGGGTTCGGCGGTTCCCTGACCTTCAAAAACAACGAAAAAGGGGTGCGGGCCGCCATTGCCTGCCCGCAGGACCGCCTGCTGCTTGAGACCGACTGCCCCTACCTCGCGCCCGTTCCGTACCGCGGCAAGCGGAACGATTCGCACTACCTCTCTTTGGTGTGTGAAAAGCTGGCAGAAGTGCGGGGCGACACGCCGGATCATATTGCAGAAATTTGCTGGAATAACGCATTAAGATTATTTAAATTACAAAATAAGGAATTTTTTGTATGATTTTTTAAAAAGCGAGTGCTTTTAAAAAGATGACCAGCAGGTTTTTGTGCGCCCCAAGGTCATAAAATTCTTCCGGGCGCTTGTGACAAAAACGAGAAGGAAAGAAACCGATGCGCATTTTATTTGACCTTCACACCCATACGCGCTTTTCCACGCCCCGCGGGTTTTCACATGCTGTGGGAAGTGTGGCGCAGAATCTTGGCGCGGCGTTGGCGAAGGGAATGGGCGTGGGGATCTCCAACCACGGCCCGGCTCACGTCGTGTACGGCATCAGCCCCAAGGCCTATGCTGCGCTCGCGCGGGAGGTCGAAGACGCCAACCGGGCGGCCGGCAAAAAGCGCGCCCTGCTCTCCTGTGAGTGCAACCTGACCAGCCAAAAGGGCACGACCGATTTTTCGCTTCTTCCCTTTGCCCCGGAAGTCGTGCTGTTGGGGTATCACAAGGGGGTTTTGCAAAGAGAAGAGCCTTTGTTTTTTTGGAGGGCGCAGCGCGGCGGAAGGGCTTTTGCGGCAAAAATGACCGCTGCTTTGATCTCTGCCATAGAGCGCGAACCGATCGATGTCATCACCCACCCCGGGGAGTACGTGCCGGTGGAATACGCCGCGCTCGCGCGGGCGGCAGCGGCGTTGGGCGTGGTGTTGGAGATCAACGACAAGCATCCCATGACAGAAGAGCAATTGAACATTTGTGCCGAAAATGGAGCGTATTTTGTGATTTCTTCTGACGCGCATAAGCCTGCGCGGGTGGGTTGCTTTTCCCGGGCGGCAGCGGCAGCAAAAAATGCAAAAATTCCTCTGGAGCGCATTGTGAACTGCGATATATACCGCTTTTGTGCCGGTTTAAGAGTGGATAAGTTGGCGGG
The DNA here is from genome assembly GCA_944384305.1 of uncultured Christensenellaceae bacterium. GTDB lineage: Bacteria > Bacillota > Clostridia > Christensenellales > CALWSW01 > CALWSW01. Next base: position 29,375 of record CALWSW010000009.1, read on the forward strand.
TTTTGCACAGTCTATCCGGGAAACTTCCACGGGGTTTTCCACAATTTGATTTTGGAAGAATTCGCATTTCAAAGATTGATAATCCAGAAAAAGCCGATTTTTTTCGGCGGCTCTGCCTTGTTTCTGGGGAAAACCATGGAATCGGATAAAGTTATCCACAAAATCAGTGGATTTTTCTGTGGAAAATGTGGATAACCCGGATTTTTCCACTGGCCTATATCTTGTGCTAAAAATACTGTCAAGCTACTATTTTAAAGAGCCCAAAGAAAACGCCTCTGCTTTGCACAACAGTGAATCGCATGGATCGAAGCGATGTTCTATGGTTGAAAAAAACTGTTTGCAATTTGCGGGCCCTCGGGGAGGCCAAAGCAAGAAACAGGCAGTAGGACGCCAAGAAAGTTAACATTATTTTGTGAATTTTAGGAGGACAAAAAATGGAAGCACACGCGGAACGAACCGCTATTTTGAACGAACTCGATACGCTGAAGATCCCTTACCAGTACTATGAACACGACCCGGCTTACACCATGGAAGACTGTGCGGCCTTTGACCGCAAGGCTGGCATGGAACAGGATGTGGCGCACTGTAAAAACCTTTTTTTGACCAACCGGCAGAAGACGGAATTTTATCTTTTGGTGCTTGCAGGAGATAAGCCTTACCGCACAGGGGATTTTTGCCGGGCGCTTTCGGTCTCGCGTTTGTCGTTTGGTCCGCCGGAGGCGCTGGAAGCTTTGCTGCGCGTGCACCCCGGCGCCGTCAACCCGCTTTCCTTGCTCTTTGACCGGGAGCACCGTGTGCAGCTCGTCTGTGACGCCGCCATGCGTTCTGCTTCGGCGCTGCTGTTCCACCCTGGCGAAAACACCGCTACCGTCAAGCTCGCTCCCTCGGATTTTTTTGAAGGTTTTTTGCCGGCGCTGGGTGTCGTGCCGGTGATGATGGATGTGGAAAACTGGAAGATCACAGAATGATCGTCTTTTGAAATATTGCGGATTTATCCTATCGATAGAAAGATTTTTATGGTATGCTACCCTTAGTAGACAAGGGGATACACGGTTTTCACGGCCCGTGCCCCCATAGAACATTGTTGCGGCCCCTCTTCAGTGACCCCTCGCATTCGCGCTGTGC
>CALWSW010000010.1 GCA_944384305.1 uncultured Christensenellaceae bacterium
GAAGGGGATCATGCCCGTCGCCACCGAGACCACCTGCTTGGGCGAAACGTCCATAAAGTCCACGCGGTCGCGGGGGTATTCCGAAATTTCGTCGCGCAGGCGGCCGGCCACGTTCTGGTGGCGGAAGAACCCGGTCTCGGGGTCGATCTCTTCGTTGGCCTGCACCACGATGTATTCGTCTTCTTCGTCGGCCGTGAGGTAGACGATCTCGTCCGTGACCTTGCGGTTGACCTTATCCACCCTGCGGTAGGGCGATTCGATAAAGCCGTATTTGTTGACCCGCGCGTAGGAAGCGAGCGAGCTGATGAGGCCGATGTTCGGGCCTTCCGGCGTCTCGATGGGGCACATGCGGCCGTAGTGGCTGAAGTGGACGTCGCGCACTTCGAACCCGGCGCGCTCGCGCGAGAGGCCGCCCGGGCCCAGGGCCGAGAGGCGGCGCTTGTGGGTCAGCTCGGCCAGGGGGTTGTTCTGGTCCATGAACTGCGAGAGCTGCGAGGAACCGAAGAACTCCTTGATGGCGGCCGTGACCGGGCGCACGTTGATGAGGTTGGAGGGCGCAGCGGTCTCGGCGTCCTGGATCTGCATGCGCTCGCGCACCACGCGCTCCAGGCGGTTGAGGCCGACGCGGATCTGCCCCTGCAAAAGCTCGCCCACCGAGCGCACGCGGCGGTTGCCCAGGTGGTCGATGTTGTCGGTGTGGCCGACGCCGTAGGGCAGCTGCAAAATGTAGCTCACCGAGGCGATGATGTCGTCGCGATGCAGCCGGCGGGGAATGAGGTCGTGCACGTGCTCCTTCATCACGCGGAGCAGCTCGGCTTCCTCCGCGCCGGCGTTTTCGTCGAGCAAAGCGCGCAGCGTGGGGTAGTGCACCTTTTCGTTCAGGCCGGCCTCTTCGGGGTCGAAGGGCAGGTAGCCCTTGGGGTCTACAAAGTGGTTGCCGATGACCTTGATGACGCGGTCATCCTGCTGCACCAGCACCGAGTACACGCCGGCGTCCTGGATCTTCACAGCCAGGTCGCGGCTGATGAGCTCGCCCTCTTCGCACAGCAGCTCGCCGGTGTTGGGGTCGGCGACGTTTTCGGCCGCTTTCCTTCCGGCGATGCGGGCCGAAAGGGCCAGCTTTTTGTTGAACTTATAGCGGCCCACGCGGGCGATGTCGTAGCGCCGGGGGTCGAAGTACAGCGAGTTCAAGAGCGAGCGGGCGCTCTCTTCCGTGGGGGGCTCGCCGGGGCGCAGCTGCTTGTAAATGGCGATGAGGCCGTCGGCTACGCTCTGCGCCTTGGTGGTGGCGGCGTCTTTATTGAGCGTGGCGGTCAAGCGTTCGTCCTCGCCGAAGGTGGCCACGATCTCCTCGTCGGTGCCCAGGCCGATGGCGCGCAGCAGCAGGGTCAGCGGGATCTTGCGGGTGCGGTCGATGCGCACGTACAGCACGTCGTTGCTGTCGGTCTCGTACTCCATCCACGCGCCGCGGTTGGGGATGATCTGCGAGGAGAAAAGCTCCCGACCGGACTTGTCCTTCGCAACGTCGAAGTACACGCCGGGCGAGCGCATGAGCTGGGAGACGATGACGCGCTCTGCGCCGTTATACACGAAGGTGCCCTGCTCGGTCATGATGGGGAAATCGCCCAAAAACACTTCTGATTCCTTGACCTCGCCGGTCTCGGTGTTCAAAAGCCGCACCGTGACCTTGAGGGGGGCGGAATAGTTCTGGTCGAGCTCTTTGCACTCTTCCACCGTGAACTTGGGGGGAGTGGAAATGTCATAATCCACGAACTCCAGCACGAGCTTTTCGGCGTAGTCCGTGATGGGGAACACGTCGTTTAGGACCTCCCTGAGCCCTTCCTTGAGGAAGTGGTTGTAGGAATTCTTCTGGATCTCGATCAGATCGGGCATTTCGAGGACTTCCTCGATGTGCGCGAAGCTCTTTCGCACACGCTTGCCCATGTGCACATCCTTCACCATTGCTTCTTTGGCCAATTGCGTTACACTCCTTGCTCTGGTCTTGCCCGGCTGAGCCGGCGCGGTCATAAGCGTGGTCCTGTCTGCTGTGGTCGGCTTCCAAATGTTAACTTTTTATGAATTTTTCCTTCCACTAAAAGCTTGGCTAGTTTTCCCTGTTTTTCTGGGTTTTTCGCCGTTTCCCGCACGGAAAAACAAGCCCCGAGATCCCTAAAAAAGGGCAAAGAAAACCGCCACATGGAAGGTGGCCGGAAAACTCCGGGCCGGTTGTTCCACGGACGATCTGGGCGCTCTCGGCTAAAACGATTCGCTGCCCGCCAGCGGCTCAACGCCGCCCCAACTATGTGCATTTGTGGGGACTGTTGGGCCATTTGCGGCCCCTCCCCTCAAAAAATGGGGAACCAACCCCATATTATTTCAATTTGCATTATAAGGAAAAGTGCGCGCGTTGTCAACCACCCCAAGAAAAGTTTCCCTTCTTTTCTTGCCGAATTCCCGTTTGCCCTCAGCCGCCCGGCGCGGTACAATGATAAAAACGGCAAAAAAGCTTTGCCCCGCCGCTTCCTTTCTATCATCTGCTTTCTGTGCTGAAAACTCAAAAAACAAAGGAGTTCCCCATGAAACCATTCGCACTCGAAGGCGACGTCGCCGTTGTGACCGGCGCCGCGAGCGGCATTGGCCGCGAGATCGCCAAAACCTTCGCCCGCGAGGGCGCAGCCGTGGCCTGCTTCGACAAAAACGTCCAAGGGCTCGCCTCTGTGACGGCCGAGATCGAAACGGCTGGCGGCCGGGCGCTTCCCGTGGCGCTCGACCTTTCGGATTCTTCACAGGTCAACGCTGCCATGCAGCAGGTCTTTGAGACCTTCGGCAAGCTGACCATCCTCATCAACTGCGCGGCGCTCATCAACTACAAGCCCGTGCAGGACACCACCGACGAAGACTTCCATCGCCTGATAGACACCAATTTGTGCGGTTATTTTTACTGCCTGCGGGCGGCCTACCCCTACCTCAAGCAGAGCGGCGGCGGGCGGATCGTGCAGTTCTCCTCCTCCACGGCTTTGAGCGGCTCGGGCTTTGCCAACATCGGCTACACCGCCTCCAAGTCGGCGGCCATCGGCATGACCAAGCACGTGGCCGGCCTGTGGGCCAAGGACAACATTCGCGCCAACACCATCTGCCCCGGCCTGACCGAGACCCCCATCACCGACGCCGGCGACGGCAAGGTCAAAGACCGCGCCGCCCACGAAGCTGCCATCCCTATGGGGCGCATCGCCCAGCCCGGCGACATGGCCGGCGTGGTGCTCTTTTTGGTCTCCGACGAATCCCGCTACATGACCGGCACCACCCTGCACGTCAACGGCGGAAAGTATATGTACGGCATTTAAACCGGCGCCAGCCCCGCACAAAACAGGGCGGCCCTTCCCCGGATCGGGGAAGGGCCGCCCTGTTTTTAAGCCGCCAGACCTGCCGCAAAACCAGCCCTAAGGCGCCGTGCACAGACCCGGCAGCTCATCTAACCATTAAGCCGCAGTTTCGGCCTCGCCGGCCGCTGCGTAAGCCACGGCGTTCTCGGCAGCGATGGTGCCGAACACGACGTTCACGGTCAGAGGCGCTTCGCCCATGGTACCGTCGTCGGCGCACTCGCCCGCGGCGTACAGACCGGGGATGACGTTGCCTTCGGTGTCGAGCACTTCGGCCTCATAGTTGGTGGTAACGCCGCCAAAGGTGCCCTGCACAGCCGGCTTGACCAGCACAGCGTAGTACGGGCCGTTGGTGAGGTCGGTGGTGAAGTTGGTCTTGCCAAAGTCGGGATCCTCTCCGTTTTGCGCGTAGGTGGTAAAGGTGGCGCAGGTCTCAAGGAAGGCTTCCTTGTCCACGTCCATCAGATCGGCCAGGCCTTCGAGCGTATCGGCCGAGAGGAAGTAGCCCATGTCGTTGTAGTTGCTGATGGCCGCCACAGAGTCGACCAAGGTCTGGTCAAAGACCATGTACACTTCGCCGCCGTTGTTCATGATGATCTCGGAGTTGGCGGTGTAAGCGCCCTCCTCATTGCAGATGCGCACACCGTCATGGCTGACCATGATACAGCCGTTGATGCGCAGCGGCGCCATGGAGATGCAGTTGGTGTCATCCAGGTAGTAGGCGGTGGGGTTGACCTTGACGTTGTCCATGTTCGAAACAGCCGCGCCCGCCGCAATGGCGATCTGCGTGCCCTCGCCGGTAGCGCTCGGCGAGCAGGAGTAGCTCAGGCCCTCCCAGCGGGGGTCGTACTCGGCCACCATCTCGCTGTTGGCCGCAAAGCCGCCCGAGGCCAGAATGACCGCGTTTGCCGAAATGGTGTAGTCGCCTTCTTCCGTCGAGACCTCAACACCCGTCACCGCGCCCTCGTCATCCCGCAGGATGGCGGTAGCCAGATTGCCGGTGCGGTAGTCCACACCCTGGGCGTCCATCTCATTGGTCAGCGCCTCGACGATGAGTGCGCCGGGCGCGCTGCCGTCAGCCGGGCCATGGCCAAAAGTATTGAACACGCGCGAAAGATCCATGCCGATGGAGGAGAGCCAATCGGCCGCCGCGCCGCTGTTTTCGGCGAGGATGCGGATGGCCTCGGGGTCGGCCGCGGTGTTCGAGGCGGTCAGCTTTTCGGCAAAGGCCTCGGCAGTTGCTCCTTCGGTGCCGGCTTCCTGCTGCATGGTCGAGCCCGCAGCGTTAAAGACCGAGGAGCCCAGGCGGGTATTGCCGCCCAGCACATCTTCCTTTTCGAGCAGAATGACCGACGCGCCGGCTTCCGTCGCCTTTAAGGCCGCGGTCATGCCAGCGCCGCCGCCGCCGATGACCACGATGTCGCAGGAGGCATCTTCTGCCAAAGCTTCACCGCCGTCCGTTTCCTCCGGTTCGGCCGTGGGGCTGGCCGTGGGAGTTTCAGAAGAGTCCGCGCCGTCATCGTCACTTGTGGTGCCTGTGGAACAGGCCGCGAGCGACAGCACCAGAGCCGCTGCCAAAAGCATTGCCAAAATCTTCTTCATTGCGATTCTCCTTTTTCACAGAATATCCACATCTTTGGATGTGTGAGCATATTATAGAGCCGGAAAAAGAGCAAATCAACGACATTCCCGCGTCATATTTTTTGACATTCTGTGTCCTTTGTCACAAAATGTCACTCCCATTACGCAATTACTCCCATATTTACTACCAGAGGTCTTCGTTCCATTCTTCTCGTAGCTCACATCAACGCCCCTATTTTTCGGAGTGCAGCCGTCCGCTGGGCCGGCGGGGCCCATCCCCTTACCCGCAGTTTTTTCGGGTGCGAAAAGCCAGGTGTTTTGCTTGCATCCCGCCCCCTTAACTTGTATAATACAAGTAAGAATGCCCATTGCGGCCTTTTTCCTGTGCGCTCGCACAGGGGCCGCAGCGACTTCCCGTTTTCCCTCGTTCCTTTTTACTGACATCATTACACAGGAGGAATACGCATGACCCGCAATCTTCTCGCCATGAACGCCATCCGCGTGCTGTCTGCAGAAGCCATCCAGAAGGCGAACTCCGGCCACCCCGGCCTGCCGCTGGGCTCCGCTCCCATCGCCTACGAACTGTGGAACGGCCACATGGCGCACGATCCCGCCCGCCCCGACTGGGAAAACCGCGACCGTTTCGTGCTCTCCGCCGGCCACGGCTCCATGCTCCTGTACTCGCTCTTGCACCTGTTTGGCTACGGCCTGACCATCGACGACCTCAAGCAGTTCCGCCAGTGGGGCTCCAAGACCCCCGGGCACCCCGAATTCGGCCACACCGTTGGCGTTGAGGCCACAAGCGGCCCGCTCGGCCAGGGCGTTGCCACCGCCGTGGGCATGGCCATGGCCGAAGCGCACCTCGCTGCCCGCTTCAACGAGCCCGGCTACCCCATCGTCGACCACTACACCTACGCCCTGTGCGGCGACGGCTGCCTGATGGAAGGCGTTTCGGGCGAGGCCGCTTCGCTCGCCGGCACGTTGGCCCTGGGCCGTTTGATCGTTCTGTACGACGACAACGACATCTCCATCGAAGGCAACACCGACGTCGCCTTTAAGGAAGACGTGGGCGCCCGCTTTGCCGCCTACGGCTGGCAGGTGCTGCACGTTGCCGACGGCACCGACATGGAAGCCATCGGCGCGGCCATCGAGCTCGCCAAGGGCGACCTCAGCCGCCCCTCCATCATCGTCGTCAAGACCCGCATCGCCGAAGGTTCCCCCATGGCCGGCAGCCACAAGGCCCACGGCGAGCCCCTGGGCGAAGAAAACATCGCCAAGATGAAGGAGACCCTGGGCTGGCCCAATGCCGAGCCCTTCGCCGTGCCTGAAGAAGTGTACGCGAGCTACCGCGCCCGCGCCGCAGAGCTTTCCGAGCTCTCCGCCAAGTGGGACGCTTTGTTCGCCGCCTACGAAAAGGCCTTCCCCGAAAAGGCCGCCGAGTACAAGGCCTGCATGAAGGGCGATCTGCCCGACTTTGAAAACGACCCCGAATTCTGGAACTATTCGGGCAAGGCGGCCACCCGCGCCACCAGCGGCAAGGCCCTGAACTACGTGGCCTCTAAGCTTCCGAACTTCTTCGGCGGCTCGGCCGACCTCGCGCCCTCCAACAAGTCCGACATGAAGGACGCCGGCTGGTTCGGCCCGGAAGACTACGCCGGCAAGAACATCCACTTTGGCGTGCGCGAGTTCTCCATGGCCTGCGCCGCCAACGGCATTGCGCTGCACGGCGGCCTGCGCGCCTACTGCGCCACCTTCTTCGTATTCTCTGACTACCTCAAGAGCGCGCTGCGCTCCACGGCCCTGATGAACCTGCCGGTCATCTACATCCTCACGCACGACAGCATCGGCGTGGGCGAAGACGGCCCCACCCACGAGCCCATCGAGCAGCTCGCCGCCCTGCGCGCCACTCCCAACTGCTACGTCTTCCGCCCGGCAGACGGCAAGGAGACCGCCGCGGCCTACCTCACCGCCCTCACCCACAAGGGCCCGACCTGCATCGTCGGCACCCGCCAGAACCTGCCCACCTACGACGAGAAGGGCCCCGAAGCCCTCAAGGGCGGCTACGTGCTCAAGGACTGCGAGGGCACGCCCGAGCTGATCTACATCGCCACCGGTTCCGAAGTCGAATTGGCCGTCGCCGCTTACGACGAGCTGACCGCCCAGGGCGTCAAGGTGCGCGTGGTGTCCATGCCCTGCGTCGAGCTCTTTGAAGCGCAGAGCTGCGACTACAAGGAATCCGTGCTGCCCAAGGCCGTGCGCGCCCGCGTGGCCATCGAAGCCGGCGCGACCATGCCGTGGTACAAGTACGTCGGCATGGACGGCGCGGTGATCGGCATCGACCACTTCGGTGCTTCCGCGCCCGCCGCCACCCTCTTTAAGGAATTCGGCTTCACCGCCGAAAACGCCGTGAAGGCCGGGTTGAAAGTGCTCGGCAAGTAAGCAAACAGAATAAAACCTTTTTCCCGCCGGCAAATGCTGCCGGCGGGTTTTTATGGCGCTTTTGCCGGGAAGCCGGGGGCGCCTTTTCAGCACAGCTGGCCGAACGCTGTTTTTTGCCCTTTTCCCCCGCATTTTGGCAAAAGGAGCTCGTTCACGTTCATTTCACTTTCCAAAAGCTCCCTTTCGTATTATAATGAAACCACGGTTTTTGCCTGCCGCCTGTTGTTGCTGTGCGGCTTGAAACTATTGTGATGGAGAATCCCCGATGCTGACCGACGGCGACTTTCGTTCCTCCCTTTGTTGGGAGCTGATCTGCGTTCCGGGCGCGAACTATTACGCTTACGCCCGGCCCTCGGGCCTTTGATCGCACGGCCTGCCCGGGGGCGTTGACCGGCCGAGACCCACGGGGCCCTGTTTCCTTTGCGGCCCTTTCCCAAATTTATTAGGAGGAACCACCATGGAAAACGTATTCGACCTGCTCAAAGAACGCGGCTACATCAAGCAGCTCTCGCACGAAGACGAGATCCGCGAACTGCTCGGCAAGGAAAAGATCACTTTCTACATCGGCTTCGATCCCACGGCCGACAGCCTGCACGTCGGCCATTTTGTGCAGCTCATGGCCATGGCGCACATGCAGCAGCACGGCCACACCCCCATCGCCCTGTTGGGCGGCGGCACCACCATGATCGGCGACCCCTCCGGCAAGACCGACATGCGCACCATGATGACCAAAGAGACCATCGAGCACAACGCCGAGTGCTTTAAGAAGCAGATGTCCCGCTTCATCGATTTTGACGGCCAGCACGCCATTATGGACAACAACGCCAACTGGCTGCTGAACATCAACTACATCGACTTCCTGCGCGAGGTGGGGGTGCACTTCTCGGTCAACCGCATGCTCACCGCCGAGTGCTACAAGCAGCGCCTGGAGCGCGGCCTGACCTTTATGGAGTTCAACTATATGCTCATGCAGTCCTACGACTTCCTGGTGCTGAACCAGAAGTACGGCGCTGTGATGCAGCTCGGTGGCGACGACCAATGGTCGAACATCCTCGCGGGGGCCGACCTCATTCGCCGCAAGCTCCAGAAGCCGGCTTACGCCATGACTTTCTCGCTTCTGACCACTTCTGAAGGCGTCAAAATGGGCAAGACCGTCAAGGGCGCGCTGTGGCTGGATGAGAACAAGACCACTCCCTACGAGTTTTACCAGTACTGGCGCAACATCGCCGACGCCGACGTGGAAAAGTGCCTGGCGCTTCTGACCTTCCTGCCCATGGATGAAGTCCGCCGCCTGGGCGCCCTGCGCGACAGCGAGATCAACGAAGCCAAGAAGATCCTCGCTTACGAAGTGACCAAGCAGGTGCACGGCGAAGAAAAGGCCAAGGCCGCCCAGCAGGCTGCCGAAGCGCTCTTTGGCGGCAGCGCAGAGGGCGCCGATATCCCCACCACCGTCATCAGCGCCGAAGACTTTGCCGCCGACAGCCGCGTGGCCGCCATGCTGGTGCTCTGCGGGCTGGCCAAGTCCAAGGGCGACGCGCGCCGTTTGATCGAGGGCGGCGGCGTGTACGCCGGCGATGAAAAGGTCTCTGACCCCAACGCCGTTTTGACCGAAGCGCAGCTCAAAGAAGGCGTGCTGCTCAAAAAGGGCAAAAAATCCTACAAGAAGGTGCTGCTGGGCTAAACGCGCCGCAGGGATCTTGGCATGAAGGAATACTACACCGTGCGCGCCGCCGCAGAGATCGAGTTTACCGAAAAGCGCTCCCGCTTCATTGGCCGGTGCTTTCCTGCCGCCACGGAAGAAGAGGCGCTTGCAACGCTCGCCGCCCTGCGCAGGCAGCACTACGACGCCACCCACAACTGCTACGCCTACGCCGTTGGAGAACTGGGCGATATCGCCCGGTTTTCCGACGACGGCGAGCCGGGCGGCACGGCCGGCCTGCCCATGATGGAAGTGCTCAAAAAACGGGGCGTGACCTTTGCCTTGGTGGTGGTCACCCGCTACTTTGGCGGCATTTTGTTGGGCGCGGGCGGGCTGGTGCGCGCCTATTCCCGGGCGGCGTCGGAAGCCGTGGCCGCGGCGGGCGTGGTCTGCCGCAGGTACACGCCGCTGTTTTCCCTGACGGTGCCTTACCCGCTGTGGGGCATGGTAGAGTCCATGCTCCGGTCAAAAGCCTACCCCTATTCTGCCGATTACGCCGAGTGTGTGCGCGCCGTCGTCTGCGTGCCGCCCGAAGAGGAAAGCGCCTTCCCGGCCGCGTGTGTGGAGCTGACCAACGCCGCGATCACCCCCGTGCTCTGCGGGCGCGAATTCCGGGAATGGGATGTCTGAATCCCCCTGTTTGGGCACATTCCGCCCGATTATGCGGTTTTTGTGCCGCTCTGTGTGCTTGACACACACCGCAGGCATATTATAATAATGGAACCGCAACGATCTTTGATCCCCTGTATTTACACGGAGGCATGCCAATGACAAAGCGCACCCAGTTCAACGCCTTGCTCACGGCCCTGGTGCTGGCTCTGCTGGCCCTGTTTTTGCCGTCGGGCGCGTTTGCTGCTTCGCTCACCGTCCGCACGACCGCCACGCCGGACGCGCTCTCTGAAGCCGGCCAGATCAGCATCAATGTCGTCCTCACCAACGAGAGCGACGTGCTGCTGGAAGACGTGCGTATTTCGGCTCACAGCCTGGACGAAACCCTGGGCAATTTTGAGCCGGGCAGTCAAAAATCCTACAACATCACCAACTTCAGCATCTACCCCGAAGAGGTGGGCAGCGGCGTTACGCTGACTTTCTATTGGCTGGAAAACGGTGTGGAGCAGTCCTACGAACACTTTGTGCCCATTGCGCTGGCCACCCTTTCGCCCGAGCTTTACGCCGAGCGCACGGCCTCTTCCACCGCCGCGCCTTCGGGCAGCACGGTCACTTTGACTTACGCCGTGCAAAACACCGGCGATCTGCCGCTGTACGACGTCACCATCACCGACCCGATTTTGGATGAGCCCATTGAACTCGGTACGCTCGAGGTCGGGAGCGAGGTCGTCCGCGTGGAACGCACAATCACCATCACTGCCGAAGCCGTCTCTTCGCCCGTCATCACGGCGAGCGCGTCGGGTTCGGCGGTCAACGAAAGCCTGGACCCCCTCACCATCTCTTTGGCCGACGCCAAGATCAGCCTCACCGTCACCCCCCAGGAGCCGACGGCCGAAGGCACGCCTTTGCTCATCCACGTGGAGAACACCGGCAACACCCCGCTTTCGAGCATCGCCCTGACCGACGAGACCGGCAGCGCCGTGACCGAAGCTTTTTCGCTTGACGTCGGCGAGCTCAACGAGGTGACCTATACCGTCAACCCCACCGAGCCGCGCGAGGTGACCATCACCGCCACCGCCACCTACGGCGACGGCAGCCAAACCCCCATCGTCGTATCGGCCGAACCCGTCACCGTCGAGCCCCTGCTCTCGGCAGAGGACATCGTGGTGACCATGCTGGTCAAGCCCCTGCGCGACTCCTACCCCGAGCCCGCAAGCGTCACCTTTGCCGTGCGCATCGACAATGACAGCCCCACCGAGCTGTACGACTTCACCATTTCGGAAGCTTCTGCCGGCGCGGTCTATCACGCCAACACCCTGGCCATGGGCGCGCAGACCATCAACGTCGACCTCAACGTCTCCGAGACCTCGACCTTCACCTTCAGCGCCACCTTCCACGACGCCAACGGCACGGAGTATTCCGCCACCGCCCACGAGGTGACGGTCACCATTGCCGGCGAGACCGCTTCCCCCGTACCAGAGGAAGAAGGCGGCTCCTCGAACTGGTTGCTGTGGGTGATGATCGGCTTTGGCGTGCTCTTCGTCGTAGCCATGGTCAGCTTCGTTGTGGTGTTGGTGCAGTCCAGCCGCCGCCGAGAGCAGGAGCGCGAAGCCGAAGAGCTCGACCGTATCCTCGCCGCCCGGCAGGAACAGCACCAGCAGGACACCGCACGCCCGCAGCAGCGGAGCGACCCGCGCGCCCGCCGCAGGGCCGACGCGCCGCCCGCCGGTCTGGAAGACGGCGGCCTGCCCCCCGAAACCGCGCCGGAAGAGACCATCGTGGTGCGCCGCAAAGCCCCCAATTTCCGTCTGGATCCCGAGGGCAAGCCCCCCGCTCCCAGGGAAAAGGAGGCCCCCCAGAAGAAGGAGCCCCGCCGGGAGGCCCAGAAGGAAGCCGAGCTCGACTCCCTCTTTGAGGACGAGTTCAAAAAAGACGGCGAATGATTTTGGATCACCGTAAACACAGGAAGCGCCGCAGCAAAAACGCTGCGGCGCTTTTCTCTTTCCCGCCATTTCCAGCTCCTTCCAGAGTTGGAAATAATTACATGAAACAACTATATCGTTTCATTCGTATTCGGTTTGGATGGGTCTTTTTTCTGCGCAGCGCCGCTTGCGGAAAAGGAGCCGCACCGCATTCCGTGCCTGCGCAGGGGCCCGTCTGACTCGGTTCTTCTGTTGCGCAACAACGACATATCGAAAGAGGGAAAGACGACTATGAAAGAACGGATCCAACGATCAGCCGCAAGGCTCCTGGCGTTCGTGCTTGCGGCAGCTGCACTGCTTTCGCTCTCCCCGGCGCTGGCGGCCTCGCCCGACCCGGTGGAGTCCTCGCTCTGCCGGCTGTACGTGGACGGTCAGGCGCGCACCAGCAAGCCCTATTACATGGGCCGCACCCTGATGGTGCCTTTAAAGGCGGTCATCGGCGTGGCCGAGGGCTGGCACTACAGCTACGACGGCGGCGTGAGCACCTTTGGCCCGGCCAAGGGGCAGGACTTTAAGGTAGAGGTCGGCGCGGCCACCTTCTACTACGGCGGGAAGGAACACCGGCTGGACCAGCCCTGCGTGTTCGCCGATGACCGGGTATATGTGCCCTGGCAATACCTGGAATTTGCGCTGGGGTTTAAGGTGACCATCGCCACCGACGGGCGCATCGACGTCAACACCAAAACCGGCAACAAGCCCGCTGTAACGCCCCTTTCCATGACCGTAAACGGCAAAAAGATCAGCGGCACGCCCTATTTTGACGGCGGCGTGCTGATGGTGCCGCTGCGCCCCATCGTCACCGCGCTGGGCTACGGCTACGACTACAGCAACGCCCTGGGGTGCTCGTGGTTCTCGGCCAAGGGCATTGACACCCACATTTACTGGGGCATCAATTCCTACCCCGTGGACAACCGCTATGTGCAGCTCTCCCGCCTGCCCACTCTCGTCGACGGCAGGCTATACGTGCCGGTGGAGTACATCACCGACGCGCTCAAGTGCCGCGTGGTCAAAAGCGGCACGGTGTACAAGTTCACCCGTTGACGGTCCTTTGCGGCTCCTGGGAGGCCCTGCCCTGCGGGGCCTCTTTTTTAGAATTAGAAAACGATGTGCTGTTCACGGCCGGCGCGTTCCTCTGCTAAAACTCCAGCTCGCCCTCGAACTCGGCGCTTTCCGGCCGGCACTGCGCGGGCAGCACGGCGGTGAAGGAAGGGTCGTCGTGAGGGAAGCTCACCCATTCCCCCTCGGCCCGGCCGTTGTGCCGCAGCAGGGGCAGAATATCTGCCGTGCGGCCGGAGGAAAAGCGCAGCCGCGCGGCAGTCAGGCGCACTCTGCAGGGGCGCTCGGCCGGGTCAAAGCGCAGCGCCGCCACCTTGCGCAGCAAAGGAAATACACAGCAAAATCCGCCCTCGAGCGCCCCAACGGGCACCGAACGCGCCTCGGCAAAGGGCAGCGCGTGCCGCCGGCGGTCGCGGTCGTCGGCGTAGTACAGCCGGGCCGTCACGTTTAAAAGGCCAAAAGGGTCGCACTGTGCCGCAAGCGCGGCAAGCGCGCAGCCGTCAAACCCCTGCCGCGCCAGGCACGCCGCGGCGGCCGGGTCGCCGAGCAGGCCGTACAGTCCCCGAATGCCCCACTGCTGGCCAGCCGGCGAAAGTTTGAGCCCCTCGCGGTAGGCGATGAACTTCCGCTCCACCTCGCTGCCGGTCTCGCCGAACACCGCCAAAGCGTCCTCTTCTGTTAAGTCCAGAAAGCGGTCGAGCACCACCGGCAGCTCCTGCGCGATGAGGCTGACGGTCTGCGGGGTCTTGGCGCTGGCGTTTTTTTCGCCCTCCCTCACCCGAAACTCCAGCAGCTGGTCGGGCAGCACGAAGATCTCCTCCCGCTTGCACAGCCGCACCCACCGGTCGTAGTCCGGCAGTTTGCACAGCCGCTCGTCAAAGCGCTCGGTGTAGCGCTCCCGCCGGGCGAGAATGCTGGGGTGGCACAAACAATTTCCCTCGTAAAAAAAGGTCTTGAGCCACTGTGTACGGCTGCGGTTGCGGGTGGTAAACCCGCAAAAGGGCGGGCGCGCCCCGGTGTAGGGCCCGCCCTTTTCGCCGATGAGCCGCACGCCCGTAAAGCAGGCGGCGACCTTGGGGTGGGCCTTCATCCACGCCAACTGCCTGGCGAGTTTGTGGGGGCAAAACCGGTCGTCGGAATTTAAGAGCGCCACGTATTCCCCCCTGGCACGGCTGAGCAGGTCGTTGATGACCGCGCAGGCACCGCGGTGGCGCTCCTGGGCAAAAAAGCGCGCCCGGCCGGGGTGGGCGGAAAGCGCCGACCACACGGCGTGGCGGGTACCGTCGGTCGAGCCGTCGTCCATGATCAAAAGCTCCAGTTCCACCTGCTGGGAAAACACGCTCTCTATGGCCTCGCGCACATAGCGCTCGTGGTTGTAAGTGGGCATGATCACCGTGACCTGCATACCGCTACCTCCGTGTTCCAGGTCGTCAGGCCGTGCAGCTTGGCCCCCGGCCGCCGTTCCACAAAAAACTGTGCCGCCCGCGGCAGGCGGCAGAGCGGCCGGGCAAGGCCATGCTCCAGATCGACCGGTTCGGCGGCCGAGAGCACGACGTTGTGCGGCCCCTCGTTCAACAGCGCCGCAAAGCGCCACTGCAGCTTCAGGCGCTCCCCCGCCCGCAGGCCTTCGATGCGCTCGCCCGAAATGGCGGTGTCACAGTACACGGCGTCCACCCCCGCGCCGTCTTGAATGTGGTAGCCCGCGACCAGCGCGGGAATATCCGCCAGGCACTCGATCTCGGCCTCGAGCAGCGCTTCTTCTCCAAACGCCAGCGAGGCCGCCGGGGCCTCGGAACCAATCGCCCGCAGCGTTGCCTCCACAAAGCGGGCTTTCCCACCCGCCTCCTGCCCGTCGGTGGGTTCGTTGGGCATAGGCGCCATTTGCCGGCCCGCTTCCAACAGGCGGCAGTAGATCTCCGCCACCTCGTCCGGCGGCCCCAGCGCCTGCATTTGGCCACCCTTTAAGAGCAGGCAGCGCTCGCACAGGCTCTTGATTGCCGAAAGGTCGTGGCTGACGAACACCAGCGCGCTGCCGGCCTGGAGCATGGCGCGCATTTTTTGCACACACTTGGCCTGAAACCTAAGGTCGCCCACCGAGAGCGCCTCGTCGACGAGCAGCAGGTCGGGCTGCACGGCCGTGGCGCAGGCAAAAGCCAGCCGCACGAACATCCCGCTGGAATACACCCGTACCGGCGCGTCAAAAAACTCCCCAATGCCGGCAAACTCCGCCGCTTTGTCTGCAGCATCGTCAAGCGCCGCGCCTTTAAGGCCGGAAAGCGCCAGGCTCATGCGGGCGTTCTGCCTGCCGGTGTATTCCCCCAAAAAGCCCGCTCCCAGCTCTAAAATGGCGCCTACGCGCCCGCGGGTCTCCACCCGCCCGGCGGTGGGCGCGCTGACCCCGGCGATCAGCTTCAAAAGCGTGGACTTCCCCGCGCCGTTCACCCCCAAGACCCCCAGCGTTTCCCCCGCCTTCAGGGCAAAGCTCACATTCTTTAAGGCCGTGAACCGCCGGGCGTTCCGGTCTGGCCGCAGAACGTCCCTGACCCGGGCAAGGCCTCCCAGACCCAGCGGATAGGATTTTTCGAGCGCTTCACACACCACAACGTCTTCCATGCTTTTTCCTCCCGGTGCGCTGAATGGCAAAAAACTTTGGGGGTTGCCGGCAATGCCGGCGCTGTCTTTCTGTTCAGCTTGCGCCCGTCCTGCACGGTTTATTCATTTAACGCTTGACAGGGGTTTTGTGGGGCTGATATACTTCTTCCATCAGCCAGTGAGATTGGTCGAGACGAGATCAGATGAGCAGAGAGACGAGAAGAGGCTGCCGCCAGATAAGGCAGAAGGCAGCAAGTGTTTTCTGAATTTGATGTTTTCCCCTCCAAAATCGCTGAGCAATCCGCGTATTTAGGAGGGTATTTTTATGTCCAGATCGCATCGTTTGTTCGCTTTGGCGCTCGCCGCCGTGTTTGCGCTCTTCGCCCTTTCCGCCTGTTCTTCCGGCAATGACGCCGGCGATAGCGCAGACGCCGAAGGCGGCGTGGTCATCGGCCTCACGCAGTTTGCCGACCATCCTTCTTTGGACAACTGCCGCGCCGGCTTTATTCAGGGCATGGCCAACTGCGGCTATGTAGAGGGCGAAAACGTCACCTACGACTACCAGTGCGCACAGGGCGAGCCCACCAACGCCAGCACCATTGCCAACAACTACGTCGCCCGCGATTGCGACCTCATCCTCGCCATCGCCACCCAGAGCGCGCTTTCTGCGCTGCAGGCCACCGAGGAGACCGACATTCCCGTGGTGTTCTGCGCCATCAGCGAACCGGTCGAAAACGGCCTGATCGACAGCTTTGAATCCACCGGCGGCAACATCACCGGCGTTTCCGACAAGCTGCCCGTGGCCAAGTACCTCGAGCTCATCCGCGCGCTGCTGCCCGAGGCCGAGACCATCGGCATCGTTTACACCACCAGCGAGCCCAACTCCATCGCCCATCTCGCGCAGGTCGAGGAGCTCGCGCCGGACTACGGCTTTACGGTGGAATCGGTGGGCATTACGGCCAGCAACGAGCTCTTCAGCGCCTGCGACACCCTCATGGCCCGCGGTGTGGACTGCCACATGAACTTTACCGACAACACCGTGGTGCAGGCCCTGCCCCTGCTGCTGCAGAAGTTTGACGACGCCAATATTCCTGTGTTCGGTTCGGAAGAAGAGCAGGTAAAAAACGGCTGCCTCGCTTCTGAGGGCATCGACTACTACGCCCTGGGCGTGCGCACCGGCGAGCTGGCCGCGCAGATCTTAGACGGCACCCCCGCCAGCGAGATCCCGGCGGAATACATCACCGAGACCTTCCCCACCATCAACGAAGAGGTCGCCGCCCGCTACGGCATCACCATCCCCTCGGATCTCGCCGAACGCGCTGTTATGGTCACCACCAACGCCGAATAACAAGCCCCGCCACACAAAAAGCTCCGGTTTTCCGGAGCTTTTTTGTGTGCTTTCATTTCCGTCCAGGCTTCAGGCAGGCTGGGCCGCCGGGGCGCTTTCCTCCTCCTGCCACACGGGCAGCAGGATCTCGGCCTTAAACAGGTCGCCGTCGGCCGAAAGCCGGAGCTCCCCGCCCATCAGCTCGCACAGGCTCTGGGAAATAGAAAGCCCCAGGCCCGAGCCCTCGCGCGTGCGGGAAGCGTCGCCCCGCACAAAGCGCTGCGCCAAGGCGGCCGGGTCGGCAATGACCTCGCGCGAGATGTTCTTGACCGTGAGCGAAGCCCTGTCTTCCCCCCTGCGCCCCACCTCGATGTACACCCGTGTGTTCTCCAGCGAGTACTTCAGGGCGTTATCGATCAAATTGGAGACCGCCCGCCACAGCCTCATGCCGTCGGCCTTCACCGCCACGCGCTCGGGCGGGAACTGCGTGTGCACCGTAACGGCGCTCTTTTCCACGCGGTCCTCCATTTCGGCCAGGCCCTGGCTCAGCAGCTCCTGCAGATCGATGCGCGCCAGTTCGACGGGCAGCGTGCCGCTTGCCGCCTTTGCCGCCTCAAACAGGTCGTCGGTCAGCACCTTTAAGCGGTAAAGCTTTTTGTCGATCACCGCCAGGTATTCGTTTGCGCGCGGGCCGTTCATCCCCTCTTTTTTGAGCAGTTCCACGTAGGTCATGGCGCCGGTGAGCGGGGTGCGCAGGTCGTGCGAAACGTTGGTGATGAGCTCGGTGCGCAGGCGCTCGGCCTTCACGCGCTCCCCCAGCGCAGTTTCCAAGCCCTTGGCGATGTCGTTGATGCCCCCCACCAGCCCCGAAAACGCCCGAAAGCCCGGCGCCACGCGGTGGGTCAGCTCGCCCTGGCCAATGCGGCGGATGTCCTCTTCAATGCGCTCGTACTCCCGCACATAGCGCAGCACGCGGCCCTGCAGCCACACATTGTAAAAAACCAGCAGCAGCAGGCTAACGACGATGCCCAGAAGCCCCAGTTCCAAAAAGAGCAGAACCGAAAGCGCCGCCACGCCCAGTTCGCCCAGACCCAGTACCGTGCAGCCCAGCACCACCCGGCTGGCCATGGTATGGGGCGAAAGGGTCTTGAGCGACGCCCACATGGAGCGCACCAGCAGCCGCACCAGCGTGTAGCGATACAGCACGCCCGCGCGCTGCCGCCGCACCACCGAAAGCACAAAAGACCCTGTGAGAGAGGAAAACAGGCTGAGGGGAATGTACATGCCCAAAAGGGTCAGGCCGCTGATCTCGCCGCGGGCAAACTCGGCAACGGGCGCGGCGCCGAAGCCGGCAATGGCGCGATTGGACATGAGCATCGCGCTGATGGTGATGCCCAGCACCACCACCGCAAAATACAGTTCCAAATACACGCGGTCGATCCACAAAAGCCGCACCGCCGCGCGGTCATAGCTTTTGCCGGCGGTATACACCAGCCAGATCATGGCGCCCAGCGCAAACACGCCGCCCCAAAACAAATAGTTGGCGCCCTGGGCCATTTTCCGCTGCACCGCCATGATGACGATGCCCCGCCCGGCGTAGCACACCCCGATGATGTAGATGGCCCACACCAGCAGTTTGACCGCCCAGTGGCAGGACATTCTGCCCGCCTCGCCGTCGTCTGCCGCCGTGGCCCATTCCTCCCAGTCCAGCCCGGCCTCTTCCCTCTCCCTTGCCGCCTCGGCATGGGAGCGCTGCGCCCTTTCCTTTTTGCGCACAGGCCACAGGTTCTTTTTGTTCTGCTGTTCTTCAGTATTTTTCGATCTTATAGCCAACGCCCCACACCACCTTGAGGTATTTTGGTTCCTTTGGATTGATCTCGATCTTTTCGCGGATGCGCCGCACGTGCACGGCAACGGTGTTTTCGGCGCTGTAGGCCGGTTCCTTCCACACCTGCTCGTAGATCTCGCCAATGGAAAAGACCCGCCCCGCCGAAGCCGTGAGCAGCTTTAAAATGCCGAACTCCACCGGCGTAAAGCGCACGGGCTCGCCGTCCACCGTCACGGTCTTTTTTACGTCGTCCACCACCAGCCCGCCCGTGCGGTACACCCCTTCGGTGGGCTCGGCGCCCCCCAGGGTGTTGTACCGCCGCAGCTGGCTCTTGATGCGCGCCAGCAGCTCGGGTGCGCTGAAGGGCTTAGCCAAATAATCGTCCGCCCCAGCTTCCAGGCCGCAGATCTTGTCCTGTTCCTCGTCCTTGGCAGAGAGGATGATGACCGGGATATTGCTGCTTTTGCGCAGCTTTTCCAGCACCCCAATGCCATCCAGCCCCGGCATCATCACATCCAGCACCGCGAGCGAAACGCCGCCCTGGGCAAGGATCTTTGCCGCCTCCAGGCCGTCTGCGGCGGTCTCTACCTCGTAGCCTTCCTGCGTCAGATAGATCGACAACGCCTCCAGGATCTCTTTGTCGTCATCCGCTACCAATATTTTCATGCGCAGCCGCCCTCCTGTGCCCGCAGGCCGTTCGTCTTTTGTTTTCCATCATACCACACCGGCGCGCCGCAGGGCAAAAGGGCGCGCACACTTCAGGGAAATGTAAGAATTTGCAGGTCGCCAAAACAGAAAAGCGCCGCCCGTATCAAACGGGCGGCACAGAGCACACTGCCGCAGCAAAGCCGTTACACGTCGCTCTTGGTGGTGTTGAGCTTGAGCGCCTTCATGATCTCGACGACCACGAGCGGCACCAGGCACAGGCCCACCACGGTGATCTCGTGCACGAAATCGAGGGGCACGAGGTCGAAAAGGTTCGCCAGGAAAGGCACGTAGTCCACGATGAGCAGGATCAGGAAGGACCCCACCGCCGCCGCTACCAGCTTCATGTTGCGGAAGGGATGGTCCTTAAAGACGCTGAGGCGGACGTTTCGGACGTTAAAGGCGTGCACGAGCTGGCTGCCGGCAAGCACCAGGAAGGCCATGGTGCGGCCAATGGCAACGCCTTCTGCCGTGCCGGAGTGGCCGCCGCCGAGCAGGAACGCCGCCAGCGTGATGAGGCCGACCATGACGCCCTGATACACCATGCGCCAGATCATGCCCGACGTAAAGATGCCCTGGTTCTTGCGGGCCGGGCGGTCCATGAGATCGGGCGAAGCGGGGTCGACGCCCAGCGCCATGGCGGGCAGGCCGTCGGTCACCAGATTGACGAACAGCAAATGGATGGGCAGCAGCGGCTCCGCCCAGTTCAAAAGCGTCGCCACGAACAGCGTGATGATCTCGCCGACGTTGCAGCTCAACAGGTAGGAGACCGACTTGAGGATGTTGTCGAAGATGCGGCGGCCTTCTTCCACCGCAGAGACCACGGTGGCGAAGTTGTCGTCGGTCAGGATGACGTCGGAAGCGTCCTTTGCCACATCCGTGCCCACGATGCCCATCGAACAGCCGATATCGGCGAGCTTCAATGCGGGTGCGTCGTTGACGCCGTCGCCCGTCATGGCCACGATGTTGTCGTGCTTCTGCCAGGCTTCCACAATGCGCATCTTGTGCTCGGGCGAAACGCGGGCGTATACCGAGATCTCTTCCACCTCGTTGTAAAGCTCTTCGTCGCTCATCTGCTCGAGCTCCACGCCGGTGACCACCCGGCCGTCGTCACGCAGGATGTCGAGGTCGCGCGCGATGGCCGAGGCGGTCAGCGCGTGGTCGCCGGTGATCATCACGGGCGTGATGCCGGCCTTGTGGCACTTGGCCACGGCCTCCTTGGCCTCGGGCCGCGGCGGGTCGATCATGCCCACCATGCCCACAAAGGTCAGGCCGTTTTCCAGGTCGAGCTCCTTGGTGTCGGTGGTATCCATCGGCTTTTCGGCAAAGGCCAGCACGCGCAGCGCGCGCGAGGCCATGCCCACGTTGAGCTGCCGCAGCGCCTCCTTGTCGGCCTCGGTAATGGGGCGGTCGCCCTCGGGGGTGCGCACCGCCACGCAAATGGCCAGCACTTCGTCCAACCCGCCCTTGGTAAAGGCCAGCACCCGGCCGCCGCCAAAGTCGTTGACGGTGGTCATGAGCTTGCGGTCGGAGTCAAAGGGGCGCTCGTCGGTACGGGGGGCGAGCTTGTTCAAAGTATCGGCGTTCAGGCCGTGGCGCTCGGCCAGCTCCACCAACGCGACCTCGGTGGGGTCGCCGATAAAGCCGTTGTCGGTGCGGCGCACGTCGGTACAGAGGATGCAGGATTCCAGCAAAGAGTCGGAGGGCATCTGCGCCTCGGGAGCAGACGCCGCCATGCCGAAGACCGCGTATTCCTGCACGACCATGCGGTTCTGGGTCAGGGTGCCGGTCTTATCCGAGCAGATGACCGTCGCCGAGCCCAGCGTTTCCACCGAGGGCAGGGTGCGCACAATGGCGTTCCGCTTGACCATGCGCTGCACACCCATGGCGAGCACGATGGTGGAAATGGCCGCCAACCCTTCGGGAATGGCCGCCACCGCCAGCGAAACGGCGGTCATGAACATCTCTAAAAGATCCCTGCCGTAAAGCAGGCCGACCAAAAACATCAGCGCGCACACGCTCAGCGCCACGATGCCCAGGGTCTTGCCCAGCGCGTTCATGCGGCGCTGCATGGGCGTCTCGGTCTCGGGGGCCTCCTGGATCATGGCGGCGATCTTGCCCACCTCGGTGCTCATGCCGGTCTCCACCACGATGCCGCGGCCGCGGCCGTAGGTCACCAGCGAAGAGGAGAAGGCCATGTTCACGCGGTCGCCCAGCGCGCAGTCATCCTTCAAAACGCCCTCGGCCTTTTCGACCGGGACCGATTCGCCGGTGAGCGCCGCTTCCTGCACCTTCAAGCTGTTGTATTCGGTCAAGCGAAGGTCGGCGGGCACGTAGTCGCCGGTGTCCAGCACCACCAAATCGCCCACGACCAGATCGCGCGCGGGCACCGTCATCTGCTTGCCGTCACGGATGACCTTGGCGTTGGGCGCGGCCATTTTTTCAAGCGATTCCAGCGACCGCTCGGCGTTCTTTTCCTGCACCGTGCCCAAGATGGCGTTGAGCAGCACCAGCGCCACGATGATGCAGGCGTCTACCACCTCGCCGAGGAAGCCGCTCACCACAGCGGCCACGATGAGGATAATGACCATAAAATCCTTGAACTGTTCAAGGAACATCTGCAGCGTCGTCTTTTTCTTCTTGGCCTTGAGCTCGTTGGGACCGTTGGCCGCAAGCCTCTTTTGCGCTTCGGCAGAAGACAGACCGGCTTCCCCTGTGTGGAGCGCCTCTTCGACCTGCCCGATGCTTTGCGCATGCCAGTTTTGTTGCATTTTTCCCTCCTGTTGTACAAAATAGAGATCGACCCGAGTCTGTTTATTTTGGGCCAAAGCACTGCGATATTTATTCTACTATATCTTGCCTGTTCCCGTAAAGTCATTGTGTGCGTCCATTCCGACAAATTGACCTGTTTTTGCTCGCATTCTGCAACTTTATCACCTTTGTGCCCGAAAAGCGCCTGCACAGCGCCGCCTATAAAGCCTTCTGGTTGACAACCCCGCCCGGCGCGTATAAGATGAAAGCGAAACTCAAAGGGGCGGTTCTTTTGCCCTGGAAAGGATGTGCTGTTTCATGATCTCTTTGGGTGGAAGGATCGAGGAGCTGCGCAGCGAGCGCGGCCTTTCCCGCCCGGCCCTGTGCGCCGAGCTGAATTTTCCCAAAAACGCCATAGAAAAATTCGAGACCGGCCGCCAGACCCCCACCAAAGCCCAGCAGGAGCGCATGGCGGAGTACTTTGGCGTGTCGCTTTTGTACCTGCGGGGCGAAACCAACGACCGCACCCGCATGAGCACCTGGATGGAAGACGTGCCTGACGAGCCGGCAGACGAATTGCCCGCCGCCGTCAAAAAGGCCGCAAAAAAGACCAAGGAACCCAAGCCCGAAGGCGGCATTTTGGACGGCCTGCTCGCTACCGAACAGGTAAAAAGCCTGCTGCGGGAGATCGTGCTGGAGACCCTGCGTTCCCCCGAGGGGCAGGCCGCCATCCGCAAGGCGCTCAAATGACGCTGAACGGGCCTTAACTTCTGCCTTTGGGTTGACATCTTTCGCCCGGTTTGGTTATAATCTAGGCGTTGTAACATCAAAAATACTTTCGCGCGCTGACCGCAGTCACTGCGAAGCGCCGTCCTCAGAGAGCCGGCAGAGGGTGCGAGCCGGCGGCGGTACGAGCGGGGTTTGCCGCTGCGCGAGCGCGAACGGCCGCCCGCCGTTATCCGGGCGCGTCAAGAGGGCGGGGTCTTCCCCGTCAAATTGGGTGGTACCGCGGAACTGTGCTTTCGTCCCATGCTGGGAGCACAGTTTTTTTATTTTACTCAAAAAAAGGAGAACACACCGTGCGCAACATCAAATCCTACGAGCTCCGCGAGCTCTACCTCAAGTTCTTCCAGTCCAAGGGGCACGCCGTCATCCCCAGCGCCTCGCTCATTCCCGAAAACGACCCCACCGTGCTCTTCACCACGGCGGGCATGCACCCGTTGGTGCCCTACCTCATGGGCCAGCCCCACCCCGAGGGCAAGCGCCTCACCGACGTGCAGAAGTGCGTCCGCACCGGCGACATCGACGAAGTGGGCGACGCTTCGCACTGCACCTTCTTTGAAATGCTGGGCAACTGGTCGCTGGGCGATTACTTTAAGGAAGAAGCCATCCACTACAGCTGGGAATTTTTGACCAGCCCCGAGTGGCTGGGCCTAGACCCGGAGAGCCTCTACTTCACCTGCTTTGAAGGCGAAGAGGGCATCCCGCGGGACGACGAAGCCGCAAGCATTTGGAAGAGCTGCGGCGTAAAGGAAGACCACATCTTCTTCCTGCCCCGCAAGCACAACTGGTGGGGCCCCGCCGGCATGACCGGCCCCTGCGGCCCCGACACCGAAATGTTCATTGACACCGGCAAGCCCAAGTGCGGCCCGGACTGCTCGCCCGCCTGTTCCTGCGGCAAGTACCTGGAAATTTGGAACGACGTGTTCATGCAGTACAACAAGACCGCCGACGGCAAGTACGAGCCCCTGGCCCAGAAAAACGTCGACACCGGCATGGGCCTCGACCGCACCATCGCCGTGCTGCAGGGCGTAAAATCGGTATACGACACCGATGTGTTCGAGCACATCCTCGCCACCATTTCCGGCCTGTGCGGCAAGCACTACGGCGACGATGAAGAGACCACCAAGGGCTTCCGCATCGTAGCCGACCATATGCGCTGCGCCACCTTCATCATGGGCGACCCCAAGGGCATCAGCCCCAGCAACGTCGACCAGGGCTACGTGCTGCGCCGCCTCATCCGCCGCGCCATCCGCTGGGCCACCAAGCTGGGCATCCCCGACAACAGCCTCAGCACGGTCGCCGACGCCGTCATCGACACCTACAAAAAATACTACCCCGAGCTCGAAAAGAACCGCGATTTCGTGCTCGAGCAGCTGCAGAAGGAAGAGCAGCGCTTCCAGTCCACCCTCAAGAAGGGCCTCAAGGAGTTCGACCACATCAGCGCCAAGCTCGAGGGCACAGTGATCGACGGCCCCACGGCCTTCCGCCTGTACGACACCTTCGGCTTCCCGCTCGAAATGACCGTAGAAGTCGCCAAGGAAAAGGGCCTTACGGTGGATACCGAAGGCTTTGAAAAGGCCTTTGAAGCGCACCAGCAGCTCTCCCGCGCGGGCAGCGAGCAGAAGTTCAAGTCCGGCCTGGCCGACACCAGCGAAGCCACCACCCGCCTGCACACCGCCACCCACCTGCTGCACGCCGCCCTGCGCAAGGTCCTGGGCGACGACGTGGAGCAGCGCGGCTCCAACATTACCGCCGAACGCCTGCGCTTCGACTTCAACTTCGGCCGCAAGCTCACGCCCGAAGAACTCAAACAGGTCGAAGACCTCGTCAACGACGCCATCAGCAAAAACATCGACGTCACCTGCGAGGAAATGACCGTGGAAGAAGCCAAGAACGAAGGCGCCATTGGCATCTTCACCAGCAAGTACGGCGAACGCGTGCGCGTTTACACCGTGCCCGGCGTCTCCAAAGAGATCTGCTCCGGCCCGCACGTGCACAATACCGGCGAGCTGCACCACTTCAAGATCCAGAAAGAGCAGGCCAGCTCTGCGGGCATCCGCCGCATCCGCGCCACGCTCGATTGACCCTTTAAAGAAGCTGTCGCGAAATAGGCTGCGCTGCCGCCTATTTCGCGAATTTTTCACCGTTCGCTTGGCCGCACCTTGTGCTTTGCAAACGGAAACACAGGAATGTGCCCTAGGCCCCGCGGAAGACTTTGAACCTGCAAAGCAGACGAGCACACCGCAAGATCGAGCAAAGCGAGATCATGTGGGGCAGGGTGTGCAGGGCAGCTTTTCTTTCAGGAAAGCCCTGCGGATCCAACAATAACATCGTCCGATTCGATCACATAAGTTCTGAAGCTGCCGCTGTTTTAAAAACTGTGATCCCTGCGTCTGTTTGATAGCGCCCCTTTTTGACGCTTTGGTGACTTTGTCACCCATGGTCCTTGTGCCGCAGGAAAATTCGCGCTACAATACCCTTAGCAGGGAATGTTCGGGCAATAAGCCCCGAACCCCCTGGTGCAGCAAAGTGTTCCATACCTATGAAACGGAGGTATTTACCATGAAGAAGTTCTATTACTGCGATCTTTGCAAGCGCATTTTCGAAACCAACGGCCACGGCGGCCCCCTGACCTGCTGCGGCCAGCCCATGCGCGAGCTCACCGCCAACACCACCGACGCCGCCACCGAAAAGCACGTGCCGGCCGTCAAGCGCACCGGCAACACCCTGGAAGTCGTGGTGGGCAGCGTGGAGCACCCCATGACCCCCGAGCACTACATCACCATGATCGTCGTCGAGCAGGGCGAAAAGACCTGGCGTGTCGATTTGACCTCTTCCGACAAGCCCGCCGCCACCTTCGAGATCGGCGACGGCCCCGCCACGGTGTACGAGTTCTGCAACCTGCACGGCCTCTGGAAAGCCGACGTGGAGTAAGCATTTCTGCTTCAACAAAAACCGGATGCTAAAGAGCATCCGGTTTTTGTTTTTCCCTTTCCCCCTTCAGCCGTTCGATCTCCCACGCCACGGTCTTCTTCAGCCCCTCTTCAAAGGGTGTTTGGGCGCAAAAGCCCAGCTCGCGCCCGGCCCGCGACGGGTCGATGGCATAGCGCCGGTCGTGCCCCGGGCGGTCCTGCACCAGGCGCACACACTGCCCGGGTGCGGGCGGGTGTTCACCCAACAAAACCAAAGTTTGCCGCACCGCCTCCACCATCGCCAAATTGCTTTTTTCGTTCCGCGCGCCAATGTTGTACACCTGCCCCGGCACGCCCTTTTGCGCCGCCGCCCAAAGCGCCGTACAGTGATCCTCCACAAAGATCCAGTCCCGCACGTTCTGCCCATCGCCGTACACCGGCGCCGGTTGGCCGGCAAACAGCGCAGCCGTTACAGTCGGCAAAAACTTTTCGCCGTGCTGTCGGGGGCCATAATTGTTGGAACAGCGGGTGACGCGCACATCCATGCCGTGCGTGGCGTGGTAGGAAAGGGCCAGCAGGTCGGCCCCGGCCTTGGCGGCGGCATAAGGACTGCGAGGCGCCAGCGGCGAATGTTCGGTAAAGGCCCCGCCCGCAAGCGGCAGGCTGCCGTATACTTCGTCGGTCGAGACCTGCACAAAAACGCCCGCCTCCTTTTTCCAGCTCTGCCGGGCGCACTCCAGAAGCACAGCCGTGCCCAGAACGTTCGTGCGGGCAAAGGCCGTGCCCGAAGTGATCGAGCGGTCCACATGGCTCTCCGCTGCCAAATGAAAAACCAGCTTAGGCCGGAAGCGCCGGAACAGCGCGGCCATTTTTTCACGGGAACACACGTCTGCCACGGCCAGGGTGATTCTGCTGCTTTCCGGCAGGTTCGAAGGCTTGCCCGCGTAGGTCAGCTTGTCGGCAACCAGAAGGTGCGCCCCGGTTTTTTTGAGCAGCAGCCGCACGAGCGCGCTTCCGATAAAACCCGCCCCGCCGGTGATCAGAATGCTTTCCATGCCGTCCTCCTTTTGCCCGCGCCGGGCGTTTTGCTTCATTATACGGGCCGGTGGGGCAGAACTTTCCCCCCTTCCCTCTCTTTGGCGCTTCCCCCCGGCGCTTCCGGCCGAGAACCAAACATACGTTTACACACCGCGCGGCTTTACGGTATAATCAACAGAAGAAACGAACTGACCAAACGAACGACTGGGACCGGAGCAACAGATGGAAGAACTGAACGGCGTGATCGAAAATATCGTATTCCGCAACGACGAAAACGGCTACACCGTGGCGGAGGCGCGGGTCGAGGGGGGCGTGCAGATGACCCTGGACGGCGCGGGCAGTGCGGAATTCAATCTGGTAACGGTGGTGGGCACGCTGCCCCCGGTTTCCCCCGGCACGCCTTTTACCATGACCGGCAGCTGGACCGAACACCGCGTGTACGGCCGCCAGTTCAAGATCAGCGATGCCGTGCTCAAAGAACCCGCCGGGCTGGACGCCATTGAACGCTACCTGGCGAGCGGCACGGTCAAGGGCGTGCGCGAAGCGACGGCAAGGGCCATTGTGCGGCGCTTTGGCGAAGACGCTCTGCGCATCATCGAAGAAGAGCCCGAGCGCCTGGCCGAGCTCAAGGGCATCTCCATGCGCAAGGCCATGGAGATCCACGAAAGTTTTGAAGAAAACCGCGGGATGCGCGAGGTCATGGTCAAATTGAGCGGGCTGGGGCTGACCCCCAAGCAGAGCGTCAAACTCTACAACATGTACGGGCCGGCCGCGCCGAACATCGTGCAGCTCAACCCCTATCAGCTCATCGAAGACATCGACGGCATCGGCTTTAAAACCGCCGACGCCATCGCCCAAAACGCCGGCATCGCCGCCGACTCGCCCTTTCGCATCGAGGCGGGCGTGCTGTATTCCCTCAAGCTCGCCGCCGCCGAGGGCGGCCACACCTGCCTGCCCGTCGAACGGCTGACCGCCTTTGCCGCGCACGCGCTGGGCTGTGAACAAAGCGAGGCCGAAGAGCGGCTCTTCGACCTTGCCTCGCGTGAAAAGCTGGTGTTAAAGACCCTTTCTTCGACCGAAGGCGGCTCCTGCGACGCCGCCTTTTTGCCCCCCTATTTTGCGGCCGAAAACGCCGCCGCCGGCATGCTGCTTTCGCTTTTGCAAAACGGCGGCGACGCCCCTGCGCGCGAGGATGCCGAAGAGCTGGCCGCGCTGGAGGAAAAAAAGGGCATTTGCCTGGATACCCAGCAGCGCCGCGCCGTGCTGGCCGCGCTGCAGTGCGGCGTGCTGGTGGTAACCGGCGGCCCCGGCACCGGCAAAACCACCATTATGGAATTTGTGCTGGCTCTGCTTTCCCGCGGGGGAGTGGAGTGCGAGCTGTGCGCCCCCACCGGCCGCGCCGCCAAGCGTCTGAGCGAAGCCACCGGCTGCGATGCCCGCACCATCCACCGCCTTCTGGAGTACAACGGCGAGGAGTTCCTACGCGACGAAGACGCCCCGCTGGAAGCCGACGTGTTCATCGTAGACGAAGCCAGCATGATCGACTCCCTGCTTTTTTACCGCTTCCTCAAAGCCCTGCCCCAGGGCGCGCGGCTCATCCTGGTAGGGGATGCCGACCAGCTCCCCAGCGTGGGCGCAGGAAATGTGCTGCGGGATGTCATCCGCACAGGCGTGCTGCCTGTGGTCCGCCTGCAGGAGGTCTTTCGCCAGGGCAAGCGCAGCCGCATCGCCCTCAATGCCCAGCGCATCAACCACGGCGAAATGCCGCTTTTGGAATTTACGGGCGACTTCGCCTTTGAAGAACGCACAAATCCGCAGGACGTCCAGCGCCGGGTAATCAACATGCTGCAAAACGGCCGCCTGGGCGACCCCTTCTGCGATGTGCAGGTGCTCTCCCCCACCAAAAAAGGCACGTTGGGGGTCAACAGCATGAACCTGTGCATCCAGGCGGCGCTCAATCCGCCCGCTCCCGGCAAGCGCGAAGCCCGCTTTGGCGACCGCATCTTCCGCGTGGGCGACAAGGTAATGCAGATCAAAAACGACTACCAGCTGGAGTGGAGCCGCCCCGCCCTGCGCATGGACGAGCGGGAGGGCACCGGTGTCTTTAACGGCGACATGGGCACCATTATGGGCATCAGCGAGCGCAGCCGCACGGTGGAGGTACTGTTCGACGACGAGCGCACCGTTCACTACGACTTTGCCGACATGGCCGAGCTGGAGCTTGCCTACTGCATCTCGGTACACAAGAGCCAGGGCAGCGAGTTCCCGGTGGTCATCCTGCCGCTGTGCGGCGGGCCGCCGCTGCTGATGACCCGTAATTTGCTTTACACCGCCCTCACCCGCGCGCGCAATCGCGTGGTCATCGTGGGGCGGCAGCAGAGCATTCACGACATGGTCGAAAACAACGAAGAGCAGGCCCGCTACAGCGCCCTCGCCCCGCTGATCCAGCAAAAGGCAGAGATCCGCGGCCTGAACGCTTGGGACTGGCCGGCCTTTGAACAGGCGCAGTGACGCGGGCTTGGAGCGGCCTGCAACAAAAGCCCCCGCCGCCCCCTTGATAGCGCCCTTTATTTAAGAAAGGAAATTTGTATGGAATCGAGCACACTGGCCTCCTTCCGCGAGTCGCTCCTGCGCGCCTGCGAAGGGATCTTTGAACCGAACGCCGAACAGGCCGACGCCATGACGGCCTACTACGCCCTGCTCGTGGAATGGAACGAGCGCATGAACCTCACAGCGGTCACCGCGCCGGAAGAAGCCGCCCAAAAACATTTTGCCGATTCCCTGCTTGCCGCCAAGCGCCTGCCCCATGGCGCGGCCTGTATCGACGTTGGCACCGGCGCAGGCTTTCCCGGCCTGCCTCTTTTGATCGTCCGGCCCGATCTTTCCATGAGCCTGCTGGATTCTTTGGCCAAACGGCTGACTTTTTTGCAGGCTGTGGCTAAGGAGCTGGGGCTTTCCCCCAAATTCCTGCACGAGCGTGCCGAAGACGCCGGGCGCAAAGCTGGTGAGCGCGCCGCTTTCGACATCGTGCTCTCCCGCGCGGTCGCCCCCATGAACGTGCTGTGCGAGCTGACCCTGCCTTTGCTGAAGATCGGCGGCGAAGCCCTTTGCTTCAAAGGCCCCGCCGTGCGGGAAGAGCTGCTGAACGCCAAGCGCGCCCTCAAACTCCTCGGCGGCACGGTGAAGGAAGTGGAAGAACGCCCCCTGCCCTGGGGCACGCGCACCATTGCCGTTCTGCAAAAGACCGCTGCCACACCGGCCATGTACCCCCGCAAGGCCGGCACTCCCGCCAAGACCCCCCTCTGACCGAAACCCTTGTGGTTTTGGCCCAAGTTTGGCCCCCGCGCTGCAAGCCGCGGGGGCCGGTCTGTATTGGTCAATAGAGACAGAAAAATAGGGCCTGCCTGAAAATCCCCAAATACGGGGATCTTTGCGGGATCTTAAAC
>CALWSW010000011.1 GCA_944384305.1 uncultured Christensenellaceae bacterium
CGGCCGTGACCGAAGCGATGGTGCCGTCGGCGTTGAAGGTGACGGTGGCGGTGATCTCGCCGCCGAAGCCCTGGCCGCTGCCGGTGAAGGTACCGCCTTCGGTGGCTGCGCCCGAACCGCCGCCCGAGCCCGAACCGCCCGAAGCCGCGGCGTTCAGCGCGTCGATGATGGCGCTCGAGGTGTAGGTCGCGCCCGCAAGGGTATCGACCGTAACGGGGAAGGAAGCGCCGATAAAGTTGTTCAAATAGCTTTCTTCAAAAGCCAGCGTGCCGACGCCGGCGGTCTCGCCGTCGCCGGAAGCGGAGATGGCGGTAATGGTGCCGTCGTCGCCCACGGTGAATTCCACCACCACGTCGCCGCCAAAGCCGCGGGCCGTGCCGGTGTAGTCGCCGGCGGCAAGGGTGCCCACGCCTTCGAGCGCGGCCTCTTCACGCGCCTTAATGACCGGTTCGGTCAGGGCGTTGACGCCCGCCAGCGCCAGAGCCGCGACGAGGCAGATGATCATGAGCCTGAGGCCGAGAGTCCTGTATTCAGCCATTCTGCTTCACCTCTTTCACAGTTCCGTAAATGCGCGGCGCCGTCCACTTGTCGATGAGCGGGGTCACGATGTTCATGATGAGGATGGAGTAGGAGACGCCTTCGGGGTAACCGCCAAAAAGCCGGATCACGCTGGTAAGCAGGCCGCAGCCAACACCGAAGATGATCTGGCCCTTGCCGGTCATGGGCGCGGTGACGTAGTCGGTCGCCATGAAGATAGCGCCGAGCATCAGGCCGCCGCCAAGCACCTGCGCCAGGGTATAGTTGAGCACGTCCCTGCCGGTGCAGGCGCCGTAAATGGCCACAAAGACCGCCACGGTGGCAACGTAGGCCACGGGGGTATTGATCTTGATGACGCCGCGCACCACCAGGTACACGCCGCCCACCAGCAGCGCCAGCGCGCTGATCTCGCCGATGCAGCCCGGCATGTTGGTGCCGAGGAACATGTCGAGAATGCTCTGCTCGGGCATGGCGCCCCCCTTCATAACGGTAAGGGGCGTAGCACCCGAAACGCCGTCGAGGTAGAATGTGCTCACCGACATGGGCCAGGAGATCTGGGCCACGACGCGGGCGATGAGCGCGGGGTTGACGAAGTTGCAGCCAATGCCGCCGAACAGCTGCTTGCACACAGCGATGGAAAAGGCACTGACGATGACCACCTGCCACCACTCAGCCGTGTGTGGCATGTTGTAAGCGATGAGGATACCGGTGACGACGGCCGAAAGATCGCTGATGGTGACGGTGCGCTTGACCGCCTTCTGGCAGATGAGCTCGGTGAGCAGGCAGGCCGCGACCGCCGCAAGGATGAGCACGAGCGCCTGCATGCCAAAGGCCACCACGCCCACCACGCCCGCGGGAACGAGCGCGATGATGACGTCAAGCATCACTTTGGTGGTGCTGCGGGCGTCTCTGACGTGAGGCGAAGCGGAAACTCTGAGCGATTGATTCATTGTTTTTCTCCCTCCTCACTTTTTCTTGGTCGCCTGGGTGTACACGCCCTTGCCCAGGGCGATGTTCTGCGCGAGGTTGCGCTTGGCCGGGCAGACGTAGGTGCAGCAGCCGCAGTTGATGCAGCTCATGACGTCGCACTGCTTCAAAACCTCAACGTCCTTCTTGCGGGAAGCGGCGTCGAGCTTAAAGGGCTGCAGGCCGATGGGGCAGACCGACACACAGCGCCCGCAGCGGATGCAGTTGCTCTCTTTGGTCTCCACGTCTTCGGCGGCAGAGAACACCGTAAGGCCGCTGGTGCCCTTGGTGACGGGAATGTCCAGCCGGTTGACGGCAAAGCCCATCATGGGGCCGCCGCTGATGACCTTCTTGGGGTCGCCCTTAAAGCCGCCGGCCTGGTTGATGGCGTCTTCGTAGCTGGTGCCGAAGCGCAGCACGAGGTTGCAGGGGGTGTTGACCGCGCCCGTTACGGTAACGGCGCGCTTCACCAGGGGCAGGCCCTTCAAAACGGCGTCTGCGGTGGCGGCGGCGGTCGAAACGTTCGAGACGATGCAGCCCGCCGCAATGGGCAGGCCGCCGCGCGGCACTTCGCGCCCGGTCACGGCTTTGATGAGCTGTTTTTCACCGCCCTGGGGGTACTTGGTCATCAGCTCGACCACTTCGATGTCCTTGTAGGGCTTGGCGGCTTCGCGAATGGCCTTGATGGCGTCGGGTTTGTTGTTTTCAATGCCGATCTTGCACACCGGCGCGCCGCTGGCCTTTAAGAGCAGGCGCGCGCCCTCGACCACCCGCTCGGGGGTCTCGATCATGGTGCGGTGGTCGCTCGTGAGGTAAGGCTCGCACTCTGCGCCGTTGAGGATGAGGTAGTCGGCCTTCTGGTCGGGCTTGAGGGCGTATTTGACGTGCGTGGGGAACGCAGCGCCGCCCATGCCCACGATGCCGGCATCCAGAATGATCTGACGGATCTCTTCTGCCGAGAGGGAATCCACCGTGCCCTTGGGCTTGACCGAGGGGTCGAGCGCGTCGCGGAAGTCGTTTTCAATGACCACCGCCATGACGTCCTTCCCGGAAAGATGCGGCCTGGGCTCTACCGCCACGACCTTGCCGGAAACGCTTGCGTGGATGGGCGCGGACACAAAGCCGCCCGGCGTGCCCACCACCTGGCCCATCAGCACTTCGTCGCCGACCTCTACGCAGGGCGTACAGGGAGCGCCGATGTGCTGGGACATGGGCAGCACGACGGTCGCGGCGGCGTATTCCTTCAGCGCCGCATTCTGTGCGAGAGGCTTGCCCTCGTGCAGCTTGTGCAGAGGATGCACGCCACCCTTGAACGTTAGGGCTTTCAAAAAACTACACCTGCCTTCATTAAGAATGAGAAAAATAAGACAATTCCGTGAAACCACGGCACCGGG
The DNA here is from genome assembly GCA_944384305.1 of uncultured Christensenellaceae bacterium. GTDB lineage: Bacteria > Bacillota > Clostridia > Christensenellales > CALWSW01 > CALWSW01. Next base: position 2,898 of record CALWSW010000011.1, read on the forward strand.
AACAGGCCCGGCAGGTCTTCGCCCCAAATTACGCTACTTATATGTAATTTAAGAGCATAAACCGATACTACTATACCCTTTTGATTGTCCGCCCGTCAACAATTGTGCCGCATTTTTCAATGATAATTTTATAACCTTCTGGTTTTTTGCTTGTTTTTTGCCATAATCTATGATTTTTTCATGATTTTTGAAGAAATGTTCGTTAAAGTTGACATTTTCTTTGCTTTCTGGTGTAATAAGTTCAGTTCCCCACTTTCTATTTTTGCGCAGGAAAAGGAGGCGCAGCATGACCGAACTGACCCGGCTTGCAGAACTGCTCAAGGCCCGTTCGCCCATCGTGTTTTTGGGCGGTGCGGGCGTGTCTACCGAAAGCGGCATTCCGGACTTTCGCAGCGAGTCCGGCGTTTACAAAACCGTCAAAGAATACGGCGTTCCCCCCGAAACCATCCTTTCGGCCGGTTTCTTCTGGAACGAGACCGAGACCTTTTACGACTACTACCGCAAATACATGCTTTTCCCCGACGCCCAGCCCAACGGCGCGCACCGCTCGCTCGCCCGGTTGGAACAGGCCGGCCGCCTCAGCGGCGTGGTGACCCAAAACATCGACGGCCTGCACCAAAAGGCCGGCAGCCAAAAGGTACTGGAGCTGCACGGCTCGGTGCACCGCAACACCTGCACCCAGTGCGGCAAACATTTTTCGCTCTCTTACATGCTCAAAACAGAGGGCGTGCCGCTCTGCGACGCCTGCGGCGGCCTCATCAAGCCGGACGTCGTGCTCTACGGCGAAGGGCTGGACGAAGTGGTCCTGCGCGGCTCGGTCAGCCGCATCGCCGCGGCCCAACTGCTCATCGTGGGGGGCACCTCGCTTTCGGTCTACCCCGCAGCGGGGCTCATCAACTACTTTAGGGGCAGGGAACTGGTGGTCATCAACAAATCCGCCACCCCGGCCGACGACTCGGCCGACCTCGTTCTGCACGAACCCATTGGGCAGGTGCTTTCCGCCGCCCTGCAGGAAGCGGGGCTGTAAGCTTCCAATGTACAGCGGGGGCTGGCCAAATGGCCAGCCCCCGCTGTTTTGCCGTTTTTCTTTCTTGCCTGCCCTGCCCTGTCGCGCGGCTTATTACCCAAGGAGCGAGCAGGCGTGCTGCGCCGCCGCCCTGCCGTACACGCCGCAGGTCAACAGCGACGTGCCGCAGCCGTAGTAGTTCACGCAGGACATCTGCGGCACCGCACAGCAGCCCGCCGCGTAGAAGCCGGGGATGGGCTCGCCATCCGTACCGATGACCTGGGCGTTTTCGTTGATGACCGCGCCGCCGTAGCCGTCCGTGACGATGGCCGGCAGCTTCATGATGTAATATGGCGCTTCAATGGGTTCCATATCCTCGGCGTCTTTGCCAAAGTCAAGGTCTTCACCCAGCGCGCACAGCTCGTTGTAGCGCTCCACCGTCGCGCAGAGCACTTCGGGGTCCAAACCGGCCCATTCAGCCAGCTCTTCCACCGTGTCCGCCGTGTAGGCGATCTCGTCGCCGCGCACCGGGAAGGTCTTGCCCAGGCCGGCTTCGCAGACCTCGGGGTACTGCTCGTAGAAGGCCTGGCCGACGATGCAGTATCCCTCCTGCTGGCCGCTGTAGTACACCTTTTCGATGAACTCAAAATTGAAGTCCGCCTCGTTGGCCACACGCTGGCCCACACCGTCGGTCAGCAGCACGTTGTGCACCGGGCGGATGGCGGAAGCGGGATACACGGGAAGATCCGGCACACCGTTCCAGTAGAAGTAGTACTGCAGCTGGGGGTAATCCAGCAGCATCATCTGCGCGCCGGCGTTTTCCGCCAGGGTAAAACCGTCGCCGTCGCCGCATCCCTTTACCATTTCGGCCAAAATGTTGGGGTTCAATTCCTTCATCATTTCCTCGTTGCCGCCGTAGCTGCCGGCGCAGAGGATGGTGGCGTCCGCACGGAAGGTCAGGTCGTCGCCGTACTGATTCGTGGCCTTTGCGCCCACCACCGTTCCGTTTTCCTTGAGAATCTCTGTAGCGGCGGTGTTCATATACACCTTTACGCCCTTTTCCACAGCGCTCGCGTACAGCGCGCTGGTCAGCCCGCCGCCTTTGCCTTCGGTACAGTGGTTGCGCGGGGTGGCGCGCGGTTCAAAGGCGCTCACCGCCACCAGCTTTTCAAACACCACGCCGTTTTCCTGCAAAAACTCGATCAGGTCGGTCGAATCGTAGATCGTCTTTTTCAGCAGGCCGGCATCGAGCAAAGGCTCGATCTGATACACGCTGTAAATGTCCTCATAAAAGGCTTCCACCGTGTCGCCTTCCACGCCGTTGTCGCGTTGGAACTGGGTGCCGGCGCCCATCACATACCCTTCCGAACGGGTGGTGGAGCCGCCCAGCACGCCCAGTTTTTCAAGCAAAATGACGTCTGCGCCCTGGTCTGCCGCTTCAATGGCCGCCGTCAAACCCGCCATGCCGCCGCCAATGACCAGAACCTGGCTCTCGTAGGAATCGGTCTGCGCCGCGCGCTTTTCCACCGTCTTGTTCTTGAGCTGGGCAACGTTGGCGCCGGACTGCTCAAGAGCTTCGCTCATCGCTGTGAGGAAGCCGTTGCTCGACACCGTCGCGCCGGCGATTCCGTCGATCCCCAGCGACTGCTCGCTCACGACCTGTTCGATGAGCTGCTTGTAAGCCTCGCCGCCGATCATGGGCGTGTCGCTCGAACTTTCTACCGCAATGGCGCTGATCGCGCCGCCTTCGACCGTGACCGAAAGGGTCACGTCGCCGCCGTAAGCCGGGCCGGAACCGGTGTAAACGCCGTCGGCCATCGCGCTTTCTTCCGCGCTGCCACCCATGGCCTGGTCGAGCGCGGCCTGCACGGCTTCGCACATGGCATTCGAGGTAAAGGTCGCGCCGGAAACGCCATCTACCCCGGCGGAATTGGCTTGCACAAAGGTGGCGGGCAGCTCTTCGATGGCGCGCGAACCGATGCCGGCGGTTTCGGCTTGCTCGTTCACCACGACCTCAAGAATGTTGTTTTCGTCCACCGTAACGGTGAGTTTGATCGTTCCGCCAAACCCGCGGGCTTCCCCTTCATAGCTGCCGGGGGTGTACAGCCCCTCATCTTCCGCTTCCGGGGTAGGCTGCGCCGCTTCGGGCGTCGGTTCCACCGTCTGCTCTGCCGCCGGCGCGCAGCCTGCGGCAAAAGCCAGGCACAAGCACAGCGCAACTAACCATGCAATGCACTTCTTCATTTTTTCGTTCCTCCTTTTTGTTTTGCCCGTTGGGCATCTTCGCCCCAACGTTTTTTGCGTATAGGAAACCAACCTGCCGGCAGACAGGCTTTTTCCGATTCGATTGTAAACGGCTGGGGTGTTGATTTGACTATAAAGCCTGAAGCAAGTTCCCTGTCAACATTTTCACAGCGTTTTTTGAAAAAATCCTGTCGCACCTTTCCATCCTCTTGCGAAACCCGGCGGGTTTTGGTATACGTGAGATAGGCCGGGCTGGGGAAACGTGGAGGTGGATCGATTTGAACAACGGCAATGGGCGCAAAGATGCGCAGAAGGCTTTTTACAAAACGTCTGATATTCAAGCGCTTTACGGGCTCAGCAACAAGGGGCTGTTCTTTTACGAAGACCGGGGGCTCATTTCTCCCAAGCGCCTGCCCGGCAGCCAGTACCGCGTTTACACACTGGAGGAAACAGCGCGGCTGAACCGCTGCCGTATGTTCCGCGAAATGGGCTTTTCGGTAGAGGAAAGCATCAGCATGGTCTGCCACAGCACACCGCAGACCCTTTGCGCCGCCCTGCGGCAGCGGCAGGAAGAGCTGGAGCTGCAGGCGGTATGGCAAAATCTCGTGCTGCAGGAGATCAGATCTGTGGCCGCGCTGACCGATTCGATCGCCAAAGAGGACATTCCCTTTCTTCTTTGCCAGCGGCCGGCCATGTACCGCATCCCTCTGCGGAACACCGTTGAAAATTCCTATACCCCGGAAGCCGCCGCCGCGTACCACTACTGCCAGGACCATCTGCCCGTGGCCGCCGCCTCTTTGCTGGTCAGTCAACCCAGTCTGGAAAACGGCGCCGACCCGCTGCAGGTCAATTTGGGGTTCATTCTGAATGCGGCCGCGCTCGACCGCTGGGAAGAAGAACTGCCGCCGCTGTGCACCCTTCTGCCCCCGGCCGAGTGCCTGTACACCATCGTCGCCGGTCCCGACCACGTGCTCGACCGGCGCGCCCGCTTTGAACCGGCGCTTCGGTGGCTTCGCCAAAACGGCCGCCGGCTTTCGGGCGATGTTGTGACCCGCATGATCGCCACGTTTGACGCGGGCGGCGGCATGCTGCGCTACGACCAGGCCTGGCTGCCCGTAAAATGACGCTTCGCACAAAAAATTCCCGGCGAAAATGCCGGGAATTTTTTGTGTGCGTTTGCCCTTACGCCTCTTCGGGGAAGGGAGCGTTCTGGTCTTTTTTGTCTTTGAAGTACTCCCGCGTGGTCTTTGCCACCACGCCCGAAAGGCCCAAGAGGGCAATGAGGTTGGGAATGGCCATCATGCCGTTTAAGGTATCGGCAACATCCCACACAAAGTTGAGGGCCGTGGTGTCTTCCAGCACATTCGAAGAGGAGGAAATGGCCCCCACGAACACCAGCGCGATGAACACGACCTTGTAGATGATGTTGACCGCCTTGTTGTTGTTGGAAAGGTAGCCCCAGCAGCGCTCGCCGTAGTAGCTCCAGCCCAGAATGGTGGAAAGCGCGAACATGATGAGCGCGACGCGCACAAAGGTGCCGCCAACGCCGGGCAGCACACCGTCGAAGGCCGCCGCCGTCAGCGCGCCGCCGGTGAGCGTGGTGTTCTGGTACACCCCCGAAATGACCACCACCAAGCCGGAGATGGTGCAGATGACGATGGTGTCGATGAACACCTCAAAAATGCCCCACAGGCCCTGTTTGACGGGCTCGGTCTCGGAAGAGGCCGCGTGCGCAATAGGCGCCGAGCCAAGGCCGGCTTCGTTGGAAAACACGCCGCGGGCAAAGCCGTTCTGCATGGCGCGCATGATGCCGTAGCCCAGAATACCGCCGCCGACCGCTTCGAAGCTGAAGGCGCTCTCAAAAATGGCGGCAAAGGCGGCGGGGATAGCAGTGATGTTCATGAAGATAATGACCAACCCGCCAACGATGTAGAACACCGCCATGACCGGCACGAAGTACGAGGTGACCTTGCCGATGGACTTGATGCCGCCGATGACCACAAAGGCCACCACCACTGCCAGCACGATGCCCGTGATGACCGAAGAGTCGAATCCGCTGCCTGTAAGGTTGTTGACCGCCACCGAAATTTCGGCCGCCTGCGTGGCGTTGCCGATGCCGAAGCTCGCAAGGCCGCCAAACAGCGCGAACAGCACGGCCAGCCACTTCCAGTTTTTGCCCAGGCCGTTGGTGATGTAGTACATGGGGCCGCCGTAGTGCACGCCCTTTTCATCCACCTTGCGGAACTTTACGGCCAGCACGATCTCGGAATACTTGGTGACCATGCCAAAAAAGGCCGAGATCCACATCCACACGATGGCGCCCGGGCCGCCGGCTACAATGGCGCCGGCCACGCCCGCCACGTTGCCCACGCCCACCGTAGAGGCGAGCGCTGTAGTCACAGCCTGAAAGGGCGAAACGTTGGCCCCGTGGTCCTTCTTGGCGGCCTTGCGGCGCTTGCCGAACAGCGAGCCCAGGGTGTTTTTCCACATGAACCCGAACTTGCGCACCTGCAGAAAATGGGTGCGGCAGGTGAGGTAAATGCCCGTGCCGACGAGCAGCACCAGCATGACCGGTCCCCACACGAACCCGTTGACCGCGTTGACGATATTGCTGATAAAACCCATTGGGTCCCCTCCTGCTTTGAAAAAATGACAAACGGCAGGATCTGAATGATGCCGGAAAAGAAAGAAACGCCCCGCCCCTGCCGTTTGGGCGGGTTTTGATACTTTCGTAGTATAGCACGAAGGCTTTTTGGTAAAGAATTGGTATTTTTGCGGCAGGCGCAAAAAAGTTTTACACGCCTTACTTAAAATGTTGCACAGGGTTTACTTTTGTGGTACAATGCCATTAAAAGCCGCCAGGGCACGGGAACCATAGCTGAAAAGATCCCTGCTTTCGACCCGAAAGGTTGCAGAACATGAATTCCAGAGTCAGCATCTCCACTTCCAGCGAAAACTATTTAGAGGCGATCTACCGCCTTTCCAAAGACGGCGCGCCCGTGCGCTCGGTAGACGTTTCCACCATGCTTGGGGTGTCAAAAGCGAGCGTCAACAAGGCTGTGAGCGTGCTGCGGGAGGCCGGCATGGTCGACCAGGAGCTCTACGGCTCCATTTTGCTCACTCCCTCCGGCAAAGAACGCGCCAAAGAGGTCTTTCACCGCCACTGCATGCTTAAGACCTTTTTGACCGAGATCCTGGGTGTGCGCACAGAGATCGCCGAGGAGGACGCCTGCCGCATGGAGCACGTCATCAGCGACGAGACCATGGTGCGCCTCACTGGTTATCTGCAAAAGCTCTTGGGCCACCACAGCGGCTGCAACCAGGAATTCAACAGCTGTGGCTGCCAGTGCCAGGAATGACGAACCGCCCTTGCCAACCAAACAAAAAATCCGCCGCCGCGCTGTAAAAAAGCTCTTCCGCGCGGCGGCGTTTTTTGTTTTTGGCCCTTGCGCCCAGGGGCGGTTAAATTAAAATCAGCTCCTTGGGGGTGGTCACAAAATCCCGCACACCGGTCTCGGTGAGCAGGCAGCAGTCCTCAATGCGCACACCGCACAGCCCCTCTACATAAATGCCCGGCTCAATGGTGACCGTCATGCCCGCCTTCAGCAGCTGCTCGCTGCGCGGGCCGGCTGTGGGGGCTTCGTGGATCTCCAGCCCAAAGCCGTGCCCCAGGCTGTGGCCAAAGCAATCGCCATACCCATTTTCTGCAATGATCCTGCGGGCCACGGCATCGAGCTCCCGCCCCGTCAGCCCCGGCCTTGCGGCTGCCAGCGCCGCTTCGTGGGCCTGCAGCACAATGTTGTAGATCTCCCGCTTTTGCCCCGTCACCGTCCCCACGCCGATGGTGCGGGTCATGTCGGAACAGTAGCCGTCCACAATGCAGCCAAAGTCCATCACCACCAGGTCGCCTTTTTGAAAGGCGCGCTCCCCCGGCTCGGCGTGGCACATGGCGCCGTTGGGGCCGCTGGCCACGATGGGCGCAAAGGAAACGTCCTGCGCGCCGCAGCTGCGCATGAGGTGGATGAGCTCGTTGGCCGCGGCGCGCTCTGTGATGCCCTCGTGCAGCTTGGGCAACAGCAGCCCAAAAGCCTCTTCGGCCGTGCGCTGGGCCCGCTGCAGCTTTTCGGCCTCTTCGGGGGACTTGATCTCGCGGCAGACCAGGATCTCGGCCGAAATGCCGGCAAAAGCGCAGGGCAGCTCCTGCAGCCGTTCAAACTGCGCCACCGTCGTCGTCTCTTCTTCAAAGCCTACCTTGGGCGCCGTCCATCCGCTTTTTTGCAGCAGGCTGCGCAGCGGTTCAAGCACGCCGCCCCTCGGTATCTCCACGATCTCGAACTCGCCTTTGGTCTGTTCTTTGGCCTGAATGGTGTAGCGGAAATCGGTCAAAAGCACCCGCCGGTCCTCGCTTAAAAACAGCGCGCCGGCGCTGCCTGTAAAGCCCGAATAATACATCCGGTTGACCCGGCTGGTAATGAGCGCGGCGTTCATCCCGCGCCCTTTCAGGCGCTCCATCAATTCTTTGCAGCGGTCTATGGCCGCACACCTCCTTTGCCCAGCGCGCTTTGCGGCAGGGCGTTGTTCTTTTCGGTGCCAGTATACCCCCGTGCCGCCGTTTTCGCAAGAATTTGCCCACTTCCCGCCGCTTGGTCATTTCCCTTTTGGGCCATTTACGCTATAATATTCCCATTCCCAGAAACGGCCGCAGTACCGGCCGCAGCGCCCGCGGGGCGCCTGCCGCAATCTTTTTGAATCAGGTTATTTATGGAGGCTTACTTGAAACACATCAAACTGAGCGCCGACAGCACCTGCGACCTCGGCCCGGAACTCATTGCGCGCTACGGCGTCAGCATCCGCCCGCTGATCGTCAATTACGACGACCAGTCTTATCTGGACGGCGTGGACATCACGCAGGAGCACGTGTTTGACCGCTACTACAAGGACCACATCCTGCCCAAGACCGGCGCGGTCAATATTCTTGACTACAAGGAATACTTCGATTCTCTTGTTGCCGACGGCAGCGAAGTACTGCACTTTTCCATTGGCAGCGGGCTTTCCTCTTCTTACCAAAATGCCTGCCTTGCAGCCAGCCAGGTGCCCGGGGTCCACGTGATCGACAGCAAGAATCTTTCGACCGGCTCGGGCCTTTTGGTACTCGAAGCGGCCGACCGCATCGCCGCCGGCATGGCCGCAGAGGACATTGCGCGCGAAGTTGCCGCCCTTACCCCCATTTCCCGGGCAAGCTTTGTGGTGGATACCACCGAGTTTTTGCGCGCGGGGGGCCGGTGCTCGGCGCTCGCTTCCTTCGGCGCGAACCTGTTGCACATCCACCCCGAGATCCTCGTAAAAGACGAGCTTTCGGGCGGCATGGTGCCGGGCAAAAAATACCGCGGCAGCATGGAAAAGGTGCTGGTCAAATACACGCGCGACACCCTTTCGGCCTACCAAAACATCGACACCCGCCGGGTATTCATCACCCACTGCGCCGTGGACCCGAAGAGCATTGAGCTGGTGCGCCGCACGGTAGAGGAGCTCGTCACCTTCGACGAAGTCTTCACGACTACGGCGAGCTGCGTCATTTCGTCCCACTGCGGCCCCGGCACGCTGGGCGTGCTGTTTTTGGCCGAATCCTGAGCCTTCCCACTGGTCCATTCAGTGCCTGTGCAAGCCAGGCGAAAACCATTTGACGCTTGGCCCAATGGCACTGCCTGCAAACTGCCCGAGCAACACACCGCTCGGGCAGTCTTTCTAAAATTCTGTTTTCTGCATTGCAGGGCAAACATCCGGCACAAAACAAACAGCCCGGTGGAAGGAGCATTGCCCACGATGGATGAGCTTTATGAACAGTACCGCGATTTGAACCTGGATGGCCGATGGATCGGCCTGGAACTTGCAGAGGGGCCCTCGTACTTCTGTACCCCCGTGGGCGCAAAGGTCCTCGGCTGGGACGGCGGCATCCACTATTGTGTGGCCGAAGGCTTGGGGACACGGTATTCTGCGTGAATCCCAAGACCTGCTGTGACTGCTATGTTTACCTCATTGCCTGCGATTTTTGCACTTTTTAGAGCTGATCCTCGCCGCGGGCCACACCAACCCCCTGCAGCAGATCATCTGCTGGGACAAAGAGACCTTCGAGACGTTTCTGCGGCGCCCGGAAGAGCGGGCACAAACGGCCCGGCCCGAAGTTCAGCTCGTTCTTAACACGATCCGCCAAAAGCTCGGCGTAGCGCCGGCCGGCGATCCCTTTGGCGCCGTCAAAAACCTGCAAAGCGGCTTCCCTTATGACCAGATCCCCTTTTCCATCGAGTATTACGACATGTTGGGGTTGCCTCACCCCGACGGGAGCGAGCCGGCAGAGCCCTGCTTCACATTCATCCCAGTTGAATTCCGGTTCGAAAAAAAATAGCGCCATGTTGTTCCGCCCTACAGAAAATTCTTGGGGCCCGCGGCTGCGGCGGCGCACAGCCGGCGCGTTTTTTGCCGCTGCGCCGGCCATTTCCTTTTAGGGACGGGCAACTTTTCCTTGCGGCAAGAAGAGTTTTAAGCTATACTATAATCTAGTTTTAAAAACTAGATTATAGGTGTTTTGTAATGTCTTATATTATTTTGATGGATAGTTGCGGCGACTGCTCCGAAGAACTGAAGGCCAGCGGCCGCCTGGCGTCCATCCCCTTGCGCATCCAGGTCGACGACGAGGTCTTTGTAGACGACGGCCAGCTCGACCGCGAACTGCTGCTCCAAAAAATCGCCGCCTGCAAAAAGCGCCTGCAGTCCTCCTGCCCCTCGCCCGGCGACTATTTGGCGGAATACGAAAAGCACGCGGGGCAGCGGATCTACGTGGTTACCGGCACTTCCGCCCTCACCGGTTCCTACAACAGCGCCCGCGTGGCTCTTCAGCTGTATTTGGATGCCTGCCCCAACGCCCAGATCGCCCTGTTCGACAGCCGTTCGGCCTCTGCCGGCGAGGGGCTAACAGCGCAGCAGATCTTTTCCTGCGAGCAGGCCGGCCTTGACTTTGCCGCTGTGCAGCACAAAGTCGCTGCCTTTATTGCCGGGGAAAAGACCCGCTTTGTGCTGGAAGACCTCTCGTTTTTGCAAAAGTCCGGCCGGCTGACCGGAATCAAATCGCTCATCGCCGAAAAACTGCACATTCTGCCGCTTTTAGCTGCCACGCCCGAAGGCACCATTTGCCAAACCGGGCAGGCCCGCGGCTTTGCGCGCGCCCTTGCAAAGCTCGCCGAACAGGTCGCAGCCGACCTAAAGGGCCGCCCGGCCGAACTCTTCCTTTCCCACTGCAGCTGCCCGGAGCGCGCCGAGGCGCTTTCGGCGCTGCTGCAGGAAAAGCTGCCCCAGCTGCCCCCACCCAAGATCCTGTGCACGGGCGGCATTTCCACTTTGTACGCCGGCCAAGGGGGGCTGGTGGTCTCGTACAGTCTGGCAAAAACTGGCAAAAATGTAAATTACCCGGGAAAATGAGTTTCTTCCCTTGGTTTTTCCCCGCCATTGGAACCTAACGGCAAAACGCAAAAGAAGCTGTCGCGAAACAGGCGATCGCCTGTTTCGCGACAGCTTCTTTTGCGTCCATGTACTCATCCCGCGCAGGCTGTGTCTTCCCGTTGCTTCTGCCGCTGCGCGGCGAGATGCCGGCGCACGACAATGGCCGTAATGCCAGCGCAGGAACAAGCGATGCTGCCCGCGCGCACAAACAATACGACCGAGACCGTCCAGCAGGCAAAGCTCAGGATGGTGCGGCGGGCATGGTCCGGCACTTTTATAAGAGTAGAAAACAAAATGTAAAAAACAGCGAGCAAAGCAAACGGCTGCCACAACGGCAACAGCCCCAGCAGCACGCCGAAGGAAACGGCGATGCACTTGCCGCCCCGTCCCCGAAACAGGCAGGAATGCGCGTGGCCAAACACCGGTGCAACGAGCACCGGCACGAACCACAGTGACAGGGGATTCAGCACCTTGGCGCACAGCCACACTGGCAGCGCGCCTTTTAACAGGTCGCACAGCAGCACGGCCGTGCCGCACACCGGCCCGCCCTGCAAAAAGGCGTTGGCCGTGCCGGGGTTGCCGTCTTTGGTGTTTTGCGTCACGTCTTTGTGAAGGAACCACTGAGGCAGCGCAATGGCAGAAAGGAAGCTGCCCGCAACATAACCCACCGCCGTAAAAATCAGCGAAAGCGCCCACTCAGGCCATCCGTTCAGCACGTTTTTTCACGATCCTTTCCAAAAAATCCACCAGGTCTATGGCTGCGCGCGGCGAAAGGCACCCTTCCTGCGCGCGCAGCATGGCCCGCCGCCGCTCGGGCGAGCGCAGCAGCGCAACGCCCTCCTGGGCCTGCGCCTGTGTACCACGGGGCGCAAGCGCCATGCCGTGCGATACAAAAAATTCCGCATTGGCCCGCTCGCAGCCCGAGATCGGCTCAAGCAGCACGGTGGGGATACGGGTGACCGCGCTTTCGGTCGTGGTCAGCCCGCCCGGCTTGGTAAAGAGCAAATCGCAGGCCTTCATGTAGTCGGCTATGTTTTCCAAATAACTCTTGACCCGTACCGCCGGATCGCCCCGGAAGGCCTCAAGCAGCGCCGAAAACAGCCGGCGGTTGCTGCCGCACACCACAAAGATCGTAGCTTCTGTGCTCTGCCTTTGGCATTCCCCCTGGATGGCGCGCACCAGTTCGGGCAGTTTTCCCGCTCCCATGCTGCCGCCCATCACCAGCAGGTATTTGCCCTGTTCCTGCAGCCCCAGCCGCGCACGCACCGCCTGCTTGCCTTCCCTTTGAGAATACGCCAAAGGCACCGGAATGCCCAGGGGCACGAGCTTTTCCTTGGGCAGGCCGCGCCGCTCAAAGTCGGCGGCGCAGTCGGCGTGGGGCAGCACGTAGTAGTCGCAGTCGGTCTCTTCCCAGAAGGGAATACAGGTGTAGTCCGTGCCAATAGCTACTGTGAGCGGCAGCGGCAGGCCTTTGTTTTTGAGCTTGGTAAAGGTCTCGGCAGGAAAAAGATGGGGCATGACCACCACGTCGAACCCGCCTTTTTGCAAAAACTCCTCCAGGGGCCTGCCCACCAATCCGTTCATGTAGTACACAGGGGACTTGATGCGCAGGCTGCGGTTGAGACTGCTGACCCCCCGGCCGAGCGCGTAAGCCGCCTGAAAGGCCGGCGGAAAGCTGGACACGCTCTTGACGTATAAATTGCACACCACCTGGTCGGTCCGTTTGCCCGCCAGGCGCAGGTAATCTTTAAAAAAGACCGCTTCATGGCCGCGCAGGCGCAGCGCTTCGCACACCGCTTTTCCGGCCTCGTTGTGCCCGCCGCCCGTGCCGCAGGATAAGATCAACGCTTTCATCGGCATTCCTTCCCCCTCTGATGCCCGGCGGGCGCTTCCTCCCGCCTTTTCTATGGGTAAAGTTTACCGCCCGGGCAATTGGAAAAACACCAATAACGGACACATACCGCCGCTTTGGGTTTCAAATATCGCTTGATGCGTCCGGTCATTCGACCAAGCAGCCCTCTCTGCCGGCTTTTTTCGCACACAAAAAACGAACCAGCACTGGTCCGTTTTTTTGCGGCGCAGAAAAATGTCACTCGCCTTTTTCCTGTTCCTTCTGTTCTCCGCCTTCGCGGCGGGGCGCAGGCCCTTCCTGATGTTTGGCGTCTTTTTCGTTCTTTACCTCCGGCGTTTCCAGCTTGGAGACCACCGCCCATTCAATGCGCCGGTCCTCGATCTCGTCCACGCGAATGTGCAGGCCGTAGGCGTCTACCTCGGGGTGGGAACCGTCGTCCGGCACCACGCCCAGCGCGCCAAAGATCATGCCGCCCAGGGTATCGAACTCCTCTTCGGGCAGGTCTTCCACGCCCAGGGTCTTGCCCACGGTCTCAAGGTCCAGGCTGCCGCGCATCCGCCACACGCCGTCGCCCAGGTTCTCAACGTCGCGCTCCACGGGGTCGTATTCGTCGTAGATGTTGCCGACGATCTCCTCGAGCAGATCCTCGAGCGTGAGGATGCCGTAAAACCCGCCGTACTCGTCCACCACGATGGCCATGTGGGTGTGCCGCTTCTGCATATCGCGGAACAGCGCGTCGGCCTTGACGCTTTCGGGCACAAAATAGGGGGCGCGCAGGATCTCGCGCAGGGGCTTGGGCTCCTTTTGCCGCAGGTTGGTAAAATAGTCCCGCAGGTACAGCACGCCGACGATGTCGTCCATATCCTCGTCGTAGACCGGGAAGCGGGAGTGCCCACTCTCGGTGATCTGCGTTTCCAAAAGCGACGGCTCTTCGTCTACCCACAAGACCACGGCGTCGGTACGGTGGATCATGAGGTCCTCGGCGGTGCTGTCGTTGAACTCGAAGATGTTGTCGATCATCTCGCGTTCTTCGGCGCCGATGGTGCCCTTTTCCTTGCCGATGTCGACCATGAGGCGAATGTCGTCTTCCGAAACATCCTCCTCGGTATCGTTGGGGTCGATGCGCAAGAGCCGCAGCACGGCGTTGACCGACTTCGTCAAAAACCACACGATGGGCTTAAAGACGATCGAGCAGGCACGGATAAAGCCCGCCACCCTTCTCGCCACCCGCTCGGGGTTCTTCTGCGCCACGCGCTTGGGCACGAGCTCGCCGAAGATGAGCGTGAAGTAAGAAAGAATGAGGGTGGTGACTACAACGGCGATGCTGTTGAGGGTCTCGGGGTTCATGGTAACGCCCCAGCCCTGCAGCAGGGAAACGAAGCGGTCGGCAAAGTTGTCGGCCGCGAAGGCGCTCCCCAAGAAACCAGCCAGGGTAATGACTACCTGGATGGTGGAGAGGAACCTGGAAGAATCCCTCGTGAGGTAAAGCAGTTTTTTCGCGCCCTTGTCGCCCTCCTCGGCAAGGCGCTCGACCTTGCTTTCGTTGAGGGAGATCACGGCGATCTCAGTCATGGCGAACAGCGCGTTGATGGCGATCAGCACGACCTGAAGCAGCAGTTGCCATATCAGGGGGTCATCCAAAAAAGAACAGCTCCTTTCAGCTAGCAAAATAAATTGGGTGCGCTTACGCTGCACTTATTGGGCATTATATCAAACTTTGCTGCAAAACAAAAGTGCTTTTACTTGAAAACCCCTATTTTGCAGGGTCCTTCGCCTCGCTTTACGTTTTTCCCCTGCGCCGAAAGGCGCACCGCCCCCGTTTGGCGCCGGTTTGGCAAACTTGCCCGCCCCATTTTTGCGCCTGGCCGCCCCTCTCCCATTTCCCCCGGAATATGATATAATCAGCGCGAGACTTTTTGAAAATTCAGAAGGAGCTCCATGAAAAAACAGCTTCCCTACTACGAGTTCGGCGAAGCGGTCGGCTTTTCTCAGGATTGGTTCGAAGACCACATTCTGCACATTGGCGGGTGCGCGGCCGTCACGGCCTGCGACTGCTGCCTGCTGCTTTCCGCCCTGCACAAACTGACGGCGCTCTGCCCCTTTGCCCCCGAAGGCGCAGACCGCGAAAGCTACACCGCCTTTGCCAAAAAGGTCAAACCCTATTTGCACCCCGGGTTCCGCGGGGTGGACACGCTTTCGCGCTTTGTGCGGGGGTTTTCGCACTACCTCAGGGATTCCGGCCGGCCCATGCTGGGCTTTGCGGAACTGGAGGGCGAAGAGCCTGCCCAAACCGCTTACCAGGCGCTAAGGCGGCAAATCATCAACGATATTCCCGTGCCCTTTTTGCTCTTAAAACACCGCGACCCCTATCTGGATGAAGAGTACGGCTGGCACTGGTTTGTATTGGCCGGGTTCGACGACGACGCCCCCGGCGGCCCCGCCGTGTGGGCCGTGACCTACGGCGAGGGAGAATGGTTGGATTTTGAGCGCCTGTGGCACACCGGCTACGCCAAAAAAGGCGGGCTGATCCTACTTTCTTTGCCAAAAGAAGGAACTGCCGCGCGATAGGCAAAAGCCCCTCGCGCGGCAGTTCCTCTTTTTGCCTTGACGGCAGGAGGGCCTTATTCCCTCTTTCGCGTCAAAAATGCCCCAACGGCCGCGCCTATGAAAATGACCGGCCCCACTCGAGCAAACAGCCATTCCAAAGAATGGGCCGCCGTGCCGAGAACGGCAGTCTCCACGCCGCTGTAATCCCAGTTTAAATAAGGGCTTCCAAGCGCCAGCAAGATCACAAACATCGCTGCGACGAGCGCGCAAAGCGCAAGGCACAGCCCGTGCAGGATCCTTCTCTTTCTGGCTCTGCTCTGCGCAAGCTGCAAGTTGATCACTTCCAGCTTTGCTGCGACCGCCTTGAAATCCTCTGGCTGCGGCGCCGCGGCGGTCTCCCCCAGCAGCGCGCTCACCGGTGTTTCCAGCGCATCCGACAGGGCGATCAACAGTCCGGCATCGGGGACCGACAGCCCCTGCTCCCACTTGGAAACGGTCTGCCGCACGACGTTCAGTTTCACGGCAAGCTCCTGCTGTGAAAGGCCCTTTGTTTTTCTGATGGCCTTGATGTTTTCACCAAGCACAAGGGTTCGCCTCCTTTCTTTGGGTCGTTGCCTTTAGGGTAGGCAAAAGCGCCCGTTGCCGCAAGCAACGCAGGTTAACATTGGGGATTTCTTTGAAGCGAAGCCTTCAAACTCAAACAAAAAAGGCAGGGCGGCCAACGGTTTTACGCCGTTCCCCCTGCCTGTTCTGTTTGGGCGGCGCAAGGCCTTGGGCCTTAAAACTTCTCTTCTGCCGCCTGTAAAATGCCCTCGACGTCTGCCCCCCAAATATCCAAGCCCTCGGCCAGGATGCAATCGGTCTTGGGGATGCCGAACATCTCAAACAGTGCGCGCACATACCGCCAGCCCAAATTTTCGCCGGCCGGGCCGCCGGCGGTGGAAATGTAGACTGCGCGTCCGGCTTTGCACAGCCCCTTCATGCCCTGCGCAGTGCTTGTAAAAGTCACGCCGCAAGCCGAGGCCCACTCCAAAAACACCTTGAGCGCCGACGGGAAGGAAAGGTCCCAGTACGGCGCGGCCACGAGGATCTCGTCGGCCTCCTTGACCGCCCGCGCCCAGCGCAGCACGGGGTGGCCCCATTCGCCGCGAGCGAGCACTTCGTCGCGCAGCACGATCTCTGCCCGGCCCATGGGGCGCAGGTCCATCTCGTAAAGGCGCAGGCGTTCCACCTCCCAGCCCTGGTAGCGTGCGGCGTAACGCTCTGCGAGATAGTTGGTACGGGAATCCTCTTGCCGGCAGCAGCAGTCCAGCCAAAGCAGGCGTTTGCTCATGTTTTCCTCCTCGCCCGCCCGGCAAAATGGTGCTGCCGCGGGCTTTCTTTTGTTGTTGCTCTGCCTTGGATTATACCGCATGTTCCAATTTTTGCCCAGCGCTGGAAAAAACAGCCGCCCTCCTCCCCGCTGCGCGCAAAGAACAGCACATGTGTCCGCTCGTTTTCCCGTTGTTCCTCCCCTTTCATCCCTCCCCTTTGACTGCTGCGGTTTTTTGCTACAGGCAGAACAAAATTCTCACCAATCGTGCCTACTGGAAACGCCGGACTCTTTTCACCCGGCAGATTATGTGTTATACTGACACGGTACCGTCAGAAATCACACACTCTCTTTCGTTTTCCTCGTTTTACCTGCATTACCCGAAAATAATTTCATTTGCTTTCTGCAGCAGAAAGCCGCATATTTGACCTGTAAGGAGAGATCAGAGAATGGAACAGCGAAAATACGGCAGATTGCCCTATTCCACCACCCTTTTGGGCATGGGCTGCCTGCGCGTCCCGCAGGATAAGCAGCCAGACGGCAGCGTGAAGATCCGCCGCGAGGAGGCCACGGCGCTGGTGCGGCGGGCCATCGACAAGGGCATCAACTACGTGGATACCGCCGCCCTGTACCAAGACGGCGACAACGAAGCCTTTTTGGGCGAAGCTTTAAAGGACGGCTACCGCGAACGGGTCAAGCTGGTCACCAAGCTGCCTTTGTGGCTGTGCGAGACCGAAGCGGACGTAGACCGCATGTTCGAAGAAAGCCTAAAGCGTCTGCAAACCGATTATGTAGATGTGTACCTGCTGCACTCCATGAACAAATCCTACTGGGAGCTGACCAAAAAGTTCCACGCGCTGGAACATTTAGACCGCTGGAGGAAGGAAGGGCGCATCAAGGCGGCCGGCTTCTCCTTCCACGACGGGTACGGCCTGCTCAAGGAAATGATCGGCGCCTACGACTGGGATATGTGCCAGATCCAGCTCAACTTGCTGGACACCTATAACCAGGCCACAGTAGAGGGGCTGAAGTACGCGCACGGCAAAGGCCTGGCCGTGGTCATTATGGAGCCCTTGCGGGGCGGGCGGCTTTTCAATTTGCCGCCGGCGGCCAAAAAGCTAGTGGACGAGCACCCCAGCGGCCGCTCGATCATTGAATGGGCCTTCCGCTACCTGTACGACATGCCCGAGATCACCACCATTTTGAGCGGCATGAGCACCGTGGAACAGTTAGACGAAAACCTGGCCATTTTTGAAAACGCCCGAGCCGGCGTCATGACCGAAGAAGACCAGGCCTTTATTGCAAAGCTGCGCGAAGCCATTGAAAGCGCCATGATGGTGGGCTGCACGGGCTGCCGCTACTGCCAGCCCTGCCCGCGCGGCGTGCTCATTCCCGACATTTTTGCCAAGTGGAACAACCTGGCGGCCTTTGGCGGCCGGCCCAAGCTGGCCGGTCAGTACGCCGGCATGCTCAAGGCCGGAGAGGGCGCCGACCGGTGCGTGGCCTGTGGGGCCTGCGAGTCGCACTGCCCGCAGGACATCCCCATCATTCAAAAATTGCAGGAAGCGCACCAGGAACTGACCAAGCCGGTAGATTGAGCCGAAACCGGCCGAACCCGCCCCGCGCAGCAAGCGGCAAAACGCCCGGCAGAGACTTCCCCCGCCGGGCGTATTTACATGGCCTTAGCGGCCAAAACACCCTCGTTGCCCCTGCAAAAAAGAGGAATTGGGCCGAACAGAACGAACCTATTACAGGCCGTGCCCTGCCGGCAGGATGGCTTTGCCGTCGTTTTGCGCGCCTGCAGGGCACAAAGGATACGACCAACCACGGAGGATACCATTGACACAGCCTGCAGTCCTTTCCCCCAGGGAAGGCAAACGAAACGTCGTGCTGATGCTCGTCATCGCCTTTTTGCAGGGGCACGCCTTTTACACTGCGCTCATCACCGTTCACCGGCAGAGCTTTGGCCTGACCCTTTCGGTCATTACCGGCATGGAAGCGGCACACACCGTGCTGATGCTTTTGCTGGTGCTACCCTGGGGCATTTTTGCCGACCGCTTTGGCTACAAGCGCACGCTGCTGTTCTGCAACGGGCTTTACGCGCTTTCCAAATTCTGTTTTTTGTTTGCAGAAGGCTATTTTTTGTTTTTGATGGAACGGCTGCTGCGCGCTGCGGCTATTTCCGGCCTTTCCAGCTGCAACTCGGCCTTTTTATATCTTTCGGTGGGCAGCGAAAAGGGCCGCAAGGTCTTTTCTTATTACACGGCCGCCAACGCAGCGGGCGTGTTCGTCTCTGCCGCCGCGCTGCCGCTGGTTTTAAAGAACGACGTGCCGCTCGCCTCGGCCTGTGCCACGGTCTACTTTCTTGCGGCCTTTGCGCTGACCTTTTGCCTCAAAGACGTTCGGCCCCAGCTGGGGGCAGACCGCCGCACCCTCAAAAGCTCTCTCAAAGGCGTTGCCCGCGTGCTCTCGCGCGAGCGGCGGTTCGCGCTCTTTTTAGTGGCGGCCGCGCTTTTGGAAGAAAGCGCCAACCTCGTCGCCATGGTGTACAACCAATCGTTTTACGCGCGTGCCGGCATCCCCTCAGAATGGTACGGCTACCTTTACTCTTTGGCGCGGGGGCTGAGCATGTGCGCGGCGCTTTCGCCCCTGTTTGTGCGGCGCTTTGGCGAGCGGCGCTCGACCGGCATGCTCTTTTTGACGGCAACAGCCTGCTGCGCCGTGCTGGTGGTGACCCGTTCGGCCGTGCTCACCGTCGCCGCTGCCGGGGTGCTTCGCGCCGCTTCCGGCATGTTCTCGCCCGCCAAAATGACCATACAGAACCGCGTTATCACCGTGCAGGAACGCACCACCATGCTGGCGGCCTTTTACATGGTCTCTCGCGCGGGCATGGCGCTGGTAGACCTAGGCGCCGGCGCAGCGGTCAAAGCCGGGCTTTGGGCGGGCGCACTGCTGCTGGCCGTCTTCTGTCTGCTGGGGTTTGGGCTTTACTGGCTGTGGAGCGCCGGCAAAAACCGGCCGGACCAAACCAGCCAAACCTAAAACCCGCAGAACCAAAAAACACCGGAGAACTTTTGCCCCGGCGTTTTTCTTTTTTACCGGCGCGGCGTTTCAGAAGGCGAGTGCCCCAGGTATTTTTTAAATTGGCTGCTCAAATGGCTCGCCGAAGAAAAGCCCAGCCGCCCGGCGGCTTCGGTCACGGTGCAGCCGCTTTGGCGCAGCAGGCGGTCGGCGGCGGCGAGCTTGCGGCGCATGATGTACTTGGAAGGCGGTTCGTGAAGGATGCGCATAAACAGCTTGTACAGCGAACTGTAGCTCACCCCCATCGCCGCGCTGAGCTTTTCCAGATTGATGGGTTCGGCGGCGTGTTCGTCCACGTATTCCAGCGCCTGGGCCAGCAGCGAAAGGTCGCTGTCGGACGCCGGTTTGCCCACGCTCCTCTGGCGTTCGAGCAGGGATTGCCGGGCGCGCATCATATACGCGCTCACGATCTTCAGGTAGGACTGCAGCACGGCCGTAAACCCCAGCTTGCCACGCTCGCCGTCCATGGCCGAAAAGCTTTCAAAAAAGTCCGGCAGTTCGCCCGGTTCAAAGAGCGGTATTCCCCCGCCTGTAACAGCGCGCAGGTAAGCGCCGCGCAAAAACCCCGGCTCAATGTCGAAGTGCGCGTAGTAGTAAGAGACGTTTGCGCCCGGCAGGCACTGTGCGCTGTACAGTTTGAAGGGCTCGATCAAAAAGAACCCGCCCCGCTGCACGGTGTACACCCCCTCTTCGCTCGTAATGCGGCTCGTTCCCGCCGCCATGTATACCAAATCAAAGTCCGGCGTGCTGAAGTCATCGACCATGGAGGCTTTGCCGTCCTCCTGCCGGAACAGGCCGTAAGAGCTGGGCGCAAAGGAAATACGGCTCAAAAAGTCTCCGGCGTCGTCGCTGGTGACGCGCTGTAAAAAGCGGAACAATCCTTTTTCCATGCTGAATCCCTCCGGTTTTTATTCTAGCAGAACCAGCGAAAAATGCACGAGCTGTGCCATAAAAAACCCTCAAAAACAAGAAATTTGAAAGAAACGTGAAAGAAGTGTCATGAAATCTGACGGCGCTCGGGCACCAGGTTGGTGTAAGATGTGTTTTGTGAAGCGCTTCGCAATCTTATTGCCCCCTTAGGGGCCTGCTCAACGAAACAACGGAGGAAAGAATGAAGAAAAACAGACTGCTCTGCCTTGTGTTGGCAGTGATGATGGTTCTGAGCCTTGCCGCGGGCTGCGCGCCCGCTTCTGAAGCGGAGCCGGAAGAGACCCCCGCCGCCACCCCCGAGGCCACGCCCGAAGCGGCTGCGCCCGCCGGTGCCTGGGCAGACGGCACCTACGACGGCGCCGCCAACGGCATGAACGGCGAAGTGGCGGTTTCGGTCACCATTGAAGGCGGCGCGATCACCGCTGTGGAAGTGACCAGTCACAACGAGACCGCCGGCATTTCCGACCCGGCCATTGAAGACCTGCCCGACGCCATCGTCGAAGCACAGTCGGCCGACGTCGATACTGTTGCCGGCTGCACCATGACCAGCAACGCCATCATCGAAGGCGTGAAGATCGCCCTTTCCAAGGCCGACGGCAGCTACGAAGGCGAAGAAGAGGCCGTGGCCGTGCCCGAATCGGCCGACGTTGTGGTGGTTGGCCTGGGCTTTGCCGGCATGAACGCCGCACTGGAGGCCGCCAACAACGGCGCCGATGTGCTGGTGCTCGAAAAAACCGGTTCCCGCGGCGGTTCCCTGCGCCTTGCCGGCGGCACGCTTTCCGGCGCTTGCACGAAGATGCAGGAGGAAGCCGGCATTGTCGACTCCCCCGAGCTGTTCTACGAAGAGATCGTTTCCCGTAACGCCGATATCGGCGGCGAGGACAACTACCTCCCTGATGTCGCCATGTACTACTGCCAGCACTCCGGCGAAGCCGTTGACTGGCTGGACAGCCTTGGCTGCGACATGGGTGACCGTTCGGTCGGCCAGCCCACATTGTACCAGCCCATGCAGGTGGCGCGCGTGTACTCCACCGGCAGCAGTGCCAGCTACCTGGAAAAGGTCGGCGAACTTCTGGACGCCCAGGTAGAAAATGGCAGCGTCACGATTTGCTACAACACCAAGGTCGACAGCCTCATTCAGCAGGCTGACGGTTCCATTACGGGCGTTAACGCCACCGACAGCGAAGGCAACGCCGTCACGGTCGAGGCCGGCGCGGTCATCCTTTGCACCGGCGGCTACGGCCACAGTGAAGAGCTCCTCAAGGAGTACAACTTCACCAATGTTCTGACCACCGCTCCGGAAGCCAACACCGGCGACGGCCACATCATGGCCCGTGATGCCGGCGCTGTGCTGAAGAACATGGACTACTGCTCCACCTATGCCGGCGGCCTGTACACTTCGGAAACCGGCTTCGTGCGCAGCCAGTATATCCGCATCAAGGATTTCCCCTACATGATCTTCGTCAATGCCGAAGGCAACCGCTTTACCGACGAGCTCGGCAATGCCGACGGTTCCGATTATGACGCCATCGTTTCCTGGTGGAAGGAAGGCGACAACACCGTTTGGATCGTCTTTGACCAGAACATGGTCGACACCCTGAAGGAAGAGGGTAAGTCCATCATCCAGGGCGATACCGACTGGACCAAGTTCGACGCGGCCGTTGAAGCGGAAGAATCGGTCTTCTACGGCGCGACCCTTGCCGAGGCCGCTGAAAAAGCCGGCGTGGACGCTGAGGGCCTTGCCGCCACCATTGAACGCTACAATGGTTTCGTCGCTGACGGCGTGGATGCCGACTTCGGCCGCGACCGCCTGATGATGGAATTTGACCCCGACGGCGCTTATTACATCCTCAAAACCATCCCCTATGTCATGATCACCTCCGGCGGCCCCATCATGAACGACCGCTGCGAAGTGCTGGATGCTGAGGGCAACCCCATCCCCGGCCTGTACCAGGCGGGCGAGATCGCCGGCAACGCCGCTGTCATCGGCCACACCACTCTTGGTGGCGTGAGCAATACCGGCTGTGTTGTGTTCGGTAAGCGCGCCGGCAGCTGCGCTGCTGAGTATGCCGCCAACAACTGACCCCCTGTGCGGCAAACGCCGCGCTTCCTACCTCCTGCAGAGAACGGGCACGCCCCGTTCTCTGTTTTTTATGGGCTTTACCGGCTTTTGCCTCCCGCTTTTTGCAACGCCTTTCCCCCCGAAAAAAGGCTCAAAAGCCCGCAGCCAGCAAACTCGTTGTTCTTCTCCTTCCCCATCCCAAAACAGCAAAAGGGAAGGCAAAACCGCCTTCCCTGCAACGACCGCTGCTTCGATCAACCCAAGGTGTTGTCGATGCGGTGCACCACGCCCTTGGGTGCGATAAGAATGAGCCTGTCGCCCCGCTCCAGCGGAAGATCCGGCCGTGGGGAAATATCCAGCTCGCCGTTTTCTGCAGCCACGGCCACCACGTTGACGCCATAGCGGGCGCGCAGGTCGAGCTTGCGCAGATCCTTGCCCACCCAGCGCTCGGGCACGACCATATCGGTGAACTCGTAGGTGTCCGAAAGTTCCACAAAGTCCAGAATGTTCTTGGCGGCCAGCCGGTGCGCCATGCGCTTGGCCATGTCGCGCTCGGGGAAGACCACCTGGTCGGCGCCGACCTTCATCAAGATCTTCGCGCCCAAAGCGTCGCTCGCCTTGGCAATGACCCGCTTGCAGCCCGCTTCCTTGGCGAGCACCACGGCCATAACCGCCGAGCGGAGGTCGTTGGACATGGTCACTGCCACGACGTCAAAGTTTCCCAGGCCCAGTTCAGAGACGGCTTCGTCGTCGGTGATGTCCAGAATGAGCGCGTGGGTCACTTCGTCTGCAATGTCGTTGATCCTGTCCTCGTCCTTGTCCACGACCAGGACTTCGTTCCCGAGCTCGCAAAGTTCGCGGGCCATGGCCGAACCAAAGCGGCCGCAGCCCAGAATGGCAAATTGCTTCTTCATAACCTACTCCTGTTTGGTGTGATTGCCCCTGTGGGGAAAAGTCCGCCGCGCAGCCCTGCTCAGCCGACCATGATCTTTTCTTCGGGAAATTTTGCGCTGCCCCTCACGCCCTTGCCGCCCAACGCCAGCGCCAGCGAGAGCGGGCCCACGCGGCCGCAGAACATGGCGAAGGAAAGAATGACCCTGCCCGCCTGCGAAAGCGATGTGGTAATGCCCATGGTGTTGCCCACCGTGGCCAGAGCCGAGGTACACTCGTACACGATCTCGGTGGGGGTAAAGCCCTTGCCGTTTTCTGTGAGGCAGAGCAGGAAGATGAAGGCTACCAAAAACAGCAGGCAGATGAGGATGATGGCCATGCACCGCCGCACCGTTTCTTTGGAGATGCGCCTGCCGTAGAGCGAAATATCTTCCCTGCCGCGAATGACCGCCCACAGGTTCAAAAGCACCGTGCCGAAGGTGGTGGTTTTTACGCCGCCGCCGCAGGAAGCCGGGCTGGCGCCGATGAACATGAGCAGAATGCAGAGGATGATGGAGCCATTCGTTAAGTACTGCTGGGTCAGCGTGGCATAGCCCGCTGTGCGCAGCGTGGCCGCCTGGAAGAAGGAGTTGGCCACCTTATCGCCCACGCCCATGTCGCCGATGGTCTTGGGGTTGTTCCACTCGGCGAACAGGAAGAAGAGCGTGCCAAAGAGCAGCAGCCCCGCCGTTACGGTCAGCACCAGTTTGCTGTGCAGCGAAAGGCGCGACCAGCGGCGCTTTTTGAGCACGTCGTTCACCACCGCAAAGCCCAGGCCGCCAATGATGATCAACAGCGCGATCACCAGGATGAAGAAAGGCTCGGTGTTGAAGTTTTCGATGGAGTTGTTATAGCCGAAAATGTCGAACCCGGCGTTGCAGAAAGCCGAGACCGAATGGAACACGCCAAACCACACGCCCTTGGCAAAGCCGAATTCCGGCACCAGGCGGAAGGAGAGCAGCAGCGCGCCCACGCCCTCGCACACCAGGCAGATAACGGCGACCTTGCGCACCAGCTTGACCATGCCGCCCAGGCCCTCTTCATTCAGGCCCTCGGCGATGGTCATGCGGTCCTTCAGGCCGATCTTGCGGCCCACCGCCATAAAGATGAGCGCCGCACAGGTCATAAAGCCCATACCGCCGATCTGAATGAGAAGCAGCATCACCACGTGCCCGAAGGTGGTCAGCTCCACCCCCACATTGATGGTGGAAAGCCCGGTCACGCAGGTGCAGGAAGCGGCGGTAAACAGCGCGTCCACAAACCCGATGCTCTCGCCGGAAGTGGCCGAAATGGGCAGTGTCAAAAGGATCGCGCCGGTCATGATGACGGCAAAAAATCCGATTGCCAGGATCTGAGTAGAACTGAGAGACCAGCGGCTTCCCGGCCGCAGTTTGAGCGCCATTTTAGGTGATCCTCTTAATAAAAAATAGATGAACGGTCGGCACGGCGGCACAGCGATCGTGCTGCCCGCGCAAAACCTCACAGCATTATAACACTGCCCCCAGCCTTTCGCAAGCGAAGAACGGCCAATTCCGGGGGTTTGGGGCTACTTTTTTGCTGTTTTTCTGAAATCTTTATACCATCTTTATGTTATCTTTAGATGGTCTTAATTCGCTCCTTTCCGCCTCCTTTGTTATGCTCCTTTTCCACTTGCGGCCTGCCGCCTGCAAAGCCAACCCCAAAAGCCGGGGATTCAAGCCTTAATGCGCGGTTTTGAGACAACACCCCTCCCCAAGGGCGGGGTGTTTTTGTTATCATAGAGCAACCTTAAGACCTGCTTGGGAGGCGGCGACCATGTCCTTTTTCGAATCCGTGCTGGCCTTTGGCTTTGAGCCCTGGCTGGAGATCCTTCTGGCGCTTTTGCTGGAAATCGCCTTTGGCAAGCTCCTGTGCTTTGATCCCACCGACTGGATCGACCGCCTGTCCATCAGGCTGCATGAGCGCACCCGCCACGCAGCGCAGCTGGGGCCCCCCACCAAGGAACTTTCCCGCGCTGTGATGGCCGCGCTGCTGCCCGCCCTGGTTTTGATGCTCCTCACCCTGGGGCTCATCACCCTCATCGATGCGCTCTTTGGGGCGTTGTGGGCCTCGGTCGCGCGCATCTTGCTATTGTGCTTCGCCTTCTCCTTCCGGCGGGAACTGTGGGGGGCCTCTTCGGTCATTCGCCGCCTGAAAAAGGACGACAAAGAAGGCGCCCGGGCTGCGCTCTCCCGCTTTACCAAAAAAGACACCGCCAACATGAACGCCGTGGGGCTGGTGCGCACCTCGGCCGAGGAGTGCTCCCGCGCCGTGGCCGAAGGCGGGTTCTTCCCGCTGTTTTACGCCTCGCTGGGCACGCTGTGCCACCTGTTTGGCGGCCCCAGCCTCTCGGCCCCCCTGGCTTTGGGCGCTGTTATGGCCTTTTCGGTCTGCCGCACGGCCAATGCCACCTTTGACCGGCGGCCGCTGTACCAGGGCCTGCTCGTCAAAATGGGCAGCGCGCTGGCCTTTATGCCCCAGCGCCTGTTTTCCGTGCTGGTCATGCCGGCCGCCTTTGTGCTGCGCCTGGCCTGGAAGCAGAGCCTGCAGACCATGGCGCAGGGTTCGCTCATACTGCCCCAGTTCTCCCGCGGGTGGGTGATGGGCGCGCTGAGCGGCGCCTGCGGGTTGAAGCTGGGCGGCGGCGGATACT
>CALWSW010000012.1 GCA_944384305.1 uncultured Christensenellaceae bacterium
CCCATTTTGAAACCAGCGGATATTGAAAAGCGCAGCTTTGCGATCATTACCGAAGAACTGGGTGACCGGACTTTCCCGGAAGGACAGGCCGAAATTGTGAAGCGGGTCATCCATACATCGGCGGATTTTGACTATGCCGACAATCTGGTCTTTTCGCCCGACGCGGTCGAGAAGGCCAAGGCAGCCCTCATGCAGGAGGCAACGGTCGTAACCGACACCAACATGGCGCTTTCGGGCGTGAGGGACATGTCGGTCATCGAGACCCCGCCCGAGGAGCGCTTCCCGGTGCAGACCTACGTCATGGAGTACAGCGACTCTTTGGTGCGCGACGCCATTTTAAAGGAGACCGGCCGCGGCGGCCAGGTGTTCTTTTTGTACAACCGTGTGCAGGATATGGAATCCTTCGCTTCCCGCCTGCGCGAGCTGGTACCCGAAGTCTCCATCGCCATGGCGCACGGGCAGATGCGCGAAGGCCAGCTGGAAAAGACCATGGTGGCCTTTTTGGAGGGGCAGTACGACGTGCTGCTGTGCTCCACCATCATAGAATCGGGGCTGGACATTCAAAACGCCAACACCCTCATCGTTTACGACGCCGACAAAATGGGCCTTTCGCAGCTCTACCAGCTGCGCGGCCGGGTGGGGCGCTCCAACCGCCTGGCCTACGCCTTCTTCACCTTCCGGCCGGAGCGCAGCCTTTCGGAGGTGGCCGAAAAGCGCCTGCGCGCCATCCGCGAGTTCACGCAGTTCGGCTCGGGGTTCAAGATCGCCATGCGCGACCTTGAGATCCGCGGGGCGGGCAACCTCATCGGCGCGCAGCAGCACGGCCACATGGCCGCCGTGGGCTACGACTACTACTGCAAGCTCATGGACGAAGCGCTGCACGAAGCGCGGGGCGAAAAGCCGCCCGTCGAGATCGACACCCAAATGGACGTGCCCGTAAGCGCCTATTTGCCCCACAGCTACATTGCAGACGAGGCGCAGCGGCTGGAGCTTTACAAGCGCATCGCCTCAATAGAGGGCCGCGCCGGCCTGCCGGATGTGACCGACGAACTGATCGACCGCTTTGGCGACCCGCCCCAGCCGGTGTTGAACCTGCTGGAGATCGCCGCTGTCAAGGGCGCGGCCAAAGCCGCCGGGCTTGCCCAGCTTTCGGTGCGCCCCGGCGCTGGGGTGCTGCAGTTCCACCCCGAGACCCGCGTTACGGGCGATGTGCTCATCGCCGTGCTCTCGGGCTATAAGGGGCGCGCCGCGCTGCTTTCGGCCGACCCGCCCAAGGTCAGGCTTTCGAGCGGTTCCGAGGATGTGTTGGAAACACTTCGCGCCTGTGAATCGTTTATAAAGCAGTTGTTGGGAGAATAAAAATTCCCCGAAACCCACCCCACACAATCTCGCTGCGCTCGATTGTGCGGGGGCCCCGAAACCCACCCCACACAATCTCGCTGCGCTCGATTGTGCGGGGGCCCCGGGGAAAATTTTGCAAAACAGGCTTTCCCTGCGGAAAAGCTGCGGGAACAGCAACTAAATTGCCGTTCCCGATCAAAGCGAGCCGGCACGGCGGGCGGCGAACGGTGAAAAACTCGCAAAATAGGCTGTCGCCTATTTTGCGACAGCTCCGTGTTGCGCGAGCCGCCGCCTGTCACAATCCCGACACAAAATATTCATTTGCGCAGGGGGTCTTGCTTGTATATAATAAGTAAGATACGTGCGTTCTACGCTCAGTGAAGCGTCATCACCCAAACGAAGGGAGTTCGTCTTTCCATGAATCGCAAACGCAAAGCCCGGGTCTTTACAGCCCTCATCGCGCTCCTTCTCACGGCAGTCTTTCTGTTTTCCGCCTGCGAGGTGATCAACGGCCCCAACGCCGTCGTCGCCACGGTGGACGGCACCGAGATCTACCGCTGGGAAGTGGACTACTACTACGAGCGCAACCTTTCCAACTACACCTCGGTGGGCGGGCTGGACCCTGAAAACAACAGCGAGGAAAAGCTTATGATCTATAAGTCCATCCTCGAGACCCTCATCAACGACACGGCCATGAACCTTTACGCCGAAGAGCTGGGCTACGGCCTGACCGATGAGGAAAAGGCCGAGATCGACGCCGAGTACGCCGCTACCCGGCAGAAAAACATCGAGACCTTTGCCGAGGAGTACGACGGCGACCTGGAAAAGGGCGAACAGGCCTACCTTGACTATTTGGCCGACAACAACGTCACCGAAGAGATTGTGGTGGAGAGCATGTACACCTCGGCCATGCGCCAGAAGATGAGCGACGATATTTACGCCGGCATCGCCTCTACCGACGAAGAGATCCGCGAAGTGTACGACGAGCTCGTAAAAAGCAACAAGGAGTCCTACGACGACGACCTTGCCGCCTACGAGCAGGCCAACGCCTACGACGTGTACACCGTGATGTACCACCCCCGCGACTACCACCGCTTCCGCTCCATCTTCATTCGCATTTCGGAAGAGGCGCTGACCGAGCTCGGCGACCTGCAGCTTGAAATGATGGACGCGCAGGAAGAACTCGCCACCCTCGTGGAACAAAAGGGCGAAAACGACAGCGCCGTGCAGCGCCAGCAGGAAGAGCTCGAGGGCATGATGGACGAGTTCGAGTCCATCCGCCGCGAGGCGCTCGACGAAGTGCGCGCCCGTGCCGACGAGGTGCAGGCCCTGCTGAACGCCGGCGGCGATTTTGAAGAGCTGATGGAAGAGTACACCGACGATTCCGAAATGCTCACCGACCCCTACGGCACCTACGGCTACTTCATGTGCGAAGAGACCACCGACTGGCCCGACGCCATCAAGGAGGCCGTGCTGGGCATGACCGAGGTCGGCCAAACCACCACCGAGCCCATCGAAGGCGACTACGGCTACTACATCCTGGAGCTCACGCAGATCATCGAACAGGGTCCGCGCGACTTCAACGACCCCGACATCCAGGAGTTTTTGCACAGCGTGGCCGAACTGGGCGACACCGAAACGGTCTACAACGAGACCGTGCAGAAGGCCCTGGAGGGCCGCGAGATCGTTCGCTATGAAGACCGGCTGGACTAACTGCCAAACCCCCGCCGCCCATAACCCCACAAACCAAGGAGAGTCTCTTATGAACAACACCGTAAAACGCCTGCTCTGCGCCGCCCTGGCGGCTCTGCTGTGCCTCTCTTTTGCTGCGTGCAGCCTGCAGGAAGAAGAAGAGCCCTTTGCCACCGTCAACGGCACGGCCATTGCCGACGAGGACTTCGACTACCTCTACGACTACTACGTTTCGATGTTCTCGGCCTACGGCTACGACATCACCTCCGACGCCGAGTACCTCGAATCCTTCAAGTCCGACCTGCTCGACACCCTCATTCAGGAGGAGGTCATTCTGCAGAAGGCCGTGGAGCTCGGCTACCGCGAAGAGACCGACGAGCTGCTCGCCGAAGCCGAAGAGGACTTTGAGGCCACTTACGAAGAGTACCTCGACTACTATTACTACGACCTGGCCGTAGAAGAACTGGGCGAAGACGCCACAGAAGAAGCGCTGCGCGCGCGCATGGACGAAATGTTTGAAGAGGAAGCGGCCGAGATCGGCGAGTCCTACCAGACCACGCACGACGACTACATTCAGAGCTTTTTGGACAACAGCGCCTACCAGGCCCTGCGGGATTCCGTCGTCAGCACCGTGACCGTTGAGGAAGACGAAGTGCAGGCCTATTACGACGAACAGCTCGAGGCCCAGACCGAAGAGATCACCGAGACCCCTTACTACTACGAGTACTACGCCGAGGGCTACTACGACACCCCCGCCCTCTACGTGCCCGAGGGCTACCGCTACGTCACTCAGATCCTCATCGGCTTTGAAGAGAACGAAGAGCTCGAAAGCCAGATGGAAGAGCTGCAGGACGAGATCGACTCCCTCAACGAGGCCGAAGAGCCCGACACCGACGAGATCGAGGCCCTGCAGGCCGAATACGACGCGCTGTTTGAAGAATACAGCGCCTCGGCAAAGGAAAAGGCCGACGAGGTGCTTGAGCGCCTGGCCGCCGGCGAGTCCTTTGAAGACCTGCAGGCCGAGTTCAACGAGGACGAGGGCTCCAACGAAGGCGGCGCCTACTACGAGACCGGCTACCTCGTGGGCCCCGAATCCACCGGCTACGTGGAAGGCTTTGTGACCGGCGCCATGACGCTCGAAAACGTCGGCGACGTCACCACCGAAGCGTATGAATCCACCTACGGCTACCACATCCTCAAGCTGGTGTCGCTCGTCACCCCCGGCGCCGTGCCCTACGAAGAAGTCCGCGACGAGCTCGAGCCCCTCGCTCTGGCCGAAAAGCAGAACGAAGCCTGGAACGATCAGGTGGAAGCCTGGGTGGCGGAAGCCGACGTCGTCAAAAACGAAGAACGCCTGGCCGATTACGGCACGGTGGGCTGACCGTCAAAAAACCCTTTTCTGCCTGGCGTGTGCTGCCGCCGGGCAGGCCTTAAACGCGCAAGGCCGCGGTCAAACAGACCGCGGCCTTTGCGCGTTTTTTGGCTTTTTGCGCGCTTTTTTGCGCGGCGCCCTGCAAAGCCCTGCCCCAACTCTTGCGATTTTCTTAAAACTGCCCCAAAACCATTTGCGGCCTTCAGGTATACCGGTATAATAAATTAACGCCCTGTTTGGGCGGCCTTCCTACCGCAGCGTCCCATCTGTTTGCCTTTTTGCATAAGATCCACCCCAAAACCGCGCCGCCGCGCAGAAAACGGAGGAGCCCCCTTGGATATTTTTGAAAAAGCCTTTGCCTTCGACGAAGTGGAAAAAGTCCGCGCCGCCGGATTGTACCCCTATTTTCACGCCCTTTCCACCAAGCAGGACACCGAGGTGGTCATGGACGGCAAAAACATCATCATGCTCGGTTCCAACAACTACATGGGCCTCACCAGCGACCCCCGCACCATCCAGGCCGCGCACGAAGCGCTCGACCGCTTCGGCACGGGCTGCTCGGGCTCGCGCTTTTTAAACGGCACGCTCACCTTGCACGAAGAGCTCGAGCGCGAGCTCGCCGGGTTCTTCCGCAAGGAAAGCGCCGTCACCTTTTCCACCGGCTTTCAAACCAACCTGGGCATCATCTCGGGCCTGGTGGGCCGGCACGACTTCGTGCTCAACGACAGCGAGAACCACGCCAGCATCGTGGACGGCTGCCGCCTGAGCTTTGCCCGCCGCTCCCTCAAGTACGAGCACAACGACATGAAGGCCCTAGAAGACGCCCTAAAGAGCCTGCCGGAAGACTACGGCAAGCTCATCATCACCGACGGCGTGTTTTCCATGAGCGGCGACATCGCCAACCTGCCCGAGATCGTCAGCCTCGCCCGCAAGTACAACGCCCGCGTCATGGTGGACGACGCGCACGGCGTGGGCATGATCGGCGAGTGCGGCCGCGGCACCGCCAACTACTTTGGCCTGGAAGACGAGGTAGACCTCATCATGACCACCTTCTCCAAGTCCCTCGCCAGCCTGGGCGGCTGCGTGGCGGCGAGCAAGCAGGTGGCCGAGTACCTGCGCCACAAGTCCCGCCCCTTCATCTTCAGCGCCTCCATCCCGCCGGCCAACGCCGCGGCCGCCCTGTGCGCCCTGCGCATTTTAAAAAGCGAGCCCCAGCGGCAAAAGGCCCTCATCTCCATTGCCGACTATATGCGCCAAAAGCTGCGCGAAGCCGGCGTGCCGTTTGTAGAGGGCAGCACCGCCATCATCCCCATTTACACCTACGACATGGAGCGCACCTTCGTGGTCACCCGCCAGCTCTTTGAGCGGGGGGTCTACGTCAACCCCGTCATTCCGCCCGCCGTGCCCGAAGGCGGCTGTATGCTGCGCACCAGCTACACCGCCACCCACACCCGCGAGCAGATGGACCGCGCGGCGGCCGTCTTCCGCCAGGTGCTGGTAGAGGGCGTGTGAGCCGTTTGGGGCAAAGGCGCCAAATTGTGGAACGAGCGCTTTTGACCGCTGTTCGTTCGAAAATTAATTATCTGGAAATTACAAAAAATGGCCGATTACGTGTAGCTATCGGCCATTTTTGTTCCTTTGTG
This sequence comes from uncultured Christensenellaceae bacterium, assembly GCA_944384305.1. Lineage (GTDB taxonomy): Bacteria > Bacillota > Clostridia > Christensenellales > CALWSW01 > CALWSW01. The sequence goes on from CALWSW010000012.1 coordinate 6,049, forward strand.
CATTGCGTATTTGGCCCAACTTGTTTATAATAAAAGGTAATACTGAAGCCTAGCGCGCCAAGCCGGCCCCCACAGCCGCCGGTTCGGCAAAGCGCAGGTTCCGCACAAAGGGCGCGCGCTGCTGCCCGTTCTCCTTTGGGCGGCAGCAGCGGCGGGAAGTTTTTCCCGCGGGGAGGAGAAAGTATGGAAATCAAAGAGCTCACATTCCCGCAGAGCGCCACCACCCGGGACCAGCTGATCTTGGCGACGCAGGTGCTCGTTGCAAGTTACGGCTACGAGGGCACGACCACGCGCATGATCGCCAACCTTGCCAAGGCGACGCTTTCGACCATCAACTTCCATTTCGGCAACAAAGAGCTGCTGGTCAAAGCGGCCATAGAGGCGGCCTGCGAAGGGCTGCGGCACTACTACCGCGGCCTTTCAGACGAGATCTGCGCCTTTCTTCAGCAGGAACCCGTCGACCCCCAAAAGGCCTGGGCGTATATCGACCGCCTGCTCGCCAAGCGCATCCACAATTTCTTCCACCCTTCCAGCCGCATCTACATCGGCCTCATCCAGAACGAAAACACCCTGCCGGATTCCTCGCGCGGGCTGTGCTCGGCCGTCATCACCGAGTGCAACGAAAAGGTCCTTGCGCAGCTCATCCTCGCCGTCGACCCGCAAAAAGACACCCTGCGCGCCGCCATCCTCAGCCGCTCCATCAACGGCAGCATCATGACCTTTGTGGAAAAGCCCCTGCTTCTGGACAACCTGGCAAAAAGCCTGGGCCTGGCGCCCCAGGAGCCGCTTGAGATCGCCGATTTTCTGCACGATTATTTTCTGCGCAGCCTGCGCGCCGAGCTTGCGCTGTAGCCTTTTCCCCGCGGGCCAAAGGGCCCTGCGCCTTCGCACGTTTTGCGGCCTGCCGCCCGGGGCAAAAATGCCCCTGTTCGCAGGCCGCGCTTTTTTGTGCCGCCGCCAACACAAAACGCCATTGGCAACCCCCGCCGCGGCATGGTACCATACTCTAAAAACCATTAGGAGCGAACATGACACTGCAGGCCCTCACCTATTTTGCCGCCGCAGCCGAAGAGGGGAACCTCACCCGCGCGGCCAAGCGCTGCTTCGTCACCCAGCCGGCGCTCAGCCGCGCCATTGCCGAGCTGGAGCGCGAATTGGGCTGCCCGCTTTTGATCCGCAAGAACAAGGGCGTTTCCCTCACCCCCGCCGGCGAAGTTTGCCTGAGCGGCGCGCGGCGCATTTTAAAGGAGTGCGGGCTGCTCGCCCGCCAGGTGCACGAGGGCAGCGGCAGCACGGCCGGCACCATCAACATCGGGTATTTGTTCAACGGCTCGCTCAACTTCTTTGCCGGCATGTTAAAGCAGGCCAGCCAGGTCTTTCCCCACATCGAGCTGCACACCACCTACGAGCACTTCAAGGACGCCAAGCGCATGCTCAAAACCGGCGAGCTGGACTTTGTGCTGCTTGCAGAGCCCAGCGCCAGGGGCCTGGGCGCGGTCGACCTCCTCACGGTGTTTCCCGGCGGCCTGTACGTGGTGGCCCACCACACCCACCGCCTCTTCGCCCAGGAAAGCGTCACCATGGCCGAGATCAAAGACGAAACCTTCATGCTGTGGGACCCGTTGGAGCTCCCCTACCTTTCCGCGGCCACGCTTTCGGCCTTCCGCGCGCACGGCATAGAGCCCAAAGTGGCGTCCTACGGCAAAAAACTGGGCGATATGATCGCCTTTGCCACCCTCAAGGAGGGCCTGGGCGTCACCACCTGCGCGGCCTCGGCCGCCGGCAACAGCGTCACCCGCATCCTCCCCATTTCCGACTGCCGCACAGGGTTCGACATCAAGCTCGCGCGCGCCAAAAACAACGAAAACCCCGCCGCCCTCACCTTCTTTGAGTACATCCGGCTCAACAGCGGCCAGTAGCGCCGCGCGCGCCGCCGCCCTGGCCGGCGCTTTTCTTTTTTGCGCCCTTCGTTATAAAAAAATTTTATCCATCCGCTTGGGCATGAGTTTCGGGCATTTCCCGTTTTGCCATTTTTATGCCATAATCCTGTTGAAAAGGCCCGCCAAACACAGCGGGTTTTTGCAAAACACAAACAGGAGGAAAGCAATGAAGACCAAAAAACTGCTGGCGCTTGTGCTGGCGCTGCTGCTCGCGCTCTCCGCCGCGGCCTGTGCGCCCGCCGAAACGCAGGAAGAAGCGCCTTCCCCCACCCCCGAAGCCGCCCCGAATGAAACGCCCGAAGGCGAAGGGCCGGCCGCGGCTTTTGAGCCCGGCACCTACCAGGCCACCAGCGCGGGCATGTGGGGCCCCTTGACCGTAGAAGCCGAGTTCAGCGAGGACGCCATCGTTCGCGTCGAAGTTGTGGACAACGTCGAGACCGCCGGCATCAGCCTGTGGCCCATCAACGACATCCCCGCGGCGATCGTAGAGCACCAGACCCTGGCGGTGGACACCGTTTCGGGCGTTACCATGACCAGCCGCGCCATCCTCACCGCTGTGGAAGACTGCGTAGAGCAGGCCGGCGGCGACCCCGGCGCCCTGCAGGCCCCGCCCGCGCTCGACCCCGTTCCCACCGAATACACCGCCGACGTCGTCATCGTGGGCGGCGGCGGGGCCGGCCTTTCGGCGGCCAACGCGGCGGCCGAGGCCGGCGCTTCGGTGGTCATCGTAGAAAAAGCCGGCGTGCTGGGCGGCAACTCCGTGGTGGCGGGCGGCATCTACAACGCCGCCGACCCCGAATTGCAGGCCACCGTCGAAATGACCGACGCCTACCGTGAAGAGATCGAAGCCGCCCTGGCCGAAGAGCCCGTGAACGATGTGCACGCCGAGATCCAGCAAAAGCTGCAGGAGGAGTACGACGCCTACCTCGCCTCCGGCTCCGCCACCCTGTTTGACAGCCCCGAATGGCACGCCCTGCAGACCTGGATCGGCGGCGACCGCGTCGGCAGGCTTGAGCTGATCTATACCCTCACCAGCAACGCCCTCGACGGCCTTGAATGGGTGGAAGGCATGGGCTACGAGATCCAGGACCGCATCGGCCAGGGCTCGGGCTCGCTCTACCCCCGCACTCACTTCTCGGTGCTGCCCAACACCTGGGGCATCATCAAGGCCTTTATCGAAAACCTGGAAACCTACGATAACGTCACCATCGTTTACGAGACCACCGCCAATGAACTGATCATGGAAAACGGCCGCGTCACCGGCGTAAAGGCCGCCGCCAAAGACGGCACCGAGGTGACCTTCGCCGCCTCCAACGCCGTCATCCTCGCCACCGGCGGCTTTGCCGGCAACGTTGAGATGCGCCAGGAGTACTGCGAAGGCGAAAAGTGGCCGGACCTTGGGCCCTCGCTCAACACCACCAACGTCGCTTCCGTCACCGGCGACGGCATCCGCATGGCCGAAGCCATCGGCGCCAGCCTCATCGACATGGACCAGATCCAGCTCCTGCACATCACCAACCCCAAGACCGGCATTTCGGGCGACGCTTCGGTGCCGCAGAGCACGGCGGGCTACATCCTCGTCAACCAGGAAGGCAACCGCTTCGTGCGCGAAGACGGCCGCCGCGACGAGATCTCGCAGGCCATCATGGCCCAGACCGGCGGTTACTCCTGGCTGATCCAAAGCGCCGACATCATCACCGACCCCGACACCCAAACCACCACCCTCGGCCAAACCATCACCTACATGCTGGAAAACCACCTGGCCGACTACACCCGCGCCGACACGCTGGAAGAGCTGGCCGAAGCCATCGGCGTTCCCTACGAAAACCTGCAGGCCGCTATCGACGATTACAACGCCCACGTAGCGTCGGGCGAAGCCGACGAGTTTGGCCGCGTGCTGCTGGTGAACAAGCTGGAAACCGGCCCCTGGTACGCCTTTACCCGCGCGCCCGCCGCGCACCATACCATGGGCGGCGTCGAGATCGACACCGAAACGCACGTGCTCAGCACCGAAGGCAGCATCATCCCCGGGCTGTTCGCCGCGGGCGAAGTGACCGGCGGCATCCACGGCGGCAACCGCCTGGGCGGCAACGCCATCGTCGACTTCGTGGTCTACGGCCGCATTGCCGGCGCCAACGCCGCGCAGGGCTGAGCGCCTTCCTCCGCTGCGCCGCAGCCCGGCTGCCGCAGCCCTTCCCCCGCAAAAACGCCCCGCCAGAAAAACCCTGGCGGGGCGCTCTGCTTTTTTCCCTTGGGCCTTCCGGCGCCATAACGGGATCAGCACTTTTTCATCAGCCGGTAATAGAACTGCGCGGTCTTTACGATCTTTTCGAGCGGGATGCGCTCGTTGTTGCCGTGGATGAGCGCGCGCTCTTCCTTGGAAAGCTCCATGCAGCTGAAGCGGTACACGGCGTCGCTCACCCGGCCGTAGTGCCGGGAATCGCTGCAGGCCACCATGAGGTAGGGCGACACCAGCGCCTCCGGCCAGGTCTCGGCAATGGCGGCGCAAAGGCGCTCCCAGGCCGGGCCGTCGGTGCGGGAATCGGGCGAGGGCTCCTGCCCGTGCACCATGCGGATCTCCACGTCGGGGTCGTTCACGCGGCGCCTGAGCTCCTCGAGCGTACCCTGGGTGCTGCTCCCCCCGATGAGGCGCAGGTTCGCCCCCACCGCGGCGCTGGGCGGCAGCACGTTAAAGGCGCTGCTGCCCTCCATTTTGGTAAAGGCGCAGGTGGTGCGCATCATGGCGTTCAGCTCGCCGCCGGCCTTTTTGCAAATGGCGTCCAGCAGCGGCAAAAAGCACCACAAATTGGCAAAGATCACACGGTACGCAAAGGTGGAGCGCCGGCCCAGCACATGGAACATTTCTGCCACGGGCTTGGTGAGCCTGCGGGGGAAGGGCTTGTTTTCCACCGCGCACACCGCCTTGGCCAACACGCCCACGGGGGTGTGGGGCGGCGGCGCACTGGCGTGGCCGCCCCGGCTCTTTACGGTAAACTCCACGTCCATCATGCCCTTTTCGGCAATGCCCACCACGGCGCACTTTTCCTTGACGCCGGGGAACACGCCTTCCACCACCGCGCCGCCTTCGTCCAGCACCATGGCGGGCTTTACGCCCCGGCGCACCAGCTCCTCCACAATGGCGGGGGCGGTGGGGCCTGCGATCTCCTCGTCGCCGGCAAAGGCAAAGTACCAGTCGTTCGCCGGCACAAAGCCCTCCTTCAGCAGCGCTTCGGCCGCTTCCATCACGCCGTTTAGGGTGCCCTTGGTGTCCAGCGTGCCGCGGCCCCACAGCACGCCTTCTTCAATGACGCCCTCAAAGGGCGGCTTCTGCCAGGCCGCTTCGTCGGCCGGCACCACGTCGTAGTGCGCCATGAACACGCAAGGCGCTTCGGCCGACTTGCCCTTCAGGTGGTACAACAGCCCGCTCTTGCCCACGCGATCGAGCGCGCAGGCCGCGCGCACCGCGGGGTAGCGCTCACAAAGAAGCGCGCGGAAGCGCTCGAACTCCGCCGGGTCCTCCTCGGCTTCGTTCCGGCTGGAAACGGTTTTGCAGCGCACCATTTGCCGCAGCGATTCCACGGCGTGCGCTTCGTCGATGGCGGCGGGGGTCTCTTCCCGGCGTTCCGGCGCGCCCGGCCTGAAGCAGGCCGCGCGCACCAGCACCACCGCAAGGAAAACAACGACCGCCGCGGGGATGATCAGCCACCACATGGTCTTCTCCTTTCCTTTTCGTCCTGTTCCTTACAACAGCAAAAGGGCGGGGCAATGCGCCGCCCTTAGCCTGTCGAAAAAGCCGGCAGGCTGAGCAGACGTTGAGAAAGCCCGCAAGATCCACCCCAACATTTCCTCTGCGAGAAAATATTGGGGTCCCCGGAACGGAAGCAAGAACCGCCCCTTTGTCTTTCTTCCTTCCAAGCGATTCTTGCGGCTGCGGGCTTTACCGGCACTCTGAGGCGGGGCGCCGCCCCGCCCTCAGCAAACGGCTTACAGCTTGCCCTTTTTGTACAGAATGCGCGCCGCGCCGATGGCGATGATGGCGCCCACCGGCACCAAAACGCCCACCGAGCTCGCCAGGCTGGGCACGCACACAAACAGCACCACCATGAAGATGAGCGGGGTAAGGGCGATCTTCCAGTTGCGCGAAACGTACACCACGGCCAGCCCGCCGAACAGCGCGGGCAGAATGTTGTCAAACGCCGGCTGCATGAACTCGCTTTCCAAAAAGGGGCGGATCTGCGCGAGCAGCAGCACGCCCGCCGCGATGATGACGGTGGTGACGATAGAGGAGGTGGCAATGGCCACGGTAGAGATCAGCTCGCCCTCCTCGCTGCCGGCGTCCACGCCGGCGCTCTGCATGGCGTTGAGCGCGCAGGGTACCTTGAGGTTGGAAAGGTTGCCGGTCACAAAGCCCAGGTAGCTTCCGCCCACGCCCAGCATGGGCACGTAGGTGATGACCTCGATGGTGCCGACCGTCCAGAAAATGGGCGCCACGCCCACAAAGCCCTTCAAAACGTCGGTCAGGGCCGGCCAGGAATTGTAGCGCAGGCAGATGGCCGCCGGCACGGCGAGCATCATCATCAGCGCGCACACGATCCAAACCCGGCCGGCAAAGTGCATGCTGTCAATGTAAGAGCGCATCTTTTTCACGGTTCAGTCCTCCCTTCAGGCAATGGAAAGCACCAGATTGGTGATGGGGATGGCCAGCATCATGCCGCCCAACATGGAAATGGGCAGCGCGTAATCCTCGATCCACTTCATCTTCAGCAGCTTTCTGACCAAGCCGCACAGCAGCATGAGGATGGCCGAAGCAATCATGACGAACACCGGGATCCAGCCCGAAAGGCCCTCGGTGACCTCGGCGAAGATCACGCCCAGGAAGGCCGAGATCATGCCCAAAAACAGGCCGGTCATAAAAATTTCGCCCCACTTGGAGTCCTTCTGCTTGATGGAGTTGACGCCGCCCAGGATCTTTTTAGAAAACAGGGGCACCAGCACCAGCCCGGGGATGATGCCGATGGTCATGACCCAGGCGATGGCCGAGAAGGCCTGCGGGTCGGTGATGAGGTTGGCAAGGTCCAGCCCCAGCGCGGTGGCCGTGGTGGCGGCGGCGGTGGTCTCGTAGGTGAGCGCGCCGATGACCGAAAGCCGCAGCCAGGGCAGCGGGAACCCCAGCGCGCGCGAAAGCGCAATGACGCCCAGCAGAATGGCCACGGCCGGCGCTACGGTGAACACCGCCGAGGAACCGACGGTCTTTTTGAGCACGCGGGTGTCCATGCCGATCTCCTTGGCCCGCCGCCAGGCACGCACCAGAAAATACACCGACTGGGCGATGACGAACAGAATGACGATGGCGACAATGAGATACATGAATCCGCTGTTGGGATCAAACATGCACATCACTTCCTTTTCCCAAGATTTTTAAATAGAATGAGTCCGGCCCGTGCGCGGCTTTCCCCCGCTTCGCCCACACAGGGACCGGCCGCGGCGCGCGCCCGCAAGATTATACCACAACATCTTCCGAACAAAAAGCGGGCAGCCGTTAAAACCGGCCAGCGGTTTTACCAGGCGCAGGGCGCCGGTTTTGCAGGGTTTGGCGGGTTTTGGATGTTTTCGTTCTTTTCTTAATTTTTTCTTGCTTTTTCTTCTGGTATAAGCTACAATAAACCGGTTTTTAAAAAATCGCCGCAATTTCAATATTATTTACCCTTAGTAGACAAGGGGCTATACGCCTGAACGGGCCTGCTTTGGCCCATTTCTTTGTTGCCGTCGCTCGAATTAGCTCTGCTAGTCCATCGCTCCGGCGCCTTGAACTGAACCAAAGCAGGCTCCGTTCAGGTCGCAGAGTTTTCACAATCCCGGGGCCCCCGCGCTTCCGAGCAAAGCGAGGAAGTGTGGGGTGGTTCGGGCCCCTAATAGAACGAGACGCGGGCCCGCAACTCACCCCACCAATTCCTCTGCGAGGAATTGGTGGGGACCCCGAGTACGCCCCTGAGAAGCGCGTGGGGGTCCCCACGCTTTCGCGCACAGCGCGAATGCGAGGGGTCACTGAAGAGGGGCCGCAACAATGTTCTATGGGGGCACGGGCCGTGAAAACCGTGGTTCCCCTTGTCTACTAAGGGTACGGAACCAGGAGAACACCATGAAGAAAACCCTTCGGGAATTCCGCGCCTTTGCCGTAAAGGGCAACGCGCTTGACCTTGCCGTCGGCGTGATCATCGGCGCAGCGTTCAACGCCATCGTCACCTCGCTCGTCAACGACGTCATCATGCCGCTCGTCAGCCTGCTCACCGGCGGGTTCGACTTCACCCAGCTGTTCATCGCCCTGGACGGCAACACCTACGCCACGCTCGAAGAGGCCAAGGCGGCCGGCGCGGCGGTGTTTTCCTACGGCTCGCTCATCTCGGCCATCGTCAATTTCCTCATCGTGGCCTGGGTGCTGTTCTTTGTAACCCGCGCGCTGCTGCGCCTGCGCCACAGCCGCGAAGAGGCGGCCGAACCGGCAAAGCCGGCCGTCAAGCAGTGCCCCTACTGCCTCTCGGAAGTCCCTGCGGCCGCCACGCGCTGCCCGCACTGCACTTCTGTGCTAGAAGGCAGCAGCAAAACGGCAGGCGCTGCCGAATAAGCGCAAAGCCCCAAACACGGGGCTTTTGTTTGGCCGGGGCCTTTGATGGCCCCGGCGGTTTTCTTTTTGGGCATTGTGCTTCCCGGCGGAGTTCTTTTTGCCGGGGCGTTAGACAAGCCCCCGGTGTCTTTTTTATTTTGCAGACAGAAGGTTGTTCTTCTGAAGAGACCGCTTTTTTGCCGGGGCGGCCCCGGCGGGGCTTCTTTTTGCGGTCGAAATTTCAAAGCGCTATCTACCCACCCCAGACTTTCTCGCTGCGCTCGAAAGCCCGGGGCCCCGGGGGCGTCCTCTCGCTTTCGTGGCAGGTTCCATCCTGGCGAGGCAGGATGGAACACGAACCGAAGCTCTCACACTCGCTTGCGCGGACTAGGCACGGCTTCGGGCGCTTTGAGAATTTGACCGCGCGGAAAGGCGCACTACCGGGAAAGTTTTGCAGGCAGTTTCGTTTGAGGACCCAGCAAGCTGCCCCGGCGGAGAACGAGAACGGCCCCGGAGGGTGTTCCGGGGCCGTTGTGGGCCGTTATCTTGTTGTTTGCCTGCGGTTTACTTCGCGCGGGCTTTCTTTAAAACCACCGCGCAGGCGGCCAAGCCGAGCACGAGGGCCAGGCCCACAGAGGGCAGGCTGTCGCCGGTCTTGGGCACGTCTACGGGTTCCTCTTCGGCGGGCACTTCGCCTTCCTCGGGAAGTTCTTCCAGGCCCTCTTCGGGCACGGTTTCTTCGGGGGGCGTTTCTTCGGTGCCTTCCTGAACGTCGCCTTCCTCTTCGCCGGGGGTAATGATCTCTTCTTCGCCGGGAACAATGTCCATGCCGGGCAGCACGGTCACCGTTACGGGGTCAAGGCGCACTTCCACGCCGCTGTTCACCCGGCACTGCACCAGCATGCCGTTTTCTTCCAGCGTGACGGGCAGTTCGGCCGTCGGGCCCACGGCGAATTCCCTCCATACCGTGCCGCCGTCGTAGCTGATCATCCAGCGGATGGAAAGGTCGTTGGGGTTCCAGGGGTTGTTGGGGTTGATGGCCGAAACCGAGAAAGTCGCCACCCCGCCTTCGGTCGCCGTGGTAGACTGCGGCTGGGTAAGGATGACCGGGGGAATGTAATAACGCTCGACAGTGTAGCTGCTGCCTGCCTGAACACTGCTGCCGTTGACCGTAACAGCGCCGCCGCCCGTATTCGTCACCGTTGTGCCCACATCCACATTGCTGAGGTTTACATTGCCTTTCAGCACCGTGACGGTAGAGCCATACGGCGCGCTCGCCACAGCGGCCCGGATGTTGCTCTCGCCGACAATATAATTCCCGTTATTGACCTGCGCAAGAGGGGTTGAGTTTTTTACATAAAGGCTAATGTTCTTATTGAAGGTGCCGCCGGTGACGGAAACGACAGCTTCCGCATTGGGCTTTGCGGCAGTGTCATCTGCGATTTTAGGAAAAACGTCATTGAAAGAACCGCCCTTCAATGCAATAGTTCCTCGGCAGGTATTTCCTTCGCTGGCCTGTACGACAATGTTCTGATAACTCCCGTTGTTGACGGTCAGTTCACCATTCGCCACATTTTCGTAAACGATCGAATCGGATTCCGAAATATTGGCGTTATCAATGGTGATGGTTCCCTCACTGTCTAGGTTGATGCCCCATTGGTTTCCACTGGTGGTAAGACCGTTGACCACCAACTCAGAACCATGGTTGACTACGGCATACCACTTGCAGTTCTCAATTCTAACATTTTCCAGCCTAACTGTACCAGCATTCCAAACATTCAGACCATGCCGGGCACCGTCTTCCCAGTCAATTTTATCAGTATTACCACCATCCAACGTCACATTTTTCAGAGTAACATTGACACCATCTCCCCGCACGCCAATAAGGCGGACGTTAGCCGCAAATGATGTTCCGATTCCTCTAATGGCGTACAGTCCTTGGCCATCAATGGTCAGGCTCTTGGTGATATCCAAAACAGCATTGCCACTTCCACTTGCAACTCTCGATGCATCCAGCGTTACATCCTGCAGCAGAATGATGTTCGTCCCAACTCCAGTACCAGCTGCCTCAATCGCTGCCTGCAAAGTTTCATACTTCGTACCCCCGATCTGCGCCACGGGGCCATCCGCCGCCGCGGTCACCGGCACGAGTGCCAGCACCAGCGCCAGGGCGAGCAGCGCGCTCAGAAAGCGCTTCCGCACGTTCTTCATATTTCTTTCCTCCTGCTGTTTTAGATTTTGCCATGGTATCTCAAACGCGGTTCCCCGCGGTTGACTCTAAGGGGCCTTTCTTCACGCCAAAAGGACGGAATCGACCTTCTGACATTGGAAAAAGGGGTGATAAAAAACGGAAAATAAGAAAGCCGCTCCCCTGAGCGGCAGAAAAATCCATCTGAAAATATGACGAAACAGACCGGCAAATTTCACCCTGACGGCCTTGGTTTTTGTACTCTTAAATTCTTAAAAAGTCTTGCTTTCTTGCCCTTCTCCTGCTATGATTACTACCAGAAACAGTACTTTCTCACAATTTTTCCATGCCATTAATTGCAGAAGGTCGATTCCGTCTAAAGCACCAGCCGCAGCCCCTCCATGGTGCGGGCGTGCTCCGCGCCGGTGGAGATCAAATAAATCCGGGTGGTCTCGATGCTGCTGTGGCCCAAGACGTCTGCGAGCTTTGCAACATCTTTACAGGCCTTGTAAAAGATGCGGGCGAACAGGTGCCGGAGGTTGTGGGGGAACACCTTGGTAGGCGAAACACCTGCAATTTTACACAGCGCCTTCATCTCCGCCCAAATCTGCTTCCGGCTCAAACTCTTTCCGCTTCGGGTCACAAACACTTCGCCCGAGGCGGTGTTTTGTTTTTTGGCGTATTTCAATAGCTTTCGGCAGAGCTTGTTGGGCAAAAGGATGGTGCGAATCTTGCCTTTGAGCATGATCTCCGCCTTGCCCGCCCGCGCTGCCTCCACGGTAAGGTATTTTACCTCACTCACGCGGATGCCGGTGGCGCAGATGGCTTCGAGCAGCAGGGCTAACCTAGACTTGCCGGCCGTTCTTGCGGCGGTTACCAGCCGCTCGTACTCTTCCCGGGTCAATTCCTTGCCGGGCTCGCGGAAGAGCCGCCGCTGCACCTTCAGGTGCTTCACCTTGCAGCCCTCCCAGCCCAAAAAGCCGAACAGGCGGTCCAAGGCCGTCAGCTTGCCGTTGACGGTGCCGGGGCAAAAGCCCTTGTTCAGCAGTTCTTCTTTATAGGCCGTTACGGCCTCTTTGTTTACGGTTGTGCCATGGGTAGCGAGCCAGGCGGCAAAGCGCTGCGCCTCCCGCAGGTATTTTTCTACCGTGGCGGGGCTTTTTTCTTCCTTCTGCAAAAAGGCGGCAAAGGCGCAAAGCTGCGCGGCGGCAAGGGTTTTGTTCTTTTCCATGGGGTCTGTTACCGTTCTCCTTTCACAACAAAGAGGCCCTTGGTCAAGGCCTCTGGATCTTTCACGCCCATTTTATCAAAACGGGAACAGGTGTTCTCCCCTAAAACCAAAAAAATGATAGCGGTTGCCTGTTTGGCGGCATTGCTCCGGCGGGGATTTTTTATACCGGGACGGCCCCCGGCGGGGCTCTTTTTTGCGGTCAAGTTCCAAAGCATTAGCTCGACCCTTCGGGTCTCGGATGCTTTGGGAACTTGACCGCGGGGCAACGCGCCCCTTCAGCTCACCCCACAAACCCACCCCAAACTTCCTCGCTGCACTCGGAAGTTCGGGGGCCCCGGGTGTGCTACTCAGCTCCTTAAGTGCAAACTCCGGCGCGGGGGCCCCGAGCGCGCTTTTTCGCTTCGTTGGAAGCCACCATCCGCCGACCCGCCCCGGCGGGGGTTTCGCGGCTCTGCGAAGCCGCGATGCCTAAACCGGCTCCGGGGCAGGGCACGACACCGCCCACCCCAACATTTCCTCTGCGAGGAAATATTGGGGGCCCCGGGCCTGTTCTCTCGCTTCGTGGGTGTAAAAATCACTCCGCTCAAATTCTCAAGAACTGTTCGGGCAAATCCCGAACGCCTTGAAATTGTGGCCGCTTATGGCGGTCGAGCGTGGCTCCCGGGGTCTGAATGTGCCCTTAGCCCCTCCGCTTGCGTCGTTGTTCTGAACAGCCGGGTACCTGTTCAGTTGCCGTTACTGCTCTTTACCCTTTCTGCTGGTCTTCTGAACAGCCAGGTGCCGTTTCATCTGCCGTTGTTTCCTTCGCCTTGCGTTGCCTTTCTGAACAGCCTTTTACCGTTTCATCTACCGTTGTTTCCTGTGCCCTGCGTTATCTTCGCCAAGTGGCACCCACACTTGTGGGCTAGGGTGGTAGAACGTTGGTGGTGCTGCTGCGATTACAAGGTGGTCCAGCGTTGTGCTCCCCACCCACCCCGGGTGGGCGGGAAGCACAACAAGCCTTGACCTGCGCGGCAGCGGGCTGGGGCAAGAGAAACGGCTCGTAAGGCCGGGGGAATTGGGGCAGGGGGGTGACTCCGCATTCAGACCCCGGGAAGCACGCTGGCGCACCGGGAACGGCCAGAGGTTCAAAGGCTTTCGAGCAAAGCGAGAATAGTTCTTTGAAACTGCTGGCCGTTCTGGGGCGTCCTAGTGTGCTGGAGGGTGTCGCGGGGAACCCCCCTGCCCTCCCCCGGCCGTCACGCACCCACCCCCTCTTACCTCCAGCCCGCTCCTCCTCATCCCCCTTCCCCCCTACCCGGGCGGCCCGCATGGGCCGCCCGGGCAAAATAGCCCCGCAGGGCAGGGCGGAATAGGATTGATTCACCACCCCAAATAGCGTATACTGGCTATGTGTTGCGCAAACCGCGCCGGGCCGTCAGCAGCTGGCGGCGGACCCTCGGCCGCGCGCGCCGCGCAAGCAGCTTTTTTGCTGATGTCAGGTATCCCCTTGTGAACTTGAACGGAGGTCTTTGCTTTTGAAAACTGTCAACACCAAAAAACTCGTGCTCACCGCAGCGCTTTTGGCGCTGGTGCTGCTCTTTGGGCTCACCCCGCTGGGGCTCATCCCGCTGGGGTTCATCAACGTCACGCTGCTCTGCCTCCCCGTCATCATCGGCGCCATTTACGCCGGGCCAGGCGTGGGGCTCATTTTGGGCCTGTGCTTCGGCCTTACCAGCGTGCTGTCGGCCTTTGGCGTTTCCATGGTGCCGCAGTCGGCGCTCGCCGGCGCGCTGGTGGCAAAGTCGCCGCTTTTGGCCGTGGTCATGAGCATGGTCCCCCGGGCGCTGGTGCCGCTTGCGGCAAGCCTGGTGTACCGCGCCGCAAGTAAAGGCGCCCGCTCGGTCAAGGCCGTGCTGCCTGCGGCAGTGGCCGGGTCTTTGGTCAACACGCTGTTTTATTTGGGGCTGATGCTGCTCTTTTACGTTCTTACCGGTCTGGATGCCGCCGCCGTACTGGGCGTCATTGGCGGCACCGGGCTGATCGCGGGGGGCGCCGAAGCCGTTGTGGCCGCCCTGGTGTGCACGCCGGTCCTGGCCGCCCTCTTCCAGCTGGATCACAACAGAAAGGAGTCCACCAACCATGATCATGGCGATTGACGTGGGCAACACCAACATCAAGATCGGTCTGTTCGAGCGCTCCAAGCTCTGCCACTCCTGGCGCATGTACGCCGACCGCGACCGCACCTCCGACGAGCTGGGCATCATTCTGGAATCCTTCTTCCACCACACCGGCCGCCGCCCCATCGAGGTGGACGGCATCATCATTTCCTCGGTCGTGCCTTCCATGAACTACACGCTCGAGCACATGTGCTCGCTCTTCTTCCCGCAGGCCGGCGCGCCGCTTTTTGTGGGCCCCGGCATCAAAACCGGCATCAACCTGCGCTACGACAACCCGCGCTCGCTGGGCAGCGACCGCATCTGCAACGCCGTGGGCGCCTACCGCATTTACGGCGGGCCGGTCATCACCATCGACTTCGGCACGGCCACCACCTTCGGCGTGGTGGACGACCACGCCAACTTCCTGGGCGGCGCCATTTGCCCGGGCGTGCAGGTCTCGCTGGGCGCGCTCATCGAAAAGACCTCCATGCTCCCCAAGATCGAGCTCATCAAGCCCGCGTCGGTCATCGGCAAAAACGCCGTTCACTGCATCCAGTCGGGCATTGTGTACGGCTACGTGGGGCAGGTGGACTATTTGATCTCCAAGATCATCGCCGAAACCGGCCGCAAGGACACCAAGCTCATCGCCACCGGCGGCATGTCCCGCCTGATCTCGTCGGAATCCACCTACAACATCACCATCAACAGCACCCTCACGCTCGAGGGCCTTAACTTCCTTTACGAAATGAACCGCTGACGCCCTGAGGCGCAAAGCGGCACCCACCCATTTTTACTTCACCGGAGGACGCATGAAAACCACCAAGATCGCCATTTTGGGCTTTGGCACCGTAGGCAGCGGCGTGTACACCGTTTTGCAGCAGAACAGCGAGCTCATCCGCCACCGCCAGCTTCTGGACCTTTCGGTCAAGCGCGTGCTGGTGCGCGACCTGCTGCACGGCCGCAACCTCGCCCTCGCGCCCATGGAGACCTTCACCACCGACTACGCCGATATTTTAGCCGACGGCGAGATCTCCATCGTCGTGGAGTGCATCGGCGGCGTGAACCCCGCCAAGGACTACATTTTAAGGGCCCTGCAGGCCGGCAAAACCGTGGTGACCGCCAACAAAGAGGTGCTTTCCAAGCACTGGCCGGATCTGGAGCGCGCCGCAAAAGAGACCGGCGCCGGCCTGTACTTCGAGGCCTCGGTGGGCGGCGGCATCCCCATCATCCGCGCGCTCAACGATTCCATGCAGGCCAACAACATCTCCCGCGTCATGGGCATCATCAACGGCACCACCAACTACATCCTCACCAAAATGACCAACGAGGGCCGGGCGTATGAAGAGGTGCTGAAGGAGGCGCAGGCGCTGGGCTACGCCGAGGCCGACCCCTCGGCCGACGTGGACGGCTGGGATTGCGTGTACAAGCTCTCCATTTTGGCGAGCATCGCCTTCCACGCGCGGGTCAACATCGAAAACATCTACCGCGAGGGCATTTCCAAGGTCTCGGCCGAAGACATCGCCGCCGCCAAGGAACTGGGCTACACCATCAAGCTGCTGGCCATTGGCAAAAAGCAGGACGAAAAGCTGCTGGAGGTGCGCGTGCACCCCACCATGCTGCCCAATTCCCACCCCCTATCGAGCGTCAGCGGCCCCTTTAACGCCATTTTCCTCACCGGCAACGCCGTAGACGACATCATGCTCTACGGCCGGGGCGCGGGCATGCTGCCCACCGCCAGCGCCGTTGTTTCAGACGTCATCGTCGCCGCCAAGACCGCCAAAGGCGCCCACCCCTACATGACCTTCAACAACGAGTTCGACGCCCCCCAGTGGCTCAAGAACCAGAAGGACTGGACGAGCAGCTACTTTTTGCGCATGGAGGTGGACGACGAGCTGGGCGTGCTCTCTAAAATCGCCGGCGTCTTTGCCGAATACGGCGTTTCGGTGCACTCGCTCATGCAGAAAAACGAGAACAAGGCCAATGGCTCGGCCGAGCTCATCTTCATCACCGACACCGCGCGCGAGCTCTCGGTGCAAAACGCCCTGTGCGCGCTGCGCGCCCTCCCCTGTGTGCGCGAGATCAAGAGCGTCATGCGCGTGGAAGAGTAAACCGCCACACCGCCGCAGGGCCGCCTGGCGGCCCCTGTGAGGCTTCTTTCCCCAGCCATAAAAAAAGTAGGAGGAACCCATTATGATCGTGAAAAAGGCAGATATGACCGTTCAGCCCCGCCCCGCCTGGCGCGGCGGCGAAGGCGCGCCCGTGTGCTACCACCTGGAAAAGGACGTTCCCGCCGCCTGGCGCTTCTCTTCGCTGGTCGAGTTCAAGCCCGGCGAATCCATCGGCGAGCACGCCCACACCGGCGAGACCGAGCTTTACTACATCATCGAAGGCACCGCCACCGTGTGGGACAACGGCACCCCCGTGGAAGTGACCGCCGGCGACGCCATCTGGACGGGCAACGGCGCCAGCCACTCCATTAAGAACACCGGCAGCACCGTGATGCGGATGCTCGCCATCGTCATTACCGAATAACACGGGGCTTTTTGCAGCCTTCAAAACAAACAGGCCCGGTGGTTTTTGTAAACCACCGGGCCTGTTTGTTTTGGCTCGCTTTACAGCATGCCCCGCAGCGACTCTCCCACCGGCCACTCGTCCACCGGCGGGCAGGGGATGTCGGCGTAAAGCGTCCAGCTCTCTTCGTGGGTCAGCTCGTCGCCGGGGCGCAGCACCGTGCGGGGCTCGGGCAGAATGAGGCTGGTGCAGTGCTCCGAAGTCATCACCTCGATGTTGCACCCGCGGTGGGGGTACACCGCGCCGGGCTGCACCGCGTACTTCACGATCATCAGCGAATCCATGTTAAAATAGGCCGCGCTGCCCTCCTCGGCCGCCATGCCAAAGCGCGCCGCGCGCATATTGGCCTGCTGCACCAGCACAAAGTCCTGCCCCCAGAGGATGCGCGGGTCCGACATGTTGGTGCCCGGCCACACGGCAAACAGGCGGTTGGGGGCGTCGCCGGTGTCTTCGCTCGACTGCGGGATGGCCAAAAGCCCCCCTTCTTCCAGCGCCGTGGTAAAGAAGGGCACCAGGCAAACTTCCTGCTCCCCGGCGTTTTTGAGCGTGTGGCAGATCAACAGTTCCGAGCTGCCGTAGGTCAGGCGGTATTCCAGGGTGTGCACAAGCCCCAGCGGCCCGGGCGCGAGCAGCGCCAGCTTCAGCCCGCCCGCCACCGAAGAGGCCTCGTATTCCGCCGGCATCTCCAGCAGCGTGCCGTCCGGGCGGCGGAGCCGCACAAAATGCCCGTTCAGTTCCGGCTCTTCGGGCTCGCGCAGCATGTTTTCCCGCCCGGCAAAGCCGTAGCGCAGCAGCCGCGCGCCCCGCTTGGGCGAAACGACCGCTTCCACAATGCCGTTCTCGAGCCACAGGCAGTTTTCATATGTATGGAAGGGGGCGACTTTCACAGTGATCATGGGAGGACCTCCATCGCGTTGAAAAGAAAAAGGGGAAGAAGCGCCGCGCCGCGGCCGGGCAAGCCAGGGCCCCCGGCTGCCGCAGAGGCGGGCGTAAAAAAGGGAACATCAAAAGGTGCGTAGAAAGAAGCGCCGCTCGTTCTGCTCGCTTGTTTCTATCATACAAAAATTCCGCGCCCAGTTCAAGCGCCGGGCGCATTTCGCGGGAAATCGATCATCGATTTGCCACCGGCCCCAAAGTACGGTATAATGCGGAATTGAACGCTGAAAAATCCCCCGGCAAAAGAAAGGCGGATACCCAATCAATGAGAGACTGGATCATCGGTTTTGTGAGCGCTTACGGCTACCTTGGGATCTCCGGGCTGATCTTTATCGAAAACGTCTTCCCACCCATCCCTTCCGAGCTCATTTTGACCTTTGGCGGGTTTGCCACCACCTACACCTCCATGCAGCCCTGGCTGGTCGTGCTGTTTGCCACCATCGGCTCGGTGCTGGGCGCGGTGGTGCTTTACGCCATCGGCCGGTTCCTAAGCCCCGAGCGCCTGGGCGGGCTGCTGGACGGCAAAGTCGGCAAGGTGCTGCATTTCCGCCGCAAAGACCTGGAAAAGGCCGATGCCTGGTTCCGGAAAAAGCAGGTGTGGGCGGTGCTCATCTGCCGCTGCGTGCCGGTGGTGCGCAGCCTCATCTCCATTCCCGCCGGCATGGCAAAAATGGCCATCCTCCCCTTCCTGGGGCTGACCGCGCTGGGCTCGGCGGTGTGGAACACCGTGCTGGTGTGGGCGGGCGCCGCTTTGGGCGCCGCCTGGGAAAGCGCTTTGGTATACACCGACCTGTACACCAAGGTTGCCGTCGTGGTCATTGGCCTGGTGTGCGTGGCCCTTGTGGCGTGGTGGTACTTCAAAAAGCGCAAAAAGAAAACCGCCGGGAACGGCGCAGCCAACACCCCGCAGGACCCCTCCGATCCCTGAATCTTCAGCATGACAAAAAAGAGCGCCCGCCGGCGCTCTTTTTTTGCGCAATACAAACTTATGTTCCCATAGTCGTTGTGATTTCATTCATTGTTTACATTTGCAGGCCCTTTCTGGCCCCCCGGCCGATTGCAATTTATGCCGGATTCTGGGATAATAAGGTCGTACCGCAATCTTCTTACAGCAGCTTTCGCTGTTTTCTTTGTTTTTCGGAGGCCCGCCCACATGAAGAAGTACAAAAGACCCCTTGTTTTTCTGTTGGCCGTTTTGCTGCTCGTGCTGCCCATGAGCGCCTTTGCCGCTTCCTTTACCCTGAGCGTCAGCTCCCGCAGCTACGAAGAGGGCGGGGTGGTGCAGCTTTCCTGGGATGCGGTCTCGGGCGCCGGCACCTACGCCGTCAACGTCTCCAAATACCCCTACGGGTCCGACCATTTGGTGGTGGAAGACGTGGCCTACACCAATTCCTACGCCATCGGCGGCCTGCCGGCGGGCAAGTACCGCGCAAACGTCCAGCCCATCCAAAACGGCAGGGCCGGCGGGTTTTCCAACACGGTGTACTTCACCATCGGCGCTTCTTCCGCTTCTTCCTCTGCCTCTTCTTCGGCGGGGTTCGTGAGCGTTATGGACGGCGAAGCGCCCACCTTCTTGTGGCCGGTAAAGGTGGATGAAAGCTACGAAGGCAGCAGCTTTGCCATCACCGCCATGGACATTTACTACGACGGCGGCGACCACGGCCGCTTGCAGAACGCGCTGGACATCAACCACGACGGCATGACCACCCGCTACGAGACCCGCGAGATCGTGGCGGCCGCCGCCGGCGAGGTCATCGATGTGCACGACTGCGGGCACAACGCGCTGTACTGCCCCAGCCGTTCCTGCGAGGGCAGCTACATCAAGATCCGCCACGAGATCCCGGATGAAAACGGCGAGATCCAGGTTTACATCACGGCCTATGTGCACCTCGACCCCGACACCTTCGAGGTACAAGAGGGCGATTATGTAGAGCAGGGGCAGACCATTGCCCGCATGGGCAGCACGGGCAACAGCTCGGGCATCCACCTGCACTTCGCCATCCGCGACGAAAACAACCAAGACCTTCCCACCCTGGAATTCTACATGAACGAGACCTACATGCCCCTTTTGGAGTTCAAGTACTTCCGGCAGTCCGGCGGCGAGCTGGTGGCCACCAACGGCGAGCACAGCCGGTATTCTGAGTGGGTGGGCGAAAACTACACCTACTCCGACGGCCGCTGGGTTTACGCAAACTGAGGGGGGCCGCCCGGCACGCGCCAACGAAAACAGGCAGGAAACATTTTCCTGCCTGTTGTTTGCTTGCACAACGAAAACGGGCGCGCTAGAAAACCAACGCACGGGATCGCAGTTTTTAAAAAGCGGCTGCCGCCTATTTCGCGACAGCTCCCAGCCGCGCAGCTGCCGCTCAGCGCACGTAAAACTTCCGGCCCTCCTTGCGGGGCGCGGCCTGGGGCAGCTCTTCTGCCGGGTAGCCCAAAATGCAGTGGCCAATGCCCTCGTAGTCGCCTTCAATGCCCCAGCGCTGCAGCAGCATTTTGCCCTCTACGCTGTCAAACTCCTCCCTGGCGCGGTGGATCCAGCAGCTGCCCAGGCCCAGCTCGTGGGCCTTGAGCATCATGTTGCCCATCACCAGGCTGCCGTCGTACACGTGGGTGGGCACGTTCCGGTCGGCCAGCACCACCAGCACCACCGGCGCGCCGTAAAAGGGGTCGCCGCTCACGCCCATGATCTCGGCGTTCAGGCGGGAAAGATCGGCGCGCTCGCGCTCGTTGGTCACGGCCACCACCACAGCGCTCTGTGTGCCGCGGCCGCTGGGGGCGTAAAGCCCGGCTTCTATCACCTGGTCGATGAGCGCTTCGCTCACGTGGTCGGGTTTGTAGCTGCGCACGCTCCGGCGCGTTTCAAAAAGATCCTTCATTTGCTGTACCTCCTAAAAAAAGCTGTGCGCGGCCCCGCCGCTTGGGGGCCTCTTCTTTGTTTTTTTATACCCTTATTATAGCACCTCGTTGGCGCGCGGTCTCTTTTTTCCTTCCCAACTTCGGCGATTTCAGCTATTGATGGACAAGGACGACAACCTCATCCGCCCCTTTGTGAGCTGGCAGGACATCCGCGGCGGCAACGCCATGATCGACAAGCTCTGCAAAGAGATCCCGCGCAAGGAATTTTACCGCATCACCGGCGACCCGCTGGGCCTTCTGTTCTCGGTGACCAAGCTGATGTGGCTCAACGAAAACGAGCCCGAAAACATGAAGCGCTGCGCCCACGTGCTGGACCAGCAGGACTACTTTTTGCGCCTGTTCGGCGCGGACGGCTACTACACCGACACCGCCACCGCCAGCCGCAACGGCATGCTGGACATCGACAATCTCTGCTGGTCGGAAGAGCTGCACAAGATCGTCGGCCTGCCGCTTTCCAAGCGCTCCGAGATCATCAAAGAGCCCGGCAAGATCCTGGCCCGCGTGCCCAAGCACATCGCCGAACAGACCGGCCTGAAGGAAGGCACGCCGGTGTGCCTGTGTTCCTTCGACCAAAACTGCAACACCTTTGGCTCGGGCGGCATCAAGGACGGCACGGCCGTCATGGTCATGGGCACGTTTGGCTCCTGCTTCGTCGTGTCCGACAAGTCCGTGCGCGACCCGCAGGGCGTGCTGGTCGTCAAGCCCAACCAGGGCATCGGCAACTACACCATCGAGGCCTGCTCCAACACCTGCGCCTCGAGCTACCGCTGGTACCGCGACACCTTCGGCGACTTTGAAAAGCTGAAGGCCGCAGAAAATGGCCGCGACCCGTACGACCTCATCAACGAGCAGATCGCCACCGTGCCGCCGGGGTCCAACGGCGTCACCTTCCTCAACTACCTGCAGGGCGCATCCGGCGCAAAGATCAACGACCGCGCCCGCGCCACCTTCCTGGGCATGACCATTGGCACCACCAAGGCCGACATGGCCCGCGCCGTAATGGAAGGCATCTGCTTTGAAATGAACGACATCATCAAGGCCGAGCAGGCCGCCGGCATCCAGCTCAACGGCATCCGCCTCACGGGCGGCGCGGCCAAGTCCCCCCTGTGGTGCCAGATGCTTTCCGACATCACCAAACAGCCCATTTACCTGCTCAAGTCCGGCGAGACCGGCTGCCTGGGCGCCGCGCTGTACGCCGGCGTGGGCGTGGGGGTGTACCAGAACTGCGCCGACGCTTCCGACCGCGCCGTGCAGCTCACCAGCAGCTACGCTCCCGACCCCGAGACCTTCGACGCTTACGACAAGGCCTACCAGCGCTTTGACGATATTTACAACGCGCTGGACGGCACCATTTTTTAAGCCGGCGCAAGGGTCCCAGGGCGCTTGACCCCCTCCCCTTCGCTTGTCGTTCCTTTCCGGCAGAACCGCAGAAAACCACGCTCTGCCGGGAAGGAAACGCCGCACCGCCGGCGAACTTTTACAGCAACGGCCAATCTTTGGAACGCTTGCGCTGCAAACCGCCGTTGTCTTTCCGGGCAGCGCGCAAAGGAAACCATGAAAACCATTCAAGAGATCGATGTTTATGAACGGCACGAATTTTTGTGCGACTGCTGCGGCAAGATCCACGTCATGCCGGTGGGCGAGGTGTGCATCGAAGCCGGCGCGGCCAGGAAGCTGCCGGACTACGTGCAGAAGCTCGGCCTGGGCAAAAAGGGCGTGCTCATCACCGACGAAGTCATCTACCAAAGCCTGGGTAAAACCATCTACGAAGGCTGGCAGGCCGCGGGGCTGGACGTCGCGCTGTACGTGCTCACCGGCCGCGTGGTGCCCAACGAAGCCGCCATCGGCCTGGTGACCTGCCACGTGCCCTTCGACGCCGACTACCTCATTTCCATCGGCGGCGGCACGGTGACCGACATCGTGCGCTACGTGGCCACCGTGCCGCCGCCGATGGAAATGAGGTAGTCGGCGTCGAAGG
>CALWSW010000013.1 GCA_944384305.1 uncultured Christensenellaceae bacterium
GCCGGTCCCGCCATGGCCGAGCGGATTGTCCTGAGCGCCAAGGGCTCCCGCCCGGCGGTGTGCACCGCCGCCGAAGAGCTGCTGGTGGAGCGCTCGGTGGCGCCGCAGTTTTTGCAGATGGTTTCGGAGCCCCTGCGCGCCAAGGGCGTAGAGGTGCGGGGCGACGAAGAGACCTGCGCCCTGCTGAACTGGGCGGTTCCCGCCACCGAAGAGGACTGGTTTACCGAGTACGACGATCTGATTCTGGGCGTAAAGGTGGTGGACGGGCTGGACGAAGCCATCAGCCGCATCAACACCTACGGCACCCGGCACTCGGAGTGCATCGTTACCGAAAACTACACCAAGGCCCGCCGCTTTTTGGAGGAAGTGGACGCCGCGGCGGTGTATGTAAACGCCTCTACCCGCTTTACCGACGGCGGCGAGTTCGGTTTGGGGGCAGAGATCGGCATCAGCACCCAGAAGCTGCACGCCCGCGGGCCTATGGGGCTTAAAGAACTCACCAGCATCAAGTACTGCGTGTACGGAAACGGGCAGGTGCGATGAACCAGAATTTGCCGCAGGTCATGTTTTTGCCCATCACGCGGGAAAACTTCCGTGCCGTCACCCAGCTTTCGGTCGCGCCCGAGCAAAAGGGCCTGGTTTCGGAAAACGCCTTTTCGCTGGCGCAGGCTTACGCCCAGCCGGAATGTGTGCCCCTGGCGGTGAGCGCGCAGGGGGAGCTCGTGGGGTTTGTAATGTACGCCCTGGACCACGCGGAAGGGCAGTATTGGATCTACCGCCTGATGATCGACGGCCGCTACCAGAAAAAGGGCTACGGCCGTGCGGCGCTGTGCGCCATGATCGAGCGCATTTTTAAAGACCCCGCCGTGCAGTGGGTGTACATCAGCTTTAAGCCGGAAAACAGCCGGGCCCGGGCGCTTTACGAAAGCGTGGGATTCGTTTCGGACGGCCGGGTGGTGGGGCGGCACAACGAGCCGGTCTACAAGCTCTGCCGCGAGCGGTACTTCGGCCCGCAGGGCTGAAGCGCCCGGCAAACGAGGAGGGGGAAATGGAAGGACCGCGCTTGGCGGCTGCTTACGAATACGAAGTGCTGGAATGGGGCTGCGACACCGAGGCGGGCCGGCTGTACGGCAAGCTGTACCTGCCCCTGGGCGGGGCGGGCCAAAGACCCCTGATGGTGTTTGCCCACGAACTGGGCAGCACCCACCGCTCGGGCACTCATTATGCAGAAGCGCTGGCCGGGCGGGGCATTGCGGCGTACCTGTTTGACTTTCGCGGGGGCGGCAAGGCCAGCAAAAGCCCAGGCAAGACCACCGGCATGACGGTGCTGACCGAGACCGAAGATTTGCTGGCGGTGTTGAAGGCTGCGCGGGGCTGGCCGTTCGTCGACCCGGCGCGGGTGTTCGTGTTCGGGGCCAGCCAGGGCGGGCTGGTGGCCACGCTTGCGGCCAAACAGCGGCCGGAATGGCTGTGCGCCCTGGCGCTTTGTTACCCGGCCTTCATCATTCCCACCGCGCTGCACCAGCAGTTTGGAAGCCTGGCAGACGTGCCCGAGGCCTTCGACTACATGGGCTGGATCAACGTGGGGAGGGATTACGTGAGCACGCTGTGGGATCTGGACCCCTACGAGGGCATGGAGGACTTTACAAAGCCCGTGCTGCTTCTGCACGGCGACCAGGACCGCATCGTGCCGCCGCAGTATTCCCTGCGCGCCGCAGACTGTTACCCCAGGATCGACCTGTACATCCTGCGGGGGGTGGGCCACGGCTTTTACAGCGAGAGCTTTCAGGAGGCCATGCGCCGCATTTTGCCCTGGCTCAAAAAAAACGGGCTGCTCCCCGAAGAACGGCTGCAGGTTAAAGCATGAGGCCGGGCAGAAAAAGGACAAAACAACACTTTGCCCCGCGCGAATTTTGCGCGGGGCAGTTTTAGCGCTTGTGTTTAATCCGGTTTCGGATTATAATTTCTGCTGTGCAAAAACCGACGGGGAGGGAGCGGCATGGAAGAAAAAGGCCGGGAGCCGCTGGAGGCTTTTAACAGGCTCTACAAACAGATGGACGAGTGCTACCACGCCTACGCCAGGTCGCAGGGGCTTTCGGATGCGGCGTTTTGGCTGCTGTACTGCCTGAACGAGAGCGGCCCCTGCACCCAAAGGGAGCTTTGCGCCGCCTGGAGCTACCCGCCGCAAACCATCAATTCCGCCCTGAAGAGCCTGGTGGCCAAGGGGGTGCTGGCGCTTTCCAGCCTTCCGGGCGACCGCAAGAGCAAGCGCATTGCGCTCACCCCTGCGGGGCGGCAGCTGTTAAACAGCAGCATCGCGCCCTTGGTGGCGGCCGAGCGCCGGGCGTTTTTGGCGCTGAACGGCGAGGAGCGGCAGGCCCTGCTTGCTCTTACCGGGCGGTATGCGGCGCGGCTGCAGGCCGAAGTGGCCGCCTGCATAAAACAAGCCGCGCCCCCAGGCGCCAAACCCTGAACCATACCGGAAAGGAACCTGTGTTTATGAACTCCGCCGCGCTGTTTTCCAAGACCCCGCCGGTCAAGCTGTTTTTTTTGGCCTCGCTGCCGGGGGCGGTCAGCATGCTGGCCTCGGCGCTTTATCAAACCATCGACGGCATTTTTGTGGGGCAGTTTTTGGGCGAGACCGCCTTTGCGGCGCTGAATTTGGCCATGCCCTTCGTCATCATCAACTTTGCGCTGGCCGACCTCATCGGCGTGGGCTCGGCCGTGCCTATTTCGGTCAGCCTGGGTAAGAGGCAGGGGCAGGAGGCCAACAATATTTTCTCCTGCGCGGTGCTGCTCATTGTGGGGGCGGGGGTGCTCGTGGGGGCGCTCTTGTACGCCCTGGCCCCCGCGCTGATGGCGCTGATGGGCGCAGAAGGGGAGTTTGCCGCCCTGGCCGTGCAGTACCTGCGGGTTTACGCCCTGTGCTCGCCCGTTACCACCATTATTTTTGCCATGGACAACTACCTGCGCATCTGCGGCTATCTTCGGATCAGCATGGCGCTCAACGTGATGATGTCGGCCGTGGTCATGGCGGTGGAGTACCTGTTTTTGGGCGTGCTGGGCTTTGGCATTTGGGCGGCGGCACTGGCCACCTGCTTGGGCATGATGCTGTGCGTGGCGCTGGCCCTGGTGCCCTTTTTGCGCAAAAAAACGGTGCTGCGCTTCTGCCGGCCGCGCTTTCGCGCCCGCATGGTGCGGCAGATCGTGGCCTGCGGCAGCCCCAACTTTTTGAACAACATCGCAGGGCGCATCACCTCCATCCTCATGAATTTTCTGCTGGTGCGCATGGGGGGCGAAACGGCGGTGTCGGTTTACGGGATTTTGATGTACGCCGAGGGGTTTATCCAGCCCCTGCTGTACGGAATGTGCGATTCGCTGCAGCCGGCGGTGGGCTACAACTGGGGCGCGGGCAGGTTTTCCCGCGTGAGGGCCATCGAACGGTGCTGCTTTGCGGCGAGCGCCGTTGTTTCCCTGCTGTCGGCGGCGGCCATTGCGCTGGCCCCGGAATTTCTTACCCGCCTGTTCGTGGCAGATGCGGCCCCCGGGGTGCTGGCGCTTTCGGTGGGGGCGCTGCGGCTCTTTGCGCTCACCTACCTTACGCGCTGGTTCTCCTTTGCCGCCCAAAGCTACATGCTGGCGGTAGAAAAGCCCCTGCCGGCCTCGCTCATTTCGGTGTGCACGGCGCTGGTGTTCCCCGTGCTGCTGCTGCTTTTGTTCAGCTCCTGGGGCCTTACGGGCATTTGGCTGAACTTTGCCGGCACTTCGGCGCTGGCCGGCCTGCTGGCGGGGGGCGTGCTGCTGCGCGAGCGCAAACAGCTCGCCCGGCCGGACGAGCCCGTGAAAGATGGAACGGAAGAAACAGAACGCCCCCCGGCGCGCTGAAGCCAGGGGGTGTTGGGTTCTAGAAACTCAGTTCAGGGGTTTTTCTTTCTTTTTAGGCACGGTGATGCTGCCGTCCGGCTCCACAATGCGCACCCGTTCGAGGGTGTTGGTCATGTGGGCCCTTACGGCCTGCAGGTATTCTTCGCGCAGGCTGGCGCGCTCCTTGGCCTCCTCTTCGGTCAGGCCTTCGGCGCTCTTGGCCTTTTTGGCCAGGGCGTTGATGCGGTCGATCTTTTCTTTTTCAAGCATTTTGTGCCTCCAGTTCCTTTAAAAGCTCCTTTGCCTGCGCGATGTGCGCCTGCACGGCCGCAGGTGCGGGCCCGCCGGTGAGCGCGCGGCCTTCCACGCAGGTCTTTAGGGAAATGGCCTCGTAATAGTCCTCGCCGAACACGGCGGAATGGGTCTTGAGCTCCTCGAGCGTCAGGTCGTCGAGCGCGCGGCCTTCCTTGATGCACTGCAGCACCAGCGCGCCGATGATCTCGTGCGCGGTGCGGAAGGGCAGGCCCTTTTTTACCAGGTAATCGGCGGCGTCGGTGGCGTTGGTAAAGCCGTGGCGCGCGCCCTCGTGCATCCGGTCCTCGCGGTAGCGCAGGGTGGTGTACATCCGGGTGAACATGTCCAGGCAGGCGATCACGGTATCCACAGCGTCAAAGGTGGATTCCTTGTCTTCCTGCATATCCTTGTTGTAAGCCAGGGGAATGCCCTTCATCACCGTCAAAAGCGCGGTGAGGTCGCCGTACACCCGGCCGGTCTTGCCGCGGATGAGCTCGGCCACGTCGGGGTTCTTCTTTTGCGGCATGATGGAGGAGCCGGTGGAATAAGCGTCGTCCATCTCTACAAAGCGGAACTCGTCGCTGTTGAACAAAATGAGCTCTTCGCAGAAGCGCGAAAGGTGCATCATAACCAAGGAAGCTGCGGCGCAGTATTCCACGCAGAAGTCGCGGTCGCTCACGCAGTCCAGGCTGTTGCGCCCCACCTCGGCAAAGCCCAGTTCCTGCGCCACAAAGGCGCGGTCCAACGGGTAGGTGGTGCCGGCCAGCGCGCCCGCGCCCAAAGGCAGCACGTCGGCGCGGCGGCGGCAGTCCAGCATGCGGGTGGCGTCGCGGTAAAACATTTCAAAATAGGCCATGTCGTGGTGGGCCAGGGTAATGGGCTGGGCCTTTTGCAGGTGGGTGTAGCCCGGCATGACGGTATGGGTGTGCCTGGCGGCGTTTTCCAGAATGGCCCCGAGCAGCGCCGTGAGCTTTTCGACCGTGCGGGCAATGGCCGACTTCATGTAAAGCCGCATATCCAGCGCCACCTGGTCGTTGCGGCTGCGGCCGGTGTGCACCCGCTTGCCCGCCGTGCCGATGCGCTCGGTCAGAAGCGATTCAACGTTCATGTGGATGTCTTCGGCTCCCACCGTAAACTGCACCTTGCCGGCTTCAATATCGGCTAAAATATCCTGCAGGCCGGCAATGATCTCTTCGGCGTCTTTTTGGGGGATGATGCCCTGCTTGCCCAGCATTTTGGCGTGGGCGATGGAACCTGCGATGTCTTCCCTGTACAGGCGGCTGTCGAAGGAGATGGACGAGTGGAAGGCGTCCATGGCCGCGTCGGTGTTCTTTTCAAATCTTCCGCTCCAAAGCTTCATATAATTATCGATCCTTTCCGGCGTAATGACGAATAAGGGGAGGACGGCTTGGCCGCCGCAAAAACCCTAGACCCATATTAGCCGCACCGGGCAAAAACTGCAAGCCCCACACAAAAACCCGAGCCGTTTGGTACCTTTTGTGCTATAATAAAAAAATCCCCAGCGCGCCTTTTTTGTGCAGGCGGCGCGCAGCAGATCACTTCAAGGAGCAGACCGCAATGAAACTCAACACCAACACAGAAAAAAAGCGCACCGGCCTGTGGCTGGTCATTCTGGCCGCCGTGCTGTACGTGGCCGGGGCCGTGGCGCTGTTTTTGATGATGCGCAGCGCCCCCGAGGTGGCCTACCACGGCGAGACCTACCGCCTGACGGGCTACGCCGAGACCTTCTCGGACTACACGTTTGATTTTGCCAGCGATTCCGGCACAACGGTGCACGGCGCGCGCTGCCTGGACTGCGGCGGCTTTGTGGTGACCGACAGCGCCGGCAATTCCGCCGTGTGCGGCACGGTGCAGAAGGTGGACGGCGTTTACCAGGAGCAGGAGTTTGACGCCGGCGCCTGCACCCACGAAGTGAGCGGCATGACCCAGGAGGAGGCCGTTGCCTTTGCGGCGGGGGCGCAGCGCCAGGCGGTAAAGGACGGCAGCGTCTGGACGGTGACCATTTACTGGGTGATCGTGCTGGGCGTGGCGGCCTTTGTGCTATACAAAAAGCGCGCGGGCAGCAAGGAGCAAAAGAAGCGCGTTTTTGGCGACAGCATTTACACCATTATGCTGGTATTGGATCTGGTGTTTGCGCTTTCGGTCATTTACGACGTTTCGCGCCTGTAAGGAAAAGAGCGGCGAAGCCCGCCCGGCAAGGATATGCCCGGGCGGGCTTTTGCTGTGCTAAGCGAAGGAAGTTTTAAAGCCGGTCGCAACAGCAGGCCCCTTGGTTTACGCCAAGGGGCCTGTTGCGGTTTTTACTTTTTCAGGTTCTTTTTCATGAGGGCGGCCACCGTCATGGGCAGGCCAAACAGGTTGATGAAGCCTTCGGCGTCTTTTTGGTTGTACACCGCGTCTTCGCCAAAGGTGGCAAACTCGGGGTTATAGAGCGAGTAGGGCGAGGTGACGCCGGCGTTGTAGGCCCGGCCCTTGTAAAGGGTCAGCTTGCTTTCGCCGGTGGTGTTCTGCTGGATGGAGTTGAAGAAGGCGTCCAGCCCCTCGCGCAGCGGCGCGTACCACTGGCCGTTGTACACCAGCTCGGAATAGCGGATGGCGACCTGGTGCTTGTAGTGCAGGGTGTCGCGGTCCAGGCAGATCATTTCCAGCTGCTTCAGGGCGGTGTAAAGGATGGTGCCTGCGGGGTTTTCGTACACGCCGCGGCTCTTCATGCCCACCAGGCGGTTCTCGATCATGTCGTCGATGCCCACGCCGTGCCTGGCGCCGATCTCGTTGAGCTTTTCGATGAGCGCCACCGGGCCGAGTTTTTCGCCGTTGACGGCGGTGGGGATGCCCTGTTCAAAGCTGATGGAAACTTCCTCGGCTTCGTCCGGCGCGTCCTTGGGGTTTTTGCAGATCAGGTACAGGTCTTCCGGCGGCTTGTTGGCCGGGTCTTCCAAATCGGCGCCCTCGTGCGAAAGGTGCCACAGGTTGCGGTCCATGGAGTAGGGGCGTTCCTTGGTGACCGGCACGTCGATGCCGCGGGCCTTGGCGTATTCGATCTCCTCCTCGCGGGACTTGATGTCCCAGATGCGCCAGGGGGCGATGATCTTGATGGAGGGGTCCAGCGCCTTGATGGTCAGCTCAAAGCGCACCTGGTCGTTGCCCTTGCCGGTGGCGCCGTGGGCGATCATGGTCGCGCCTTCCTTGTGGGCGATGTCCACCAGCGCTTTGGCGATGGGCGGGCGGGCCATGGAGGTGCCCAGCAGGTAGGTGTTTTCGTACATGGCGCCGGCCTTGAGGGTGGGCCAAATGAAGTCGGTGACGAATTCTTCTTTAAGGTCGGCAATGTAGAGCTTTTCTGCGCCGGTCTTAATGGCCTTTTCGTGCAGGGGCTCGAGCTCTTCGCCCTGGCCGACGTCGGCCGCCACGGCGATGACTTCACAGTCGTAGTGCTCTTTGAGCCAGGGGATGATGATGGACGTGTCCAGTCCGCCGGAATACGCGAGAACGACTTTTTCCTTTGCCATAATGGGTTCCTCCAATGTTCTTCCGTTTAAAATTAAAATGTTATGCAAAGCCCCGCAGCGGGGGCTGGCCTTCTTACCTGTGTAATTATACGTTTTAATGCAAAAATATGCAAGAGTTATTTTTACTTTTGCCGCAGTTTTATTTTACAGGCAAAAACCGAAAGAAGAAAGGGGAACGGTTGTGCGCTTCTTGGTTGTGTGA
Source organism: uncultured Christensenellaceae bacterium (assembly GCA_944384305.1). GTDB lineage: Bacteria > Bacillota > Clostridia > Christensenellales > CALWSW01 > CALWSW01. The sequence goes on from CALWSW010000013.1 coordinate 7,891, forward strand.
AGTGCCCGCAAGTGATAGAATAAAAACGGTAACGGCCGGGTTTTTACAAAGGGCCTGCTGTTTCGTTCCCCCAATCCAACCGGAGCTTGGAACGGACCGGCCGGCAGCGCCGGCTTTTTTGCAAACAGGAGGTTTTTTTGCGTATTCTCGGCATTGACCCCGGCCTTGCCACGGTGGGCTACGGGGTGATCGACAGTGTGCGCGGCCGCATGAAGGCCGTGGACTACGGCGTGATCGAAACGCCGGCAGGGCTGACCCTGCCCGTGCGGCTGGAAGAGATCTACCAGGGAATGAAAGAGCTGCTCGCCGCCTTTTCGCCCCACGCTGTGGCCTTTGAAGAGCTGTTTTTTTACAACAACGTCACCACCGCCATTGCCGTGGGGCAGGCGCGCGGGGTGCTCCTTTTGGCCGCGCAGGAGGCGGGATTGCCTTTGTACGAGTTCACGCCCATGCAGGTCAAGCAGGCCACGGTGGGCTACGGGCACTCCGAAAAGCGCCAGGTGCAGAAAATGGTGCAGATCTTATTGAACCTGCCCGGCCTTCCCAAGCCGGACGACGCCGCAGACGCCCTGGGCATTGCCATTACCTGCGCGGGGGCCATGGGCCCGATGATCGACGAGCAGTACGGCATCCGCTGAGAAAACGATACAAAGAGGAAAACGATGTTTGGATATTTGCGCGGCCGGGTGGCCGAACGGGAAAGCGACCGGGTCATTTTAGACGTTGGGGGCCTGGGGTTCGAGGTGTTTGCTTCGGGCAAGACCCTGGACGGGTTAAAAAAGGGAAGCGAGGCAACGCTGCGCACCGTTGTGAACTTTTCGCAGGATGCCGTGGCGGTGTACGGCTTTGCTACCGCCGAAGAAAAGGAGATGTTCCGCCGCCTCACGGGGGTGAGCCGCGTGGGGCCCAAGGCGGCGCTGGCCATCCTTTCGGCCATGGCCCCGCAGGACCTGGCGGTGTGCGTGGTTTCGGGCGACGAAAGCGCGCTCTCCAGGGTGCCGGGTATTGGCAAAAAAACCGCCCAGCGCATCATTTTGGAACTGAAGGAAAAGATCGCCAACGAAGAGCTGACCGCCGGCGGCGCGGCCGCGCCTTTGGCGGCGGCGGGCGGCGAAATGGGCAACGCCCGCATGGAAGCCGTGACCGCCCTGGTGGCGCTGGGGTACGACGCCGGCACCGCCAACTCTGCCGTGGCCCACGCCGCCGGGCACGACGGCACGGTGGAAGGCATTTTAAAGGCGGCGCTGCGGCAGCTGGGAAAGGGGCGCTGACTGCGCTTTTGCCGCTGATCTGCCTGGGGTTTGTGCTGCTCATTCACAAATGGGCCGAGCATTGTGGAACAAGGAGTTTTTATGGAAAACAAACGCTTTCGCTCCGGCATGAGCGCCGGCGATGACATCGATTCACGCATCGTGATGCCCTCTTTTAAGGAAGAGGACGCCGATGTGGAGTTTTCGCTGCGCCCGCGCTACCTGGCCGACTACATCGGGCAAAAGGAGGTCAAGGAATCGCTGGCCATTTCCATCGGCGCGGCCAAAAAGCGGGGCGAACCGCTGGACCACGTGCTCTTTTACGGCCCGCCCGGCCTGGGCAAGACCACCCTGGCCACGGTCATCGCCAACGAGGAGGGGGTGAATATCCGCACCACCAGCGGCCCGGCCATTTCCCACGCGGGCGATCTGGCGGCCATCCTCACCAACCTCAACGCCGGCGACGTGCTGTTTATCGACGAGATCCACCGCCTCAACCCCGTGGTGGAAGAGGTGCTCTACCCCGCCATGGAGGACTTCGCGGTGGACATCATCGTCGGCAAGGGCCCGTCGGCCCGCTCCATCCGGCTGGATTTGCCCCGCTTCACCCTCATTGGGGCCACCACCAAGGCCGGCATGCTCAGCTCGCCTTTGAGGGACCGCTTTGGCATTGTGCACCGCCTGCTGCCGTATGAGACCGGCGACTTGGTGCGCATCATCACCCGCTCGGCCTCGCTGCCCCGCGTGGGGGCCATCATCGAGCCCGAAGGCGCGTTGGAGATCGCCCGGCGCTCCCGCGGCACCCCCCGCATCGCCAACCGCCTGCTCATGCGGGTGCGCGACTACGCCGACATGAAGAACGACGGCGTCATTTCGGCCGATTGTGCCCGCGAGGCGCTGGACAAAATGGGCATCGACCCGCTGGGGCTGGACTCGGTGGACCGGAATTTGCTGCTGTGCATGATCGAAAAGTTCGGCGGCGGACCGGTGGGGCTGGATACTTTGGCTGCTTCGACAGGGGAAGAGAGCAGCACCATAGAAGACGTGTGCGAGCCCTACCTGCTGCAAATGGGCTTTATTGCCCGCACGCCGCGCGGCAGGGTGGTGACCCCCTTGGGGTGCAAGCACCTGGGCCGCACCCTGCCCGGCATGGAACAGGGCGGCGCCGAGCAGCAAAGCTTTTCCCTGTAAAGCGGCAAAGCTTTGCAATGAAATAAAAAAAGCGTTTTGCAATCCGTTGGTTTCGTTTGCAGGACGCTTTTGTTTTGCTGCGGGGTGGCAGATAGGGGGCTAAAAATTCAGCGGTTTTCTTTTTCGGCAAAGCTGAGAATGTAGCGGAAAAAGGCCTCTTCGCTTGCTGTGCGCCGGTAATTTTGGCGGGAAGAGAAGTAAATGTCCCAGTTCAGGTCGGGGTCTTCAAAGGGGATCTGGCGCGCGCCCTCCAGTTCCGGTTCGCCCTGGCTGCCGTAAATGCCAATGATGGCCCGCCCCCGGGCAAACACGTTTTGGTAGGTGGTGTAAAGGTGCCCGCCGGTGGGAACGAGGTGCAGCACAATGCCGGCAGCGGCGGCTTTTTTGCGCAGCAGGTGGTAGGTTTTAAACTGGGCGCCGGCGCAGTGCAGCGTCAGTTCGTTCAGGTCGGCCATGCGCAGCGTTTCGCGCCCGTACAGCGGGTGCCCGGGCCCGACCATGATGCACAGGGAAAGCGGGCGGATGAGGCGGCTGTCGAACTGGTTCTGCGGCTGGGGAAGGCCAATGCCCAGCACAAAATCCGCCTCGCAGTCCAGCACGGCTTTTTCTGCCGGCAGGTCGGGCATACTGTCGCAGTGGATGGAAACGCCGGGGTGGTCGCGGAGGAAATCTTCAATGAGCGTGAAGGAAAGCGTTTCGGCAGCCTGGTAGGCGGTGGTCAGGCGAATGGGGGAAGCGCCGTCGGGGGCAATGGCGCGGATCTTTTGAAGGCTGGCCTCAAAATTGCGCACCATGTCGCGGCAAATGGGGTAAATGGCCGTTCCGTAGGCGGTCAGCTGAAGGCCGTTCCCGCTTTTTTGAAAGAGCTCGCAGCCCAATTCCCGTTCGAGCGCCTTGACGCTTTTGGAAAGGGCCTGCTGCGTGATGTACAGCTTGGCCGCGGCGGCAGAGAAGCTTTTGTCCTCACAGACCTGAAGAAAGTAGTAAAGATTGCGCAATTCCATTCGTTATCAGCCCCCTTGTTTTTCCAATTATACAAAAATCTGGAATAAAAGTTAAGATTCTGTGAAAAAGAGTTGTTAGAAAAAAGATGAACGGGCCGTTATAATATTGGCGTAAAAGTGGCGCTGCATAGCGCACGAAAATAAAAGAAGGAGGAAAAAAGGAATGAAGAGAACAGCAAAAGGGATCGTGGCTCTTCTTTTGAGCCTGATTTTGGCTCTTTCCGTGGTCGGCTGCACCCAGAGTGGCGAAGAGACGCCGGAAGAGACCCCGGAAACCGCCGGCGAAACCGAAACGCAGCAGCCGGAAGAGACCCCCGAGGCCGCGCAGGAGCAGCATTTTACGGCGGGCGTCTACACGGCTGAGGCCGAGGGCATCCGCAGCACGGTGAAGGTGGAAGTGACCTTCAGCGACACCGAGATCACCGACATTCAGGTGGTGGAGCACGGCGAGACCCGCAATATCGCCGACGTTGCGCTGGAGCAGATCCCGCAGGAGATCCTGGAAAATCAGTCCCTGGCGGTGGATACCATCTCCTCGGTCACCTTTACCAGCCGCGCGGTGATCAACGCGGTGGAGGACGCCTGCGAACAGGCCGGCGGCAACATGGAGCTGCTGAAGGCCGAGCTTCCCACGGAAACGCAGGACGAGGAAGTCACCGCCGATGTGGTGGTGGTCGGCATGGGCCTGGCCGGCGTGACGGCCTCCATGAGCGCGCTGGACGAAGGCGCTACCGTGGTGGCGGTGGAAAAGGCCGGTGCGGCCGGCGGCTCCTCCAAGTATTCCGGCGGCTTCATCACCGGCGTGGGCACCACCCAGCAGCAGGCGGTGGGGTACGATTTGGACGTGGACGGCTACATGGAGTACTTTGAGTCCTGCACCAACCAGTCGGTAAAGACCGACGAGACCGACCATGAGGCGGTGCGCGCCATGATCGAACGCTCGGCTTCCGACATTCAGTTCCTCGAAGACCACGGCGTGGGCATCACCGGCCCCGACGGCTTCGGCGGCGACTTCCTGGTGTGGCACTACCCGGCCACCCGTACCAGCGCCTATGACGGCGAGGCGGCGGGCGCCGACCACATCGTGGCCGGTATGGACTATCTGGAAAGCCAGGAGGACTTCTCCATTTACTACAACACCCCCGCAACCAAGATCCTCACCGACGCCGAAGGCAACATCACCGGCGTGCTGTGCGAGCGGGAGGACGGCTCCACGCTGACCGTCAACGCCAAGGCTGTGGTGCTTTCCTGCGGCGGCTGGGCTGCTAGCCCCGAAATGATGGAGCGCTTCTGCCCCGAGTTCCCCAGCGAGTGGGTGCTGCCCTACACCACGGCGACCATGATGGATACCGGCGACGGCATCACCATGGCGGAAGCTTTGGGCGCCGCCGTTTATGAGGACGGCTGGTGGATGGACCTGGCCATCGGCGTGGACGTGGGCGGCTACTCCACCTACTTCCCGAACACCCTCAACGGCCTGATCAACTACGCCAACTACTTCGTGGTGGACGGCGAAGGCACCCGCGTGTTCAACGTGAACGCGCTCTACGGCCCGCGCTCCATCGCGTTCGCCGACGCCATGGAACGCACCGGCAAGATCTATTCGATCTTCACCGCCGAGGGCTTCCCGGCCGGCATCGAGTTCATCGAGGCCAACAGCCGCGTGGACGGCACCACCGTGGTCAAGGCCGACACGCTCGAAGAGCTGGCCGAGCTGACCGGCATGGACGTCGAGAACTTCGTGGCGCAGGTGGCGCGTTACAACGAGATGTGCGCCAACGGCGTGGATGTGGACATGGGCCAGACCACGCTCATCCCCATCGGTGAAGGCCCGTACTACGCCGTGAACATCAAGACCATCACCATGGGCACCATCGGCGGCCTCAAGACCAATTCCGAAAACCAGGTGCTCTCCACCGAAGGCACGCCCATCGAAGGGTTGTATGCCGCGGGCGAGCTGATCAACGGCAAGTACTTCAACCAGGTGTACGTCTCCGGCTGCGCGCAGCTGCTGTGCACCGACTCCGGCATCCTCGCCGGTGCGAGCGCCGCAGCGCACGCGCTGGGCGAATAAAGCCGAACGTGCGGCGGCTCCTTTCGCCGCAGTGGAACAATGAAAAAAGCCATCCCCCGGCAAACACCTTGCAGGGGGATGGTTTTTTGCTGCCCTGTGGAGCGCGCGTCCAGCCGCGTGGATCGGAAGAAACAGAAGATTGATCATAGAAAATTCAAATTGTGTTCATAAACAACTAAAAATGGAGATGTTTGGATGTTTGTTCCAAAAATATTCACGGAATAGTCATTGCAGGAGACTCAACTATTTTGTAAAGTACAAACAAAGAGGAACGCGAAACACAAGCCGGGCCAAAGCGTCAAAGCCCGCGTGGAAAGGGCGGACGGAAAACAGCGCCGCTGTTTTGTTTGAGCGGCGGCCGGACGTTATGGCCAGGCAGGCGATCACAAACAAAAGGAGGAGGACCATGAAGAAACTGTTGAGTGTGCTGCTGCTCGCCGCGCTGCTGTGCGCCTTGTTGGTGCAGGGCGCTGCGGCGGAGCTGGAGGCCGAAGACACCACCGCAAACTTTGCCGGCTCGTTTGCTGCCGAATGGCGGCTGGCCGCGGAGGCGGGCGAGGACATCGGCGCGGTGCTGTTCGTAACGCTCGAGAGCCGCGCGGCCTTCCGGGCCTCGTGGGAAGAAGATGCGCCCGACGGCGCAGAGACGGAGGTTCCCGATACCTGGGGCGATTCCATTCCGCAGGTGCTTACCTTTGCGGTGCACGAGAGCGTCTATGGCGCTGCCCCCGGCGAGGAACTGGCCATCACCTGTACGGCGTTGGACGCCTGGGGCCTGCAGGCGGGGCAAAACTACGTGGTGCGCGTGACCGAAACCGCCCCGAAGATCCCAGACCCCCGCACGAGCGGCGCTTACCTTCCCGCGAGCGAGGTGGGGAACTGGACGCTTGAGGACGTGCTGATGATCGACGGCGCGGGCAGGGTCTACGCGCCGGTGGGCAATTACCAGGACCTCGGCCGGTTCTTAAAGGGCGAGGGCGAAACTGTGAAGGAGCCGGAGGGCTTTATGAGTTTTATCAACGCCAACCGGGTGAATGTGCGCGCTGCGGCCAGCACCTCGGCAAAAAGCCTGGGCAAGCTCAACGACGGCGATGCGGTCACCGTGCTGGGGGCCGAAGGCAGGTGGGTCAAAATCGCCTGGGAGGGCGGCGCTGCCTACGTGTGGGACAGCTACGTTTCGGTTGGCTGAGTTGAGAGAGCCTGCAAGGGCCGCTACTTGTTTTTTTCGAATCAAAGCGGTTTTTGCGGTTGCGGGCTTTACCGATGCGCAAAAACATCCCCCTGCAAAACCTTTTGCGGGGGATGTTTTTGTGTAAGGCTCAGCCCAGGAACCTGGCCAGCTTTTCAAAATCCGCCCGGCCCTTGTCGTACAGGCGGCACAGGGGTTCGGCATCGCGGGTAAGGGTATCCACCCCGCAGGTGTCGTCCGGCGCAAGAATGACCGCCCGCCCCTCTTTGGCCAGGCGCTGGGTCAGCGCCACGCCCTGGTTGTAGCGCCCGGCGCGCAGGCGCAGGCCCTCGGCGGCGTTGGGGTGGGTCTTTTGCAGCAGGCGGGCCAGGCGCAGGTCCTTGCCCGGTTCGCGCGGCGGGGTCTCGGGCTTGGTCAACAGCAGCACCACCCGGTCGCACCCGCAGTCCAGCGCCTTCTTTACCGGCACCGGGTCGAACAGCGCGCCGTCAAAATACAGCTGCCCCCCAATGGGGTAGGGCCGGCAGACCACGGGCAGGGTGGAAGAGGCCTTCATAACGTCGTAGCAGTCCTGGCGGATGTCGGTGCGGTCAAAGTATTTTCCCTCGCCGGTTTCGGCGTTGGTGGCCACCACCAGAAATTCCGCGGGGTTTTTGGCAAAGGCTTCGTAATCCAACGGGTCCTCGCCATCTGAATTGCTGAGGGTGGAATACACGTAATCCAGGTCCACATAAGAGCGCTTTTTTAAAAAATTCTTGAGGCTCATGTATTCCGGGCGCTGGGCGTATTCGGTGTAAAAGCGGAAGTTGCGCCCCTTTTGCCCGGCAAAAAAGGTAATGAGGTTGGCGCTTCCCGCCGAGACCCCAATGCCCAGGTCAAAGGTCACCCCTTCTTCCAGGCAGCGGTCCAAAACGCCGCAGGCATAAATGCCGCGCAGGCCGCCGCCCACATCTACCACGCCGGTCTTCATAAAACAGCCTCCTTGAGTGTTGGTGCTGGGCCGCAAACGCGCGGCCCGCCGCCGGTCGTTTCCGGCGCACTGCTATTGTAATGCGCGGGTGTGAATTTTTTGTGAACGACCGCCCCAAAGCGTCAAAGAACGCTTTGCCCAAAATGAAAAAAGTGGCCGGTTTTGCAAACACAAAACCCGAAACCTGGGCGGCGGGAGAGAAACTTCAAAAAAAGACAAAAATTTCTGTTTGATTTTAGGGATTGACACGCTGCGGCAGCGGGCGTATACTGTGCACCGTGGAATAACTGAATACGTTATCTTCAGGGCAGGGAGAATTTCCCTACCGGCGGTATAGCCCGCGAGCCGCAAGGCACGATCCGGTGAGATTCCGGGGCCGACAGTTACAGTCTGGATGGAAGAAGATATGATAAGAGTTTCTTATGCCCGTAGATTTCTATTGTCTACGGGCTTTTCTCTTAAATCCACATCATATCTTTCATAGGTGTACCATGAACAACAACACAATGAAACTGCAGGGCGCGGCAAAGCGGCCAAGTGCTCGGAGACTGGCAATGATCGGCCTGTTGTCGGCCATTGCCTTTGTTCTGGCGTTTTTGGAATTCCCGGTGCCGCTTTCGCCAGAGTTCGCCCGAATGGACATTTCCGACCTGCCGGCCCTGATCGGCGCCTTTGCCTTCGGACCGTTGGAAGGGGTGCTGATCGAACTCGTAAAGAATGTTCTGCAGGTCTTTTCCACTGCGACGGGCGGCGTTGGCGAATTGGCAAACTTTTTGATCGGCGGGGTCTTTGTGTTTGTTGCCGGCGCGATCTATAAGCGGAACAAAACCAAAAAGCGGGCGTGGATTGCCTGCATTGTGGCCAGCGTTGCCATGGGGGTGATGGCCGCGGTGATGAATTATTTTGTGCTGCTCCCGCTGTTCGAGCAGTTCATGCCCATCGATGAGCTGATTGCCTCCTTCGGCTCGTTCATTCCCTTTATTCGTACCAAGCTGGACGTCGTTCTTTACAACGCTTTGCCCTTTAATCTTTTAAAGGGGCTGGTCATCAGCCTGGTCACCATGTTGGTATACAAAAAGATTTCTCCCATTCTCAAAGGGCTGAAACAAGAGGAAAAGGCAGCGCAATGAAAACGGAAGACTATTTGAATTACCTGGTAAACGAGATTCACTCCACGGTCATGGCCACGGTGGACGAGGCCGGACGGCCAGCCACCTGCGCCATCGACATGATGGATACAGACGGCGGCAGCCTGTTTTTCCTTACCGCAAAGGGCAAAGCCTTTTACGAGAGGCTGACGAAAAATCGCTGGGTCGCCTTAACGGGGATGAAGGGGAAAGATACCTTGTCTTGCGTGGCAGTGTCGGTGCAGGGCAGGGTCAGGGAGATCGGCCCGCACAGGTTGCCCCTGCTGTTTCAGAAAAACCCTTACATGGAGCAGATTTACCCTACGGTGGAGTCGCGCGCTGTTCTTACAGTGTTTCAGATCTACCAAGGCGAAGGAGAATGGTTTGACTTGCGCCAGCTGCCTGTAGAGCGTGCCAGTTTTGCCTTTGGCGGAGCGCAGCACAGCGAACACGGATATTTTGTGGGGGAAGGCTGCGTTGGCTGCGGCATCTGCAGGGAACGCTGCCCCCAGCACTGTATCGAGATTGCAGACGGCCGGGCGGTCATTTGCCAGGAACACTGCATCCACTGTGGCAGTTGCTGCCAAAGCTGCCCGCAGCAGGCGATCGAAAAACGGGGATTTTAACAGAAAGTACCCGCTGTACGGGCGGCAAAGGAAGGTCGTTTGTCTGGCCAAAGCCAAAAGATGAGGCAAAACACGACCGGGTCTGGCCGAGGTAAAAATTAAAAACGTGGGCGGCAATTTGATTGCCGCCCACGCCGGGCGTTCCTGTGGGAACGCCTTCTTTGCCTTGCGTTCCGGCCGCGCCGGTTTGCTGGTTTACGAATGGCAAAAGCTAAATCGGAGCCAGCGGTCAAACCGCCGGCTCCGCAGGCTTTTCTATAGAAAAGCCGACACTGCGCCGCTTGACGGCCGTGAGTTTGCGAACAGTCAAGCGGCGAAAAATTCACCGTCCTTACTTCGACTGCAAAGGCGCTGGAACAGGGGAAAAACAAGATTGCGGGCGGCAATTTGATTGCCGCCCGCGCCAGGTGTTCCTGCGGGAACGCCTTCTTTGCCTTGCGTTCCGGCCGCGCCGCTAGGCGCAGGAACACAAGGAAAACCTCGCGGGGAAGGCGAAGGCCTTTCCCGCGAAAACGCAGTTTATACGAGTGCCGTTCCCCCATCCACGATCAGGAACTGCCCGGTCACGTAGCTCGAAGCGTCGCTCGAGAAAAACAGCACCGGCCCGGCGACCTCGCCCCGGCGGCCCGGCCGCTCCATGGGGCACTGGGCGCTGTAGCCATCTAAAAACGGCTGGGACTTAAACAGCGAATTTTCGGTCATTTCGGATTCGAACAGGCCGGGGCAAACGCTGTTGACCGTGATGTTGTACCGCCCGTAGGAGGCGGCCATGCCGTTGGTAAGGCCCAGCACAGCGCTCTTGGAAGCGTTGTAGGAATGGCGGATGAACACATCTGGCTTGTCGGCAATGAAGGCGTTGACCGAGCTGATGTTGACGATCTTGCCGTAGTTCTGCGCCATCATGTGCGGCACCACGTATTTGCTCACCAGGAAGATGCCCTTGACGTTGGTGTCCATGGACTTGTTCCAGTCCTCAACAGAGAGGGTGTGCACGCCGCCCCGCACCGCCACGCCGGCGTTGTTGAGCAGGATGTCGATGTGCCCGAAGTGGGCGATCACCGCTTCGATCGCGGCCTTTACGCTCTCTTCGCTGGTCACGTCGCAGGAGAGGGGCAGCGCTTCTGCGCCCATGGCGCGCAGCTCTTCGGCCAGTGTTTCCAGCTTTTCCACGCGGCGGGCGAGGATGGCGACCTTGGCGCCGGCCTCGGCGTAAGCGCGGGCGGAATCCGCCCCCAGCCCGCTCGAAGCGCCGGTGACCACAGCGACCTTATCTTTCAAAGAATACAGCATTTGTTGCGCCTCCTTTGTTTGAGATTTGTTAAATTTGATAATAACAATACCAAATTTTGATCTATTGTATCATTCGAAGAGGCAAAATGCAAGAATAAAGATCGTAAATTTCAAAATAAACGATGTCTCGAAAAGTTAAAGGCTTATTTTAAGGGGTTTCGGCAGGATCGTGAAAGATAAAATTCAAATTATGCTGAAAAGCGCTTTTGCGCAACACAAAAGGGCCGGGCCCTGGGGAAACATCCCATGAGGCCCGGCCCGTGTATTATGGCCGCGCTGTTTAGTTGCTTCTGAGCGCTTCAATGGGGTTGAGCCGGCTGGCCTTTCTGGCCGGGGCCCAGCCAAAGATGACGCCAATGGCCGCCGCAAACAAAAATCCTAAAAGCACAGAGGACCATTCCACCACGGCGGTAAAGCCGATGGCCGCCGCCGCAAGGAGCGAAATGGCCGCCCCAAAGAATACTCCCAGCAATCCGCCCAACAGCGAAAGGAAGAGCGCTTCAATGATGAACTGGGTTTGAATGGCCCGCGGCTCGGCGCCCAGGGCCTTTCGCAGGCCGATCTCGCTCGTGCGCTCGGTAACGGTGACCAGCATCATGTTCATGATGCCAATGCCCCCCACCAGCAGCGAAATAGAGGCGATGCCGATCAACAGTCCGTTCATCATGCCCCGAAGGTCGCTCATCAGATCGAGCAGGCTGTCCATGCCGAACACCAAATAGGCGTCGGAGTCGTAGTTAAAGGCCTGGTTCAAAATGCGCTCGCACTCCGCCACCACGGCGTCGGAGTGGGAAGTATCGCTCAAAAACAGGTCGAGCGAGGAGTAGTAAGGCAGGGCGGTCGCCTCCTGCACGGCGGTGTAGGGGGCGTAAATGGTGCCGCCGCTTTCGGCCGTGCCGTACATCCGGCCCATGTTCTCCTGCATCATGCTCATCAGATCGGTGTCGGGGTCGCCCACCACGCCCACAACGGTGTATTCCCGTCCGCCCACCGTCAGGGTCTTGCCCACCGCGTCCTCGCCAAAGAAAAGCGTCTGTTCGACTTCGTCGGAAACAACGCACACCCGCAGGGCGTTTTCCACGTCGCTCTGGCAGATCAGCCGGCCGCGCAGCAGTTCTTCGGTGGAGTGGTCGAAGTAAATGGCGCTCACGCCCTTTACGGTGACGTTTTCCAGCAGGTCCTCGCCGCGCGCAAGCACCGCCGTGTAGGAATTGCTGGGCGAAACGCCCGCCACGCCCTCAATGGCCGAAAGCTCTAAAAGCTCCTCTTCGTCGATGCCGGCCTTGGCGTGATTGCCGCTGGCGTAAATCAGCACCCTTCCCGCGCCCAGGTCCATGATCTCGCCCTCCAGGGCGGCGGTGGCCCCGCGCATGATGGACACTAGCGCCACAATGGCCATCACCCCGATGATGATGCCCAGCATGGTCAAAAAGCTTCTGAGCTTGTTGGCGCGGATGTTGCGCCAGGACATCCGGATATTTTCCTTAAGCATCCTGCGCGCCTCCGTGGGTCAAAAGCCCGTCTAAAATGGTGGCAATGCGGCCGGCGTGCGCCGCGATCCCCGGATCGTGCGTGATCATGACGATGGTGCGGCCGCCGGCGTTGATCTCGTGGAACAGCTCCATCACCTGCGCGCCGGTCTTCTGGTCGAGTGCGCCGGTAGGCTCGTCGGCCAGCAGCAAACTGGGATTGGTGGCCATGGCCCGGGCAATGGCCACGCGCTGCTGCTGCCCGCCCGAAAGCTGGTTGGGGTAGTGGTGCAGCTTGTCTTGCAGCCCCACGCGCACGAGCATCTCTTCGGCGGTCTGTTTGCGTTCCTTGGGCTTGACGTGGGCGTAAATGAGCCCAAGCTCAACATTTTCCATGGCGTCGAGCCGCTTGAGCAGCTGAAAGGACTGGAACACGAACCCGATCTCTTTGGAGCGGATGCGCGAAAGCTGGATCTCGTTCATGCCGCTCACGTCCACGCCGTTTAAGTAGTAGCTGCCGGCGGTGGGCACATCCAAACACCCGATGATGTTCATGAGCGTGGACTTGCCGCTGCCCGACGGCCCCAGAATGGAAAGGAACTCGCCGCGTTCGAGCGTAAGGTCGATGCCCCGCAGCACGGGCTGCAGCTCGCTGCCCATCGCGTAGGATTTTTCAATGCCCTGCATCACGAGCAGGGGGCCGGGCGCTTGTGCCGCGGCCCTGGCGGTGGAAGAATTCATGCCGCCCACCTCACTGCATAAAGTCCAAAAAGCTGAAGGTGTCGGTGGGAATGAGCACCACGTCGCCCGCGCTGAGCCCGCTGGTGATCTCCACCGCCGTGCCGTCGCTCACGCCGGTCGCCACCGGCTGCTTTTCGGCCTCGCCTTCGCTGTTCTTTACGTAAACGTAGGGCTGGTTCAGGCTGTCGTACTGCAGGCTTTCTACGGCAATGCTGGGCACGTCCGTCACGCGGTCGCGCTCAAGCGTCACTTCGGCGCTCATGCCAAAGCGCAGCCCGCCCGACTCGGTGTTTTCCACGCTCACCGTGGCGGGGTAATACACCACGCCGCCCACGCTCTCGCCGGTGTAGCCCACGTGGGTGACCGTTCCGGAAAGCTCGGCGTCCACCGCGCTCACCCGCACGGTCACCGGATCGCCCGCGTTTACCACGGCCACGTTGTTTTCGGGAATGGAAAGGTCAACTTCCAAATTCGCGTAGTCGCTGATGGTGGTCACGGGCGTGCCGGGCAGGATCTCGCCGCCCTTTTCCACCAGCATCGCGCCCACTTCGCCCGCGCGGGGGGCGGTGATCTCCCGCCCGTTTTCGCAGGTGACGAGCAGGTCGCCCTCCTCCACGTGGTCGCCTTCGGTCACGTGCAGGGTCTCTACCGTGCCGGAGCGCTCGGCCGCCACGGTCTCCTGCTCGGCGGGCTGCAGTGTGCCGGTAAAGCTGTAGTAGGTGGTAATGGTGCGGTTTTCTACAGTTTCGGTGTCGTAGCCAGCAAGCGGGTCGCGCGGGTGGAAGAACCACGCGGCGATCAGCGCCAGCAGTACCACGCCGATCACGACCCATTTGACCCAGCCGGTATTTCGTGTTTTCATGCCATCCACTCCTTTAGAAGCAAAAAGTAAAAACGGGAAGGCGCTGCCTGGCAAAACCGGCAGGTTTTGCCCGCGGCCCACCCGCAAAACGGCGGTAAGACCCTAACAGTTTACTGGAAGCGGAGCGATTTCTCAACCGTCAATTCTGCGGTTGTGGGCAAGCGCCAAAAGGCAAAAAAGGAGCCGGGCAAAAGCGGCGATCACCCGGCTTTTGCCCAGCTCCCCAAAGAAAGGGGGATCTTTTGTTCTGTTACTTGCCGGCGCGGGCAACGGCGTTTGTGGCAGCTTCGATGCCGAAGGTCAGGCACATGCCGTGGCCGATGCCGCCGATGGTGGCGCGGCCGCCGATGTTGGCCGAACCCACCAGTTCGCCCGCGGCGTACAGGCCGGGAATGGCCGCGCCGTCAGCATCGAGCACCTGCGCGTCGCCGTCGATGACGACGCCGCCCGAGGTCATGAGCACGTAGGGGTAGGTGCGGATGGCGTAATACGAGCCGCTCTCGAACTTGATGAGGCTCTCGGTGCGGCCGAACTCGGCGTCCTCGCCGGCGTCGCAGTAGCCGTTGTAGGTCTCAATGGTCGCGGCGAGCGCGTCGGGGTCCACGCCCATCTGCTCGGCCAGGCCCTCGATGCTGTCGGCGTGGTAGACCGACATGCCGTCGCTGAGCAGTTCGTCCAACCGGGCCTTGTTGTCTTCCTTTTCGCCCACTGTGCCGGAAATGTTGGTGATCACGCCGTAGTCCGATTCGATCATGGCTTCGTCGTACAGCACGTAAACGATGTTGTCCTTGGCGTTGGTCCAGGTCTCGGCGAGCACGCGGGTGTCGGCGCCCATTTCGTCGGCCAGGCGGTTGCCGTCAACGTCCACCCAAATGGCGCCGGGGTACTGCGTGCTGGCCATGGCGCTCACCGCAAAGGTGCCGGTGGGAATACCGCCGGCGTAGGGCGCGCAGTAGTCCATGTTCATAAGCTGGCCGCCCACGCTCAGCGCCAGGGTGTAGCCCGAGCCAATGGCCGTTACCGGGGAAGAGGAGAGCACGTTGGTAAAGTTGTACTCCTTTAACAGCTCTTCGCTGTAGCCGTAGCCGCCGGTGGCCAGAATGGTGGCGGGGGCGGAATATTCCTTTACAGTGCCGTCTTCGCCGGTGGCCTTTACGCCCACCACAGCGCCGCTTTCATCGGTGATCAGCTCGGTCACCAGCGTGTTGTACAAAATGGTGGCCGTGCCTTCGTCCACGTAGCTTTCCAAACGTTCGAGCAGCTTGGCGTCCACAGCGGGCGCGCCGCCGACGGGCAGGTACACGCGGGCGACGTTTAAAGGTTCATACGCGCCCTTGTTGGGCACGCGATCGCCAAAATCCACGCCGATGTCCTCTTCCAGCCAGTCCACCGCCGCGCCGGAAAGGCGGGCGTATTCCATGGCCAGCGAGGAATTGAGGTTCTCTTCGCCGCCCAGGCGCACAAAGTCTTCGTAGAAGAGCTCGGGGGAGTCCTCTATGCCGGCGTCGGCCTGCATCTGGGTGCAGGCGCCGTTGATGAAGCCGTCCGAACTGTAAAGCGAGGAACCGCCGGTGTGGTCGGTCTGCTCAAAGAGGATGACGGTAGCGCCCAGCTGTGAGGCCTTGACGGCCGCAGTCAGCCCGGCCATGCCGCCGCCCACCACCAGCACATCGGCGCTGCTGGGGGTTTGGGCCGCCTCTTCGCCGGGGGTGGTTTCGGGCGAGGAAGCGGGGGTCTCTTCGGGCGCGGAGGACCCGCCGTCATTTTCTTCTGCCGGGGCGGCGCAGCCCGCAAAGAGCAGCATTGCCGCAAGCAGCAAAGAAAGCAGCTTAAAAGATCTCTTCATTTTTTGTTTCCTTTCGATGAACAACAAGAAATGGGGTTGGAGCGAAAAAGAACGCTCACATTGAGTATATTTTAGCAGAGTCTGCCTTTTGCGGGTTTAGCTAAGTTTTAAAAGAAAAAGCCCCCGATTGTTTAAAAAAACAATCCGCAGGCAAGAAAGCACGCGTGAAAGGAACAGAGGCGTGGGTTATAATGGATTTCGCAGAAGAAAAACAACAAACCGCCAGGCGTTTTTTGTTCGAAAGGAAAGAAAATGACCAAAGATCTTGCCAAAGTATTGCTCAAAGAGGGCGTGGGGCTGCAGGAAGCCGCCGATCTGACAGCGCGGGAAAAAGACGGATGGATTGTTTTTACAAACAACGATGGCAGAGAATTTTGCCCGTGCAGCTCGATGGAAAAAAAGGCGCCCGCCCTTCTGCGCGCCTGCCGCGAGGCGTTTGAACGCGCTTGGGAGGACGAGGAGGAAAAAAACGCGCCCCGGCAGATCGCGCCGGGGGTCGGCGGGCGCTTTTACTGCTTGCGCTACGGCTGCCGCACGGTGGGGCGCGCGCTGCTGCTGTGGCAAACGGGCAAGGAACGCACATTGAGCGAAGAGGAGTGCCGCGCCCTGGCGGTGTGCGCGCTGGCGGAGGGCTGGGAGGCCCTGGGCCCCATGGAAGACGGGCCCGTGCGGACGCTGCTGCAGACCGAGATCGTCACCAAGGCCGAGCTGCGTTCCCGGCTGACGCCGCTGGGGCTTTACGATCTGTCCTTTTACCGGCTGCTGTTCGTGTTCAGCGAACGGGGGGACAAAGAGGGCGCGATGCAGGAAGTTAGGCAGGCCCTGCGCGAAGCGGGGATGCCGGCGGCGCTTTCGGTGCACCGCGGCGTGCCGGTATTTTTGACCGACGGGCAGGCAGACCTTCGCCGGGAACCGGGCATGTGCGAGGCGCTTTCCCGCATTGCCGGAAAATACGGGGTGTACTTGTTCCTTTCCAGCCGGTTCATGGAGCTTTCCCGCCTGCGCGGGCTGTTTCAAATGGCGGTCTTTTTGTGGCAGGGGGTCACCGAGGTCACGCCGCGCGTGGTGTTTATGGACGCTTTTCAGCCGCTGGGGCTGGTGTTTGCCTGCCGGCAGGAAGGCTGGCAGATCATGGAGTACTGCACAGAAAGCCTGCGGGCCATTCAAGAACACGACGAGGCAAACGGCACACCCTACCTGCGCACCCTGCAGGCCTGGCTGGTGCTTGGCCGCAGCGCCAAGCAGGCGGGGGCGGCGCTTTCGGTGCACCCCAACACCGTGCAGTACCGCATCCACCGTATAGAAGAACTGTTCGAGCTCGATTTGGGGGACTCCAACACCGTGCACAGCCTCATGTTTTCCTTTGACATTCTGCTGTGCGCAGGGGTGGTCTCGCCGATTTGAGATCAGCTCGAACAAAAAAGAACAGGTTAGAAGCGGTCGTGTTAGGCTGTGGACTTGTTGAACGTCGAAAACAGCCTGCGCTGCGCGGCAGAGGATCTAGCTGCTAAATGAATCTTAACGAGCCGCCTTGGCCCGCCATAAAACGATGGACCCCCGCGCGGCAGTTCGCGCGGGGGTCCATGCCCCAACAGCGTTACAGCATCTCGGCCGAGACCACGGCGTAGGGGAACATCGGGTCGGTCATGCCGGAAAGGTAGGGGTTTTCGCCCAGCACAAAGCGCGCCCGGGCAGAAAGCGAGCCGTCGTCGGTGGAATAGAGGCCGACGGTCACTTCGTACAGGCCGCTGCCGTCAGAAAGTTCATGGCAGGCTTCCATGCGGCTCTCGGTCGAACTGCGGTCGCTCATCAGAAAGACCAGCTCTTCGGTCGATTCATCGTAGCTTACACCCAGTTCGGGGTGCTCGGCCAGGTAGGCAAGATCCAGGTCGGTATAGGCTGCAAACAGCGCTGTGGCAAACTCCTGGCCGCCGGGCAGGGGCAGGCGGAAGGCGCCGCCGTCAAGCGCCCCCAGCGGGTGCATATTGCCGTAAAGCACCACGGCGTAATACAACGCGTCGTACACGAAGGCCGGGGAAGCGGGGTCGTAAGTCAGGCTGTTTTCGCTCATGCACAGCAGCAGGCTGTCCATGATGGGCAGCATGGCCTCCACCTCCGGCGTGGGGTCGATGGAACTTGGCTCCTCCGGCGCGGGAGTGGTTTCAGCCGGCGCGGTTTCGGCCGGAGGGGCGGAGCCTTCGGGGGCGGGGGTCAGCACTGCGCCGCCGGTCACGCCGGGGGTGGGGGAGTTTGCGGCAGGCGTGCCGCTGCAGGCGCTCACCACCAGGCAAACGGCCAGCACAAGGCTCAAAAGAGCGCTTTTTTTCATAAAAAGATCCTCCTTTCGGTGGAAAAATCGTTGGCCGCAGGGATGCGTCCCCGGCGGCCGCCCGTTTTGCGGGTATTTTTCATTATACCACGCCGCACAAGACCGGGAAAAATGCCCTTTGTTTTGGGGCCATAGTTGGGATTGCAAGCGGCAAAAAGAAAAGAGTATAATGGCTGGGAAAGGGTCCGCCGGGCGCCTGTTAAGGGCGCGCAAACAGCGGCGGGCAAAAGGCTGACAGAAGGGAAGAGCAAATATGAAAATGGGAAAACGGCTGCTGTCGGCGGCGCTCGCTGTGTGCGTGCTGCTGTTTGCCGCCCTGCCCGCAGCGGCGCAGGAAACGAAATACCCCACCACGTGGGATCTTACCGACTTGTACGAAGACGATGCGGCGTGTGAAGCGGCCATCAACGCGGTGCAGGAAGATTTGGAAGAGCTGAGGAGCTTCCTGGGAACGCTGGACGATGAAGCGGCCATCGACGGGTTTTTTACGTGTTATGCAGAAAGCACGGGCTTTGAGCAGCTGTTAAGGATCTACCTGTACGGGTATCTCGGCACGCAGCTCAGCGCGGCAGACGCCCAGGCGGCCGCTCTTGCGGCGCGTTCTTTTGCGCTCCAAAACGAGCTGAACACGGTGCTGAACCAGGCGGTGGCCGAGATCGCCGAACTGCCCATCGAGACCCGGCAAAAGATCTTCTCCGACCCGATGTATGAAGAATTTGGCTTGGATCTTCAGAGCCTGACCGACCCCGAGTGGGTGGCCGAAGCCCCCGAGGTTCAGCAGGCGATCGATACGCTCACGGCAGCGATGGACAATACCGAACGCGTGTACTCCGTTTTGATGATGGAGCTTCCCAACGCGGTGGTGGAGGGGCCGGATGGCGAGGAGATCGTGCTGGACGATACGGCCTACAATCAGATCCTGCTCTCCA
Organism: uncultured Christensenellaceae bacterium; assembly: GCA_944384305.1. Lineage (GTDB taxonomy): Bacteria > Bacillota > Clostridia > Christensenellales > CALWSW01 > CALWSW01. The sequence goes on from CALWSW010000013.1 coordinate 26,788, forward strand.
AGGCCTACAGCCGGGAATTTAAGGAAGCCTGTATGGACGCCTATGGGAGTCAGACCGCCGCCTTTGGCGAAACCCTTGCGGCGCTTTGGAACGACCACATTTCGGCGCAGTGGGCCATGGCGAAGGTCGACGGCGCAGAGAGCACCCGCGAGTGGGCGCTTTCGCAGGCGGGTGTGGAAAACCAGCTCTACGACCGCTTGATAGAGGCCGCGCACGAGGGCGCGGCGGACTACCAGCGCTATTTGCGCCTGTACCAGGAGGCGATGGGGTTCGATGAAATGTATTCCTTCGACCTCCGGCAGTCGCTTTCCAGCTATGACCCCGGCGAGATCCCCTTTGACGAGCAGGCCGAAACGGTGCGCAGGATCCTCACCGAGGTGCTGGGCGAAGAGTACGGCGCGGCGGTGGACGCCATGTTTGCAAGCGGCCACATCGACGTGTATCCTTCTGAGTCCAAGGTGATGGGCGCTTACACCTACGCGACCAGCGGAACGGGGACGCTGCCCTATATTCTGCTCAACGACACTGGCGGCATGGAGTCCATGGGTACCCTCGCCCATGAAATGGGCCACGCCGTTTACAACATCTTTACGGAACAGAGCGGCGCGCCTTTGCCGGATTTTACCCACGAGGTCGCCTCTGTGACCAACGAGGTGTTGTTTTACACCACCCTGGCGAACCAAGCTCAAACCGAGGAGGAAGAGCTGTATTATCTGGAAAAGCTGATCGACCTGTTCACGGGCACGTTCTTCACGCAGATGATCTACGCCGAATTTGAGGATGAGGCCTACCAGATCGTGGAAGAGGGCGGCGCGCTTTCTGCAGGGGTCCTGAACGCCATGTGGGAAGACCTTTACGACGAATACCGCGGCGGTCTGGTCACGATCCCTCAAAGCAACAATTCCTCCTGGGGAAGGGTGCAGCACTTCTACCTCTGGTCGTATTATGTGTACCAGTACGCTGCTGCGATCTGCTACGCGGCGGCCATCTCGCAGAACATCATGGCGGGCGAAGAAGGCGCTGTGGAAAGCTACCTGGAGTTTTTGAAGGCCGGCGGTTCCGCTGAGCCTGCAGACCTTCTGAAGATCGCCGGGGTGGATCCTTATGACGGCGCGACCTACGATCAGGCCCTGGAGTTCTTTGCCGGCCTTGTAGACGAATATGAAAGCCTGGTGAGCGGCCGGGCTCAGAAGGCCGCGGCATAAAACCGAAAGCTGCACAAAAAGAAAGCCCGCCAAGGGCTTTCTTTTTGCCATTCGGCACGAACGCAGAAATCAGGGGCTGTCGCGAGTTTTTCACCGTTCGCTTGGCCGCACCTGCTTTGCACAAACCAAGCGGAGAGCTCGCCCGGGGCCCCCGGGCGTTC
>CALWSW010000014.1 GCA_944384305.1 uncultured Christensenellaceae bacterium
GATTTTCGAGAATACCCATGAGGCCATCATCGACCAGGAAACCTTTGACAATGTGCAGCGCATCCGGGCAAATGTCTGACGCTACCCGGACGGCTGGGGCGAAGCCCATCCCCTGACCGGCCTGATGTACTGCGCCGACTGCGGCGGCAAGATGTTTCTATTTCCAGGATCGATACGACCGAAGCTGATGTGCTCGCTACCTGCGAGACAGCCATCCGCTACAATCTGCACGCTTGCGCTTCGGAACCCATTTTTATCGACTTGCTGGTAGAGGCTACCAAGGGGACCAATGTGCTGCCGGTTTCCGGCATTGCCATGCCGCGCGGCGGCGACGATCCCAAGCACCTGCTGATGATCGCAGAAGATTATGTGAAGCGCGGCATTAAGGGCTTTGACACGCCGCTCGATATTTGCATGATCAAAGACAAAAAGTGGGACCGCGCGCTGCAGTACCTGAAAGACCTGCAGTCGATTTGCGAGGGCGTTTGCCAGACCAATATCGTTTGCGAGGTCAATCAGCTCACCCAGGAAGAGATCGCGACTGCTGCAAAGATCATGAGCGAAGCGGGCGTGGACAACTACAAGACCAGCACCGGTGCTGTAGGCAGGGGCCCTCAACCACAGGATCTTATCACCATCAAAAAGAATCTTTCGGGCAAGACGGGCATTATGGCGGCGGCGACCGGCTCGTTCTGGACCACGCAGATATGCCTTTCGTTCTTCCTGTATGGCGCAACGGTCTGCTCGACCCGCAATGCTGCGGCGGTGATCGATGGTTTGGACGACTTTGAAGCGCACTATCGCGCTTTGGAGTTCGTTTGAGCAGCGCTCTTTTTGAAAACTTAAGGAACAGCAAAAACGGACGCGTTTTTCTACGCGTCCGTTTTTGCTGCGTTAAGGCGCAATTCCTCCTCTTTCGGTTTTGCCTGGAAGAAGGAAAAAAGTTAAAAGAAAGGGATCATTCGGCTGCGAGGGCGACACCGGCCGCGGTCTTGCCGGCGAGGTAGCCCGAAGTGTAGGCCCAGCCCTGCGCCTGACCACCGTAGGTCACGTAAGCGTCTTTTTCGGTGTTGAGGCAGCCGAGCGAGTCGGTGCCGACCGCGTAAAGCCCATTGATGGGGGTGACGCCGTCGGCCTTGAGGACGTTGAGGTTGACGTCGACGTCCAAAGCGCCGCAGGTGCTGTAGCAGTAGGGAGCCATGACGATGGCGTAGTAGGGACCTTCGCCAAGGGGTTCAAGGTATTCGGCCGCTTTGCCAAACTCCAGATCCACGCCGGTTTCACAGTAGGAGTTATAATTGGCAAGAGTTTCTTCGAGCACGGAGGGGTCCATCCCGAGCTTTTCAGCGAGCTCGGCTGCCGTCTCGCCGCTTACCACGATGCCGGCCTCTTCGCCTGCGGCGAACACTTCATAAATGTTCTCCATGGGAATGCCGGTGGGAATGTAGCCGCGGGTGCCCATGTTGTTGCACAGTGCGGTGGTGTTGGTGTACTTCAGGCCATTTTCACGAATTTCGTCCAGCATACCGGCGCTGTAGATGCTGTAGTAGCGCGGGCCGGCTTTCCAGGAATCCAGCATGGCCACGCCGGTCTCGTCGGAGAAGCGGCGGCCGTCGGCGCCCACAGCCAGGCTGTTGGGTGCAACGCCCATGTACACCGGCAGGTCGCCCTCGGTCCAGACCTGCGGGCGGTTGGTGAACCCGCCGATGGCGTCTTCGTTGACGTGGAACTCGAACTGCGTCAGGAAGGAGGGCGTGCCGGCCATGTGAACGATGGGCGACATGCCGATGTTGTACGTGCCGGCGCCGATGCCGATGGCGGCTTCGATCATTTCGCCGGTGTTCTGGGTCATGCCGGTCTGGCGCCAGGCCCCCTTGAGGGGATAGTACTCGTTGCTGAGGTATTCCGTTTCCATCTCGGGATTTCCGGCAAAGCCGCCGGTAGCGAGGATGACGGCGTCGGCGTAGATCTCGTACGTCGTGCCGTCGGCACCTTCGGCGATGACGCCCTGCACGGTGTTGGTGGCTTCGTCGTAGATCAGGTCGTGGGCGTTGGTGCGCAGCATGTACTCGCCGCCGAGCGCGGTGTAGTCTTCCATCAGGCCGTCGTAGAAAGCGCGGTTGCTGATGCGGCGGGTCGCGGCGGTGCCGGTGTTGGGCATGTACTGGAACTTGCAGCGGTAAATGTCTCGCTCGGTAAAGCCGGTGAGGGGCTCCGAAACATCCAGGCCGTGTTCATATACCAGGTAGTCCAGCATATCGCCGGAATAGTCGATCATGAGATCGACGATCTCTTCCTTGGCATCGCCCTGGCAGTATTCCAGCCAGGCGGTGCGGATGGCGTCGGCATCGACGTAATCTTCGCCGTTGTTGCGCTCTTCCTGCAGGCGCTCGGGGTTGATGACCATCATGTCAGCGGTCAGTACCGAGGTGCCGCCGTAGAAACCGGCCTTGTCGATGGCCAGCACATCTACGGCTTCGGGGCTTTCGGCGTACATGGTCTCGGCTGCGCGCAGCGCCGCCATGGTGCCGGAACCGCCCAGGCCAACGACCAGCACGCCGGTTTCGATGGTTTCGGTGGCGGTGGATTTTTCGGGCACAGTCTGGAAGGCAGAGATCGCTGAAGCGGGCGAACCGCCGGCTTCCAACGCCTGGGCGAGCGCCTCGTTGACCGCCGCTTTGATGGCGTTGCTCGTTACGGTTGCACCGCCGATGGCGTCGATTGCGGTGCTCTGGGTTGCAATGATCTCGGGGGGCAGCTGCTCCAGCGCCGCTTCGCCCACGCCGATGGTCTCGACCGAATCCACCACAGTGATGGAAAGGATCTCGCTCTCGCTTACCTCGACGTCGAGCTGCACGGGGTAAGCGGTGTAAAAGCCCGCTGCTTCGCCGCGGTACGTGCCGGGGGCCATGACGGCTTCGGCCGATTCGGCGCTGATGCCGGCGGCCTGATCGTAGGCTTCCTGCGCGGCGGATAGCAAAGCGTTGCTGGTGAAGGTCGCGCCGGAAATGCCCTCTACCTCCACGGTGTTCTGCTCGACCATCAGGCCGGGCAGGCGCTCGATGGCCGTGGAGCCGATGCCGGCGGTCTCATTGTCGCCGACTGCGGTCACCTCGGTGATGACGCCTCCTTCCACAGTGACAGTGACGGAAACTTCACCGCCAAAGCCTTGGGCCGTAGCGGTCGCGGTGGAAGCGCCGGCCGGGGCCTCGTCTTCTTCGGGGTGGTCCACAGGTTCGTTGCCGCCCGCGGCAGTGGGCGTGGGTTGGGTCTCGGTCTCTGCCGCGCAGCCAAACAGACCGGCAAGCACGAAGACCAAGCACAACGTCAAACAAAGCACACGTTTCATGTTCGTTGTTCCTCCTTCTTTTGTGGTGAGCAGGGAAGGTCTCCTTCAATACTATAAAATATAACAGAAATTTTATGCGGTAAAGCAGAAGCAACTTGCCCAAATGTGCAACTACAAGTTGCAAAAATATCGACAATATGGGGCCGCTCCCCTCTTTGCAGAGCAGGGATTTCTGGATATAGTAAAAACCATGGAGGGAAAAACAGAACATGGACAGGACGCAGATTCGGTATTTTTTGGCGGTATGCCGGGAAAAGAACATTTCCAAGGCGGCAGCCAAGCTCTACCTTTCGCCGCAGGGACTGAACAAGGCCATCCGCGCGCTCGAAAAGGAATTGGGGCTGACGCTGTTTGAACGGGGGCGCTTTGGAGCGGAACTGACCGAGAGCGGCCAGCGCCTTTACGAAAAAGCCCGGCGGTTTGCCGCGCAGTACGAGGCGTTTGAAGAGGAGGTCTCGCTCATTCAGGAAGAGGCCAACAGCTTATTAACGCTAGGGATTTCGAGCGGCTCCGGCATGGTGCTGCCCGACGGCTTTTTTGGCGATTACTTTGCCCAGCGGCCGGGGGTGCGCTTTCGCATGTACAGCTTTCAGAGCAATGTGTGTGCGCAGGAGATCGTGTCTCGACGGCTCAACGCCGGACTTTGCCCTGCGCCGTTTGACGCTGCGCAGCTCGAATCGCAGGCTTGTGTGTGTTCCAAGCTCTTTCTGGCCGTGGGGAAACGCCACCGTCTGGCCGGGCGTAGTTCCATCCGGATGGAAGAGCTGAAAGGTGAAAACCTCATCACCATCGACACCGTCACCAACAACCAGGGCGTCATCCGCCGGCAGTGCAGCCTAAACGGCGTCAGCCCTAATCTTATCCTTAGTCCGGCCGACCGCCCGCTGACCGTGGAGCTGGTGGCGCGGGGCATTGCCGTTACTTTTAACGCCGGCAATATCTGCGAGCTCCACCCCGACATTTGCCGGGTAGAGCTGGAGGATCTAGACCTTGCGCAGGAATTTCACATTGTCACATTGCGCGGGGCAAAATTGGGTGAGGTTACGCAGGATTTTATCGATTATGCAAAAGAGCGCCTGCAGGCAAAACAATGAAAATAAACGGCTGAAAAAGGAAGGGGTCGTGCAGCGGATCCATTTGAAAGCAGCGGCGTTATGGGGAGTGACCCAGCGCCGTTTTTTTTGAGGTTTGTTTTGTGCTGAAAGTTTTGATTGGCGGAATGTTGCGGCAGAAATTGACACAATGTTTTGCGCTGGCCGGGGCTGTGGGAACTGCGGTTCTTTTGCCCATTCAGGCATTCTGCCCGAATGTTGCTTTTCGTTGCTTGCTTTCGTGGCGAGCGGTTTTTATACTTGGAATGTACTTGCGGCGGCAGAGGGAGGGGTGAAAATGATCGGCGAAAATATCAAGCGTTTCCGCAAAGCAAAAGGGATCAGCCAACAGGAGATGGCGGAGAAACTCCATGTTGTCAGGCAGACCGTTTCCAAATGGGAATCCGGCCGGTCTGTGCCGGACGCCGACGTTTTGCTGCAAATAGCGGCGCTGCTCGGCGTGACGGCCGGGCAGCTGCTGGGAACCGGCGAGGAGGGCGCTGTTGCAGCGCTGTCTGAAGAATTGTTACAGGCAAGGGAACAGCTTGCCAAACAACAGCAAAGGGAAAAGCTGCTGCTTCAAGCCAACAAAAAAAGAGGACTGATCTTTACGCTCTCGTTTTTGGCGGCGTTGGCTGCCTTGCTGATCCAAAAGGAAACGGTATCGGTTTTGCTGGCGGGGGCCTGCGCGCTTGCAGCAGCGATCGTTTTATACCGCAATCTTGCGCTGCTCACCGGCGTTGCGGCCAGCGATCTTCGCTTGAGGGTCCTGCGCGTTACGACAATATTCGATATCGGCGTTTTGCTCTTAGGGCTCGCTGTTTCTGCCTTGATGGCCTGCGGCGCGATCGCTTTTACAGAGAATGGCGAGAAAATGTTCGCCATGACGCTGGTCTCCTGCGTCATGCTGTTTGGCGGGGCCGTGTGCCCAAGACTGCCGTTTAGCAAGCACACGGGATTGCGCCTGCCGTGGACCGTGCAGGACGAAGACACATGGAACGTCGCCCACAGGATCGTTGGATATATCTCCCTTCCTGTTGTCCTTTTTTACATTGCCTGCACATGGACGGTGCCTGATTTTGAGATCGTGACCCTGTGCGCCATGATTTTTTGGATCGGTATTCCGGGCGGGCTTTCTTATATTTTCTTTTATAAAAAGATGCACGGAAAACTGAAATAAAGGGGGCAGCCCGGCTTTTTCAAGAGGTCTTTTTTAAAACTGGGCGCATTGCTGCGCGGGGGCAAAAGAAACCGGCCGCCGTATAGCGGCAGAACGGATGCGCACACAGAGGGGCTGTCGCGAAATAGGCGATCGCCTATTTCGCGAGTTGTACACCGTTCGCTTGGCCGCCCTCTGTGTTTTGCAAACGAAACGCAAAAGCGCGGTGTTAAGACCGCTGCAGCCACCGGGCGATGGCGGGCAGCACGCGCAGGTTGCGGAAAAAGACGCTGGCGAGCTCTTCTTCGGCGAGGGGAGCGGAATGGCAGCCGACCTCGATGGTCAGCGAGGGGATCCCCAGCGCGTCGATCGCCCAATCCTTGTATCCGGCGCAGCTTTCGCCGTTGCCCGTAAGCGGGTAGCCGGTCACCTCGCTCACCGCTTCGCCCAAAGAGCGGGAGAGGGCGTTGACGTCCTGCCGGCCGCCGTATTCGGCGTAGAGGAGGCTGCCGGTCGCGTGGTAGCTGACGGTCACGTCGAAGTCATAGCGCAGCGTGTAGTCGCGCAGGGCGGCGGTCTCTGCGGCGGAAAAGGGCGCGTCGCCTTCGTAGAGGTGGGAAGAGGGGCGGGAACGGCCGTCGATCTCCTCCCAGCCGGCGGGAAAGTTGCGGTTGAGGTCCACGCCTTCGCCGTTGGCCTTCCAGCGGGCGGTGTATTCCGCTTGGTCGCTGCTGGCAGAGTAGTGCTGCCGGTCGCTCTGGTAGATCTCCTGCTGCGATTCGGTGAGTTCGCCGGTCTGGGAGATGGCCACGCCGTCCGGATTGGTCATGGGGATGATGTGGAAGCAGATATCGCCGTAGTTTAAAATGCCGTGATCCAGCCAGTAGTCTGCCAAGGCCATGAGCAGCCAGGCGGTGGCGTGCTCCCGGCCGTGGATGGCGCCCTGCAGCAGCACGTGGTACTTGGCGTCCTGCTCGCCGATGCGCAGAATGGGGATCTTTTGCCCCAGCTCTGTAAGGCCGATGGAATCGACGGTCACGTCGCCGGGCCAGCGTTCTTCAAACTCCTTAAGGTCTGCAAGCAGCTGTTCGTAGGAATAACAGGCGGTGGGGGAGACGATGCAAAAGTAGTCCGAAAAATCGCCGCTTGCCGGCAAGATGTCGCTCGAAAGCACATACCCTTCGCGTCCGCCGCAGCGGACCAAAGCGTATTTGCCCTCCCAGCCCAGAAGCTCCATGGTCTCGCCCGGGCCAATGCTGGCCGCGTGCGACCCGCCGGGGGAGCGCAGCAGTTCGGCAGAGCCTTTGCCCGAGCGCCACAGGGTGGGGATGCCGGGCAGGAAGGACTCCGCCACGGGGTATTCCTGGGTGTCGTTGAAGTGCCACCAACGGAGGGAGGAGGGGTCGAACCCGTGCTTTTTCATGACGTCTTCCAGAAGTTGAGCGTTGGCTGCCGCCTCGGGGGAACAGTCGCTATAGTCCCGGTCGGCGTAGGCCGTGAAGTTGTTGTAGCCGGTTGGCAGGGGAAGCTCTTCGCCGGTTTCTAGATCGACGAGGGTGAGATCCACCGCCCCGCCCCGGTTGTGGTCGGAAAGATCTTCCCCCGAAAGAAAGGCGGGATACAGGCCGTTTAGTTCCTCCTGCGCCCCCAGGGGGCGGAAGCCGTCCCAGATCTTCAGCCCCAGGCCCTGGGCGGCCAGTTCCTCGCACACCTGCTGCAGTTTTTTTACCGTGCCGTAGCGCAAATAGGCATCGGTAAAATCGTAGAGCGGATGGTCGGAAAAATTGTCGGCCGTGGCATAGGCCAGCGCCTGCCGGACAGAGGGCAAAAAGTCGAGTACCCGCACCAGCGCTTCGTCGGAAGGCGCTGTGTTCTTTTCTGTCAAGGCCGCGCTTTCCGGCAAAGCGTCCGCCGCCCTTTCCGTGCCGGAAGACGCCGGCAAGGGGGCGGCGTCGGCATTGCAAAAGCCCACAAGGACCAGCGAGCAGGCGGCGGCCAGAAAGACGCACAGGGCTCGTTTCATCGTTCACACCTCTTTTTTGTTTGATGGGGGTCTTGGCCCGCAGGCGCCTCCCGGATGGTCAGGCTCGCTGTAGCCACTGCGCGATGGCGGGCAGCACCCGCTGGCTGCGCACGAAAATGCTGGCGATCTCCCGCTCAGCCAGCGCCGCTTCTTCGCAGCCGACCTCGATGGTGAGGGAGGGGATGCCCAGTTCGTCGATCGCCCAGTCCTTGTAGCCCGCGCCGTCGACGCCGCTACTGTCTATCAGTTCGTAGCCCGTCACTTCGCTCACGGCCTGGCCGAGGGAGAGGGAAAGGGCGTTTGCTTCCTGGCGGCTGCCGTACTCGTAGTAGATCAGGCTGCCCGTCGCGTGGTAGCTGATGGTGGCGTCGAAGTCAAAGCGCAGCGTGTAGTCTCGAAGGGCGGCCGCTTCCCGGGAGGAAAAAGGCGCGCTGCCCCGGTACTGTTGGGAAGAGGGGGCGCTGCGGCTTTCTATGAGCTCCCAGCCGGCAGGGAAATTCCGGTTGATGTCCACGCCCTTGCCGTTGGCCTTCCACTGGGCGGCGTATTCGCTGGGGCTGCTGGCCGTGTAGCCGTTTTCCCTGTCGCTTTGGTAAATGGCCTGCTGCTCGCTGCCCAGGGCTGCGGTTTGGGAAATGGCCACGCCGTCGGGGTTGGCCATGGGAATGATGTGGTAGCAGATGCTGCCGTACCCCAAAATGCCGTGGTCCAGCCAGTAGTCCGCCAGGGCCATGAGCAGCCAGGCCGTCAGATGTTCCCGGCCGTGGATGGCGCCCTGCAGCAGCACGTGGTATTCGGCATTGTCGGGGTCGCCGATGCATAAAACGGGGATCTCCCGCCCCAGTTCGGTAAGGCCGATGGAACCGGCCGTCACGGCGCCGGGGTGCCGTTCCTTTAAGGCGCTTAGGTCGGCGAGCAGCTGTTCGTAAGAATAGCTGCTGGTGGGGACGACGGTTTCCAAACAATCGGAAAGATAGCTTTCTTCTTTGGGAAGGATGTAATTGGTCAGCACATAACCTTCCTGCCCGCCGTAGCGCACAAAGGCGTATTTGCCCTCCCAGCGCCGCAGCTTCACCGTGCCGCCCTTGGGGATGCGGAGGAGCACTGCGCCGCCGGGGCTTTGCCGCAGGCTGATAAATTCCTCGCAGTTGGCAATCCACAGCGTGGGAACGGCCGGGTCAAAAAACTCTTCCACCGGGTAGTCGGTCGTGTCGGTAAAGTGCCACCACTCGTTAAAATAGGGGCGGAACCCGCAGCTTTCCATGGTGGTCTCCAGCAGCTGGGCGTTTGCCGCCGCTTCGGGGGAACAATCGCTGTAATCGCGGTCGGCGGCGGCCGTAAAGTCGTCGTAGCCGGTGGGCATGGGCAGTTCTTCGCCGGTCGCCAGGTCTACGAGCGTGACGTCCACAGTGTTGCCCCGGCAGTGCGTGCGGTTGCCCGTGACCGGGTGGGAAACATAGGTGGGGTCGGGGCAGAGCTCCCACAGCCGGGCCTGCGCCGCTACGGGGCGGAACCCGTCCCAAATCTTCAGGCCCAGCCCCTGTTCGGCCAAGGCATTGCAGGCCTGCTGCAGCTTTTTTACCGTGCCGTAGCGCAAATACGCGTCGGTAAAATCGTAGATCTTCGTTTGGGTGTAGTTGCCGGTGGTGGCGTAGTGGAGCTCCTGCCGGATCGTGGGGATGTAGTCGGAGACCCTGACGAGCTCGCTGTCTGCCGGCGCCTGGGGGGCGATGGGCGTTTGAGCGGGCGGGCCGGAAGAAGGCGAAGGAGCGGGCGTGTTTTCTGCGCCGGAGGGGCCTTGCGGCTCTGCCGTTTGCGCGCCGCCAGGGGAGGGCGGCGGGCTTGGCGATGGCAGCCCGGGCGCCGGCAGGGCAGAGGAAAGGACATCTGCCGGGCGGCACCCTGCGAAAAGCAGCAAACAGGCGGCCAAAAGAAAACACAACAGCCGTTTCACAGAGCGTTCCTCCTTTTTTATGATGCCGGCCGGCAAAATGAGAAAGCCCGCTTCCCCCAAACGCCCAAGCAGCATTTGGGGAAACGGGCAAAAGATTTCAGAAGATCTCCTGCGCGGAAGACACGGCTTCTTCCAGCTGTTTTTTGCGGGCAGCCGCGCCGAAGCGGTCGACGCTGATGCTCTTGTTGGAGATGTGCGAAAGGCAGCCCGGACCGTTGACGCACCCGCCCACGCAGTGCATGCCCTCAATGAAGTTGCCGTCCAGCTTGCCGCGCGCGGCCTTTAAGAGGGCGGTGCGGCATTCTTCAATGCCGTTGCACACCACGGGCTTGAACTCAAAGCCGTCGGCGCCCAGCTCGGCAAGGGCTTGGCGCACCGCGCCGGTGACCCCGCCCGAACGGGCAAAGGTGCGGCCAAAGGGCGAGGCGTCCTCTACCGGCAGGTCCTCAAGCGAGGCGAGGTCGAGCTCGCGGCTGTCGAACAGGGCCTGCAGCTCTTCAAAGGTCAGCACGCAGTCGATGCAGGGCTTGACTTCGGGCTTTTGCGCTTCGGCCTTTTTGGTGATGCAGGGGCCGATGAACACCACCTTTGCCTGCGGGCAATGCTCCTTGATGTAGCGCCCGATCATGGCCATGGGCGAAGGGGTGGTGGAGACGTTGCCGGCGAGCTGAGGGAACTCCTTTTGCACAAAGGACACAAACGCCGGGCAGCAGGAGGTGGTCAAAAATCCCTTTTCCAGCAGCTCGCGCGCTTCCTGCCGGGCGACCATGTCGGCCCCCAGGGCGGTTTCGACTACGTGCGTAAAGCCCAGTGCCTTCAGCCCCGCAAAGATCTGGCCCACCGTGACCGAGTCGAACTGGCTGGCCACGGCCGGGGCGACCACGGCAAAGAGGGGATGGTTTTTGCCGGCGGCCTTGAGCATGGAAATGGCGTCTAAAATATAGGACTTGTCCATGATGGCGCCGAAGGGGCACTGGTACACACAACTGCCGCAGGAAAGGCAGCGGTCGTTGTCGATGGTGGCGGAAAAATCTTCGGCCATGCCGATGGTGTGCTGCACCTTGCAGGCGTTTTGGCAGGGGCGGCGGCGGTTGGCAATGGCGCTGTAGGGGCAGACCGTGGCGCACCGGCCGCAGTTGATGCACTTGCTTTTGTCGATGTGGCCCTTTAAATGCTCGTCGAAGGTGATGGCCTGCTTGGGGCAGACCTCTTCGCAGCGGTGGGCGATGCAGCCCCGGCAGGTGTCGGTGATCTCGTAGCCGCTGGCCGGGCATTCGTCGCAGGCAATGTCGAGGACCTCGATGACGTTGGGGTTCTCGGGATTGCCGCCCATGGCCAGGTGGATGCGCTCGGAAAACACCGCGCGTTCTTTGAACACGCAGCAGCGCATGGTCGCTTCCTTGCCGGGCACGATCTCTTTGGGCAGGGTAAAGAGCACTTCCTGCAGGCGATCTTTCCAGGCAGCGCGCGCCACCCCCAAAAGGGCGCGGTACTTCAGGTATTGAACTTTGGTGTCGAATTTGTGCAGATTCATTGGGTCGCTTTCCTGTTGTTTGGCGTTTTTTAGAGTCTTACGTATTATAACACAAGCGCAGGGCCGCGGTCTACGCCGCTCTTTTTGGGGCGCGCGGCGGGAAGCGGCGGGAGGGGCGGAAAAAGAATTTGACTTTGATGCGAGAGTTTTGTATTCTTTAATCAATGGAACGGCGCGAAACAGCGCGTGTGAGTTCCTTTGATGAATTTGTAAATTCCTATCGTTCAGTTCTGAGCGTTACCGGAGGCATCTTTGAATAATCGGCATGGTCTGCCGGCGTCAACCGAGCATCTATACGAGATCGTCAAAATGGACCTGCGCACCGGCGTTTTGGACGGCTCTTTTCCACCAGATACCCGCATCCCTTCCGAAGTTGAACTCATGAACCGCTACGGCGTCAGCCGCATCACCGTGCGGCACGCCATCAACGAACTGGTGCAGGAAGGCTACCTGGTCAAGCGCCACGGCACAGGGACCTTTGTTTTGCCGCGCAAGCACGACCGCCACGTGGTCAGCATCAACAGCTTTACCATGGACTGCCTGGCAAGCGGCCTGACCCCCCGCACCGAAGTGCTGAGCCTGGGGCGCGGCCGGGCCACGGAGTCGGCGGCGGGTTTTTTGAACATTGCGCCGGGCAGCGGCGTCATTTTGCTCGACCGCCTGCGCTACATCAACGACGAGCCGGTCATTTTGGAAGAAAACGCCTTCCCGGAAGAAATGGAAGAGATCTTGCGGGTGGAGGATTATTCGCAGCTCTGTTCCATCGCGCAGTTTTTGGAAAAAAACCTGGGCATTCAGCTGGTGCACATCGACTACACCATCGAAATGGCCTACCTTTCCAAAGACCAGGCGCGCCTGTTGGAATTAAAGCCCAACGCGCCGGCGCTGCGCGTGGTGGGGCTGGTGATGGACGGCGCGCAGAAGCCGGTCTATTATTCCCGCCAGACCATTCAGGGCGACAAGGTCAAAATTTCCGGCGCGCAGAAGTTCCGCCGCATGGATTGAGCCGCTGCAAAAAGGAGGGTGTGAAATATTTTCAGCCCGGCAGCAGGGATGGGCTGCCGCCTTTTTTGCAAGGCTTTTGTTTTGGTTATTGACACACACGTCATGTGACGTTATTCTATAAAGGAAAGAAAACTTGCACGGCAATGCTATAAATTGCAGATGAATTAACAAAATGCTGTGATTTTCACAAAAGTGTGAACTTCACATTTTTGTGCCTGTTGATTCTTGTTTTTGATGTCAACCTTTCTCTTATAAAAGGTTCCCGGCAACAACATCCAACAACGTGTTCGCACGCAGCGAAGAAAGGGGTTTACCATGGATCTGGGACTCAAAGATAAAGTGGCAGTGGTGGTCGGCGGTTCGTCCAACATCGGCCGCGCCTGCAGCCTGCGCCTGGTGGAGGAAGGCGCCAAGGTCGTTATCGCCTATTCCTCGAACGATCAGAAGGCCGACGAATCGCTGGCCGATATGATTGCCGCGGGCGGCGAGGGCTGCGCCTACAAGTTCAAGGCCGATACTTCCCAGGAAGACCAGGTCGACAAGCTCTTCAATTTCGTGCTCGAAAAGTTCGGCGGCATCGACATTCTCATTTACTCTGCCATGTCCTGGCCCACCAACAAGGTGGTGGACATTCCGCTCGCCGAATGGCAGCGCTGCATTGCCGTCAACCTCGACGGCGTGTTCCTCACCAACCGCTGGCTGGGCAACTACTGGATCAAGAAGGGCCAGAAGGGCGGCCACATCCTCAACTTCGCTTCGCAGGCGGCCTTTAAGGGCTCCACGACCTTCCACGCGCACTATGCCGCGTCCAAGGCCGGCGTGGTGGCCTTTACGGTCTCCTTTGCCAAGGAAGTGGCAAAAGAGGGCATTTACGTCAACTCCATCGCTCCCGGCATGACGGCGACGGTCGGCAAGGGCTGGCTCACCGAGGAAAAGGCCGAGTACTACAAGACCCGCATCCCCATGGGGCGCATCGGCACCCCGGAAGAAATGGCCGACATCGTGGCCTTCCTGGTCTCGCCGAAGAACTCCTACATGATCGGCGCGACGGTGGACGTTTCGGGCGGCATGCTCTGCCGCTGAGCGCAATACGCAAGGAACTTTGTTATTCTTTCTTTCAGAAAGGCGGTAATCCATCATGAAAGCACTTCTCATTGGCGACGGCTACATCCACGTAGACGACATGGTCCCCGGCTTTTCCGCTTGGGCGGACAAGGGCGTTGAGCTGGTGAAATACCAGTGGGACCAGAACGGCATGGACATGTCTGAGATCAACCTGCTCCTCGAGCAGCACGGCCCCGAGGCGGTGGAAGCCAGCCCCGAGCTGCTGGAGCTGGTCAAGGATGTGGACGTCATCATCACCCAGTTCTGCCCCATCAACAAGAAGGTCGTGGACGCTGCCCCCAAGCTCATGGCGGTGGGCACCATGCGCGCCGGCGTTGAGAACATCGCCGTCGACTACATGACCGAGAAGAACATCATCGTGTGCAACAACGCCGGCCGCAACGCCCAGGCTGTGGCGGACTTCACCATCGGCATGATGCTGGCCGAGTACCGCAACATCGCCCGCTCGCACGCTGCGGTGAAGGCTGGCTACTGGCGCAAGGACTACGTGAACAAGGCCTACAGCCCCGACTTTGAAGGCCTGACCGTCGGCATCATCGGCTTCGGCATGGTCGGCCAGCTGGTCGCCAAGAAGCTGGGCGGCTTCGATGTGCACATCGTCGCTTACGACGCTTTCCCGAACCACGAGATGGCCGAGAAGTACAACGTCAAGTTCGTCGACCTCGACACCCTCATGAAGGAGAGCGACATCGTCTCTGTGAACTGCCGCCTCATCCCCGAGACCTACCACATGGTCGGCAAGGATCAGATCGCCCTCATGAAGCCCACCGCCATCCTCGTCAACACCGCCCGCAGCGGCCTGGTGGACGAAGGCGCGCTGTATGAGGCCCTGCGCGACCGCAAGATCGGCGGCGCCGCTCTGGACGTGTTCGACAAAGAGCCCACCAGCATCGACTACCGCATGATTTGCCTGGACAACTGCACCGTGACCAGCCACATGGCCGGCACCACCGTGCACGCCATGAGCCGCTCGCCCCTCCGCCTGGCCAACCACATGGAAAGCCTGTTTGAAGGCAAGGCTCCCCGCACCTGGATGAACCGCTCGGTCGAGCTGCGCGCTTTCCCTGCGTAACGGCAAAGAACAGCACTTTTTGACGGCACGCCGCCTGCTTCTGCGGCAGAGCGGCGCGCCGCCTTCCTTCCTTTGATTTTCATCGTCTTTTTGCTTTTTCTTTTTTCGCTTTTACAACCAATGACAGAAACAAAATTTGCTGCGAGGCTTCCGGGCCGTTTTGGCGGTTGGCAGGGGTTTCGGGCAGAACACACATAACTCACCAGTTCAAGGAGGAACACACATGGCGAAATATTTGATGGGCCTGGACTGCGGCGGTACCTCGATCAAGGCCGTTATCTTCGATGAAGGCGGCAACGTGGTCGGTTCGGCTTCGCGCGGCTTCAAGCGCGTGCCCAGCCGCGGCCCGGAGTACCAGGAATTCAACCCCGTTTACGCGTGGGAAGCTGCTGCCGAGGTGGTTAAGGCCACGCTCGAAAAAGTCGGTATCGACCCCAAGGATCTGGCCGGTATCGGCATTACTTCGTTCGGCAACGGCCTGACCATCTGCGGCCCCAACGGCGAATACATCGCCAATGGCGCGTACTCCACCGACTACCGCGCAGAAGACTGCATCCAGCTGCTCAAGGACGAGGGGACTTACGACAGGACCAACGAGATCACCAAGGGCAACCTGTATTCTGGCGAGCCGCCGGCAATCCTGCGTTGGTATAAAGAGCATGAGCCCAAGGTGTACGAGAGCATCGGCCACGTGTTCTGCTTCAAGGATTACATCGCCTTCAAGCTGACTGGCGTTGCTGCGGCCGACCTGAACTGCATCGGCGGTTCTGCGCTGGTTGACCTGACCCAGATGTGCTACACCCAGGAGCTGATGGATCTTTACGGCATCCCCGAGATGTACGACAAGCTGCCCAGACTGGCGTCCGACTCCTCCGAAACCATCGGTTATGTCACTGCCGAAGCCGCTGCGCTGACCGGCCTGGCCGAAGGCACCGCGGTGGTCGCCGGCATGATGGACATCCTGGCCTGCCTGGTGGGCTGCGGCGCCACCGAGCCCGGCGTGTTTACCGCCATCACCGGCACCTGGTCCATCAACGAGACCTTCAATGACAAGCTCATCGAAAAGCCCGGCATCTTCAACATGCCTTGGCTGAACAGGGACGGCTACCTGCTGTCGGCCAACACCGGCGCGTCCGGCTCCAACTACGAGTGGTTCGTGTCGCACCTCGGCTCTTCCGCCCGCGCGGCTGCCGAAAAGCGCGGCCTCGACATGTTCGAGTCCATGAACAACTTCGAAGTGGTCAACAAGCTCATCGCCTGCATCCCGGTCGGCGGCACCACCGTGATGTATCACCCCTTCGTGGGCCAGCCCTCGGTGCATGGCAAGGCCATGGCCAACTTCTTCAACATCAACGACACCACCACGTTCGCCGAACTGGCTTACGCGCTGGCCGAAGGCGTCACCTTCATCCACCGCTACCACTTTGACGAGCTGCGCGCGGCCGGCCTGAAGTGCGACCTCACCCGTCTGACCGGCGGTATCGCCCGCTCGATCGAATGGGCACAGCTCTTCGCCGACTCCCTCAACACCCCTGTGGACTGCGTGGACTGCGACGAGTCCGGCGCCCTGGGCCTGGCGATGTGCGCCGGCATCGGCGCCGGCATCTACAAGGACTACGACGACGCCATTGCCAAGTGCGTGCGCCTGCGTCCCCGCGTGTTCCCGCGTCCCGAGAACGTTGCCAAGCTGAACGAGCGCTATGAAGAGTGGAAGCTCCTCATCGACACCATGAAGCCCTACTGGGATTGGAAGCTCACCAAGTAAGAACCACGTTTCGTCACAAAACATCGCTGCGTGAGGGGCGGACACAAAAATAATGCCGCCGGGGAGACCTTGCCGCACGATTTATATTTGACCTTTGCGCTCCCAAAGAGTATGATCTTTGGGGGCGCAAAGTGTATCAGCGCAATCGCGGCGCCCGCATCAGGACGCAAGGATATATTTTCATATCAATCGAAAGGAGCAACCCAACCGAAATGGCAAAGACCAAAATCCTTTGCATGGCGGATGGCGGATTGACCCCCGACATCTTCCAGCGCATGAAAGACCTCGAAAAGAGCTTTGACTGCGAAGTCACCATCATGGTGGACGAGTCCATCAGCACCTACACCAAGACCATGGACCGGATGCACGAGTGCGAGTACGAGGGCATCAAGGCGGCTGTGACCTACCCGCCGCTTCTGGAAGCGGTGAAGGACGCCGACATTCTGTGCGTTCATATGACCTCGGTCAACCGCGAAGTCATTGAGGCCGGCAAGAACCTCAAGATCGTGGACTGCATGCGCGGCGGTTTTGAAAACGTCGACATCAAGGCCTGCACCGAGCACGGCATCATCATGATCAATTCTTCCTGGCGTTCTGCGCCCGCGGTGGCCGATACCACCATTGGCATGATGATCGCCGAGAACAAGAACATTGCCCGTTCGCACCTGGCCATTGTGCAGGGCGGCTGGCGCAAGCAGTACAAGAACCAGGCCTACATCCGCAACATGGACCGCTGCACCGTCGGCATCATCGGCTTTGGCTACATCGGCCGTCAGGTGGTGCGCCGCCTGAAGGGCTTCGGCTGCAAGATCCTGGTGTACGATCCCTTCCTCGATCCCAAGGTCATCACCGACGCCGGCGAGACCTTTGCGCCCTTGGATGAGCTGCTGGAAAAGTCCGACTTTGTGTCGCTGCACATCCGCCTCTCGGAAAAGACCCACCACTGGTTCGGCGCAGAGCAGTTTGCCAAGATGAAGCCCACCGCTTACTTCATCAACCTGGCGCGCTCGGGCATCGTCGATACCGCCGCCCTCATCAAGGCGCTGCAGGACGAGACCATTGGCGGCGCCGCGCTGGATGTGTTCGACGAGGAGCCCCTCCCCGCCGACTCTCCCTTCCGCACGCTCGACAACGTCACCCTGCTTTCGCACATGGCCGGCACCTCCGGCGACACCATGGCCTGCTCGATCGACATCGGCTTTGACGACATCAGCCGTTTCCTGCGCGGCGAGCCCATGGAAAATGTGCGCAACCCCGAAGTGCTCGACCACTGCCGGGCGAACCAGGGCAAGTAAGCTGCCTGCCTGTTTCGGCAAAGGCCGGCTTCTGCCAAAGGAAACAAAGAAAGGGCCATCCCGTTTGAGGGATGGCCCTTTTTGCGTGCCTGCGGCAAAAAGCGCCTTACAGGAACTTTTTCTTTTTAAAGTACCAGATCACCAAACCAAGCACTGCCAGGCTGAGCACGATGACGTAAAGGTAACCGCCGCGCCACTGTAGCTCGGGCATAACAAAGTTCATGCCGTACCACCCCACAATGATGGTCAGCGGCAGGCAAATGGTGGTGACGACGGTCAGCAGTTTCATGATGGTGTTCTGCCGCAGATCGATCTGCGACTGGTAGATCTCGCGGAGCTGGATGGAATAGTCCCGCAGGAACTGGATGTGGTCGTACAGCCGGTGGGCGCGCTCGGTGAACATGCGAAAGCGCCGCGTGCCCTCTTCGGTAAAAAGACCGTTTTCGTTTTCCTGCAGTTCCTGCCCCAAATTGACCAATTGGTCGTAATAACGGCTCAAAAAGAGCAGCCGGCGGCGAATGGGGGCGATCTTTCGGTTGAGGTCGATGCTCTCTGCTTCGCCTTCCAGAATCTGATCTTCTAAGTTTGAAATGTGCTCTTCGATTTTGTGTGCAAAAGCCGGGTCCTCGTCGATCAGCGCTTCCAGCAGGTCGTAAAACAGTTGCTCCAACGTGGGCTGGCTGTTTTTGCGGGAATCGATCAGCTCGGGAAGCAGCGCTTCCAGCCGGCCGTTCAGGTCAAAGAACACCAGCTTTTCGGGGAAGAAGAAAAAGGTGGCGCGCAGCGCGCCGGCGTGTTCGCGCAGATGTTCGCCCGCGGCCGCGCCCTTTGCGGGAACGAGCAGCGTGCCGAACAAAAAGCCCTCCTGCGGCTCGGCCTTGCAGGCGGTGGGCGAAGCGGCCTCGTGCGCCAGGCGGGCGGGCAGGGCGTGGCTTTTTAAAACTTCGCTCAGTTCATTGGGCGTGCGGAGCTCTATGGCCGCGCCGCCGTCCAGGGTCCATTGCATGAGTTCCTCCAGTGAAAAAAAGAAGGAGCTGCCGTTGCGCTGAAAACTGCGATCCTTCGCGTCTATTTTGCAACGGGCTCCTGTTTTTTATGCCAGGTGCGCGGCGATCTTTTCGCCCATTTCTCTGCAGGTCACAAGGGTGCTGCCCTCGCTCATGATGTCGGCGGTGCGGAAGCCTTCGTTCAGCACGGCGTCTACGGCGCGTTCCACAGCGTCGGCCTCGGCGGCCAGGCCAAAGGAGTAGCGCAGCATCATGGCGGCGGAAAGCACGGTGCCCACGGGGTTGGCCTTGCCCGTGCCGGCAATGTCGGGCGCCGAGCCGTGGATGGGCTCGTACATGCCCAGGGTGCCGGAAGAGAGGCTGGCCGAGGGCATCATGCCGATGGAGCCGGTGAGCATGCTCGCTTCGTCCGAGAGGATGTCGCCGAACATGTTCTCGGTGACGATAACGTCGAACTGCGCGGGGTTTTTGATGAGCTGCATGGCGCAGTTGTCCACCAACATGTCGGAATACGCCACGTCGGGGTATTCTTCTGCCAGGTGGTGCATCACGGCGCGCCACAGGCGGGAACAATCCAGCACGTTTGCCTTGTCTACCGAGGTCACGCGGCCGCGGCGCTTGCGCGCGGTCTCAAAGGCCACCCGGCCAATGCGCTCGATCTCGTGCTCGCTGTAGCACATGATGTCGCGGGAAACCTTTTCGCTGCCCTCGGTTTCGGTGGTGTGCGCGCCGAAATAAATGCCGCCGGTCAGCTCGCGCACGATGAGCAGGTCGATGTTTTCGCAGTATTTGAGGGGAGACGCGCCGGCAAGCTGGGGAAAGAGCTTGGTGGGCCGGAGGTTGGAGAACAGCCCCAGCTCGCTGCGCACGGCGAGCAGGGCCTTTTCCGGCCGCTTGGCGGGTTCCACGGCGTCCCACTTGGGGCCGCCCACTGCGCCCAGGAGCACGCTGTCGCACTCCCTGCACTTCTTCATGTTCTCGGGCGTGATGGGCAGGCCGTATTTGTCGATGGAGCAGCCGCCGATCTCGACCGGTTCGTAGGTAAAGGTGTGGCCGTAAAGTGCTGCGACGCGGTCGAGCACGCGCAGTGCTTCTGCGCAGATCTCCGGGCCGATGCCGTCGCCCGAAAGGACGGTGATGTGCTTGTTCATGCCAGCTTCCTCACGCTTTGTTCTTGATGGAGTTGAGCAGCCCGCCCGCGCGGATGATATCCTTGATGAAGGCGGGGAAGGGCTGGGCCTGGTAGCTTTCGCCCTTGGTGACGTTGGTGATGACGCCGGTGTCGAAGTCCACCTTCACCTCGTCGCCGTCGGCGATCTTTTCGCTCGCTTCCGGGCACTCAAGGATCGCCAGACCGATATTGATGGAATTGCGGAAGAAAATGCGGGCAAAAGTCTGCGCGATGACGCAGGAAACGCCCGACTCCTTGATGGCGATGGGGGCATGCTCTCGTGAGGAGCCGCAGCCGAAATTGGCGCCGCCGACGATCAGATCGCCTTCCTTGGCCTTTTTGTGAAAGTCCGGGTCGATGTCTTCCATGCAGTGAGCGGCGAGCTCCTTGTGGTCGGCGGTATTGAGGTAGCGGGCGGGGATGATGACGTCGGTGTCGACGTTGTCCCCAAATTTATGGGCGATGCCGTGGGCGTTCATGTCATTCTCCTTTCACGGGGGCTGCGATGTGCCCGGCGATGGCGCTTGCGGCGGCGACGGCGGGGCTGGCGAGGTAGACCTTGGAAGTGGGGTGCCCCATGCGGCCGACAAAGTTGCGGTTGGTGGTGGCCACGGCGACTTCGCCTTCGGCGAGGATGCCCATGTGGCCGCCCAGGCAGGGGCCGCAGGTGGGGGTAGAGACCGCGCAGCCGGCATCGAGGAAGATGTTCAAATAGCCGCGCTCGATGCACTGGCGGTACACTTCCTGCGTGGCGGGAATGACGATGCAGCGCACGTCCTTGGCCACGTGCTTGCCCCTAAAGACCTCTGCTGCTGCGGCCATGTCGCTGATGCGGCCGTTCGTGCAGGAGCCGATGACCGCCTGGTCGATGGCGACGCCGCCAAGCTCTGCCGCTGGACGGGTGTTTTCGGGCAGGTGCGGGCAGGCCACCGTGGGCACGATGGTGGAAAGGTCGATGGTGTAGGTCTCGTCGTACACGGCGTCGGGATCGGCTTCGTACACCGTAAAGGGGCGGTTCACGCGGCCTTTTACGTAGTCGAGCGTGATCTGGTCAACGGCGAAGATGCCGTTCTTTGCCCCGGCCTCAATGGCCATGTTGGCCATGCACAGCCGGTCGTCCATGGAAAGGGAGGCGAGGCCTTCGCCCACGAACTCCATGGAGCGGTAGAGCGCGCCGTCCACGCCGATCTTGCCGATGATGGAGAGGATGACGTCCTTGCCGGAAACGTTGGGCTGCAGCTTGCCCACGAGCTCGAATTTGATGGCCGAAGGAACCTTGAACCAACCTTCGCCCGTGGCCATGCCGGCGCACATGTCGGTGCTGCCCACGCCGGTGGAAAACGCGCCCAGCGCGCCGTAGGTGCAGGTGTGCGAGTCGGCGCCGATCACCAGTTCCCCGGGGCCGACCAGGCCTTTTTCGGGGAGCAGCGCGTGTTCAATGCCCATTTCGCCCACATCAAAGTAATTGTCGATGTCGAAGCGCTTGTGGAACAGGCGGCACTGCTTGCACTGCGCGGCGGCTTTGATGTCCTTGTTGGGGGCAAAGTGGTCCATCACCAGCGCGATCTTGGTTTTGTCGAACACGCGGTCAAAGCCGCTCTTTTCAAACTCGTTGATGGCCACGGGGGAGGTGATGTCGTTCCCCAGAACCAGGTCGAGCTTGGCGTTGATGAGCTGGCCGGGGGTAACGCTCTCGAGCCCGGCGTGGGCCGCGAGGATCTTTTGGGTCATGGTCATTGCCATGGGAAGCTCTCCTTTCGTGCGGCGGCCTCAGTTCTTGGCATCGGCGCGCAGCTTGCGGTTGATGGCGGACACCAGCGCGTAAATGGAAGCGGCGATGATGTCTTCATGCACGCCGGCGCCCCAGCTGACTTCGTTGCCCGGGAAGGTGACGCTGACGTAGGTGGCGGCCTGCGAGGTGGAGCCGGTGGACAGCGCGTGCTCGGTGTAGGTCAGGCCGGAATAGAACACGCCCATCTGCTTGAGCGCGTTGCTCACGGCGTTCAGGCGGCCGTTGCCCACGGCGCTGATGGTGCGCGCCTCGCCATCGCCCATCTTGGCGGTGACGTCGGCGGTGATCACGTCGCCCTCGCGGCGGAAGTGGTAGTCGAGGAGCTGCAGCGGGCCGTTGATGTTGACGTAGTTTTCCACGAAGATGTCGCGCACCTCGGCGGGCGAGAGCTCCTTGTGCATATGGTCGGACACGCCCTTGACGGTGTAGCTGACGCTCTCGCGCATCTTGGGGGGCAGGACGTAGCCGAAGCTGTGCTCGAGCATGTAGCCGATGCCGCCCTTGCCGGACTGGGAGTTGATGCGGATGACGTTGGTCTCGTACTCCCGGCCGACGTCTTCGGGGTCGATGGGCAAATAGGGGACCGTCCAGTGCGCGCTCTTGCCTTCCTCGTACCACTTCATGCCCTTGGCGATGGCGTCCTGGTGGCTGCCCGAGAAGGCCGCAAACACCAGATCGCCCGAATAGGGCTGGCGCTCGTAAACGTGCATCCGGGTGACCCGCTCGTAGAGCTCGATGGTCTCGGGGATGTTCGAGAAGTCCAGGCCGGGCTCCACGCCCTGGGAGTACATGTTCATGGCC
This sequence comes from uncultured Christensenellaceae bacterium, assembly GCA_944384305.1. Lineage (GTDB taxonomy): Bacteria > Bacillota > Clostridia > Christensenellales > CALWSW01 > CALWSW01. Next base: position 22,144 of record CALWSW010000014.1, read on the forward strand.
ACGGTGATGACGTCTACATTGCCGGTGCGCTCGCCGTTGCCAAAGAGCGTGCCTTCCACGCGGTCGCCGCCGGCGAGCAGGCCGAGCTCGGTGTCGGCCACGCCGCAGCCGCGGTCGTTGTGCGGGTGCAGCGAGATCTCCACACAGTCGCGGTACTTGAGGTTGTCGTTCAAGTACTCGACCTGGTTGGCGTATACGTGCGGCATGGAGGTTTCGACCGTGACGGGCAGGTTGATGATGGCCTTTTTGTCCTTGGTGGGCTGCCACACGTCCAGCACGGCGTTGCAGATCTCCAGCGCAAATTCCGGTTCGGTGCCGGTGAAGGACTCGGGCGAGTATTCAAAGCGCACATCGGAATCCATTTCGGCGGCGATGTTCTTCAAGAGCTCGGCGCCGGTCACGGCGATGTTGACGATCTCTTCTTTGGACTTTTTGAATACCTGCTCGCGCTGGGCCACCGAGGTGGAGTTGTACAGGTGCACGATGGCGTGCTTGGCGCCCTTGATGGCGTCGAAGGTCTTGCGGATGATGTGCTCGCGCGACTGGGTCAACACCTGCACGGTGACGTCGTCGGGGATGAGGTTTTGTTCAATGAGGGTGCGCAGGAATTCGTATTCGGTCTCGGAAGCGGCCGGGAAGCCCACTTCGATCTCTTTAAAGCCGATCTTCACAAGCAGCTTGAAAAACTCCAGCTTTTCTTCCAGGCTCATAGGGATGACCAGCGCCTGGTTGCCGTCGCGCAGGTCGACCGAGCACCAGGAGGGCGCGTGGTCGATGTGGTCTTTTTTGGCCCACTTCATTTCGCAGACGGGGGGGTTGAAAAACTGCATGGTGTACTTGCTTGCGTTGTTCATGGTCACGTTCTCCTGTTTGATTTGATGGTAAAGTTGCTGTGCCCGCCCGGCCGCCAGCGTCGGGGCGCGCCGGAGCGGGGAAAACAAAAAAGCCTTCGTCTCCATTTTGAGGAGACGAAAGCCTTGAACTTCCGCGGTACCACTCCGGTTGGCAAAATTGCCCGCTCTGTGCATCGGCAGAAAAAACTGCGAATGCTCCTTCCTGTAACGGGGAAGAACCGTCCTTGCTACTTGGCAAAACGCCGTTCGGTCGGCCGCTCCGGGGAGAGATCGCACATTGGCCCGCTGCTGCCTCGCACCTTCCGGCAGCTCTCTACAAGTCGGATTCCAACGGGCTTTTGCCCCATCGACGCATGTGTTTTTTGTTGCTGGATTTTAGTATAGCGGGCAAAGCCCAAGTTGTCAAGCAAAGAATGCGCGCGCTTTTACTTGGCCATGGCCTCAAGCGCCGCACCCGCCAGGCGGTAGGTCGTCCATTCCTCCATGGGCACTGCGCCGCAGGCAAGGTAAAACTCGATGCTGGGGCGGTTCCAGTTGAGGCAGGCCCACTCCAGCCGGCCGCACCCGCGCTCGGCCGTCAGCCGCGCGAGCTCTTTTAACAGCGCTTTTCCCAGCCCCTGATGCCGGTGCTCGGGCAGAACGAACAGGTCCTCAAGGTAAATGCCCGCCCGGCCCAGAAAAGTGGAAAAATTGTGGTAGAAGAGCGCGTAGCCGGCTTCTTTGCCGTCCTTTAGCACAAAGAGCACCTCGGCGGCCTTTTTTTCAAACAGCCATTCCTGCAAGAGTTGCGGCGTGGCGACCACCTCGTCGAGCAGGTGCTCATAATCGGCCAGCGCGCGGATGAAGCGCAGCACCAGTTCAGCGTCTTGGGGTTTGGCAAAGCGAAAGGAGACTTGTGGTTTCATGGTCCCTCCTGGGTGTTGTGATGGCGTTTGGCGTTGTGCAGGGTCTACTTTAGCAGATTTCACCAAGGACCGCAACAGCGGTCCTGCGGCCATTGCCAAACCCCCGGCGCGGGCGTATAATGCAAAGTATCGTTTTTTACCGAGGAGGAAGTTTGCATGTGCAGAGATCTCGGACTGCGGCTCAAGAGCCTGGTCATCTTCCGAAATCTGCTTGGCGGCAAGGTGTTTTCCCGTTTGCTCGCGCTTCTTGGGGAAGTTAAGGACAATGGCGAGCTCGCCATGCGCTGGGGGGAATTTGCCGCGGCGCTTTACGAAGAAGGGGGCGATTTGGGCCTTTATGTGCTGCGCGCCGTCACCGAGGACGAAAACCTTTACACCCGGCGGTTCGTGCGGGGCGAAAACACGGCGCTGTTCGACGCGCAGCTTCAAAACGAGCTTTCCGTGCTTTCGGCCGCTGCGGCGTTTGACGGCGAAGAGCTGCGCAGGCAAAGTGGCCTGACCTTTTTGGCGCGGTGGGAAAACACGCCTGTAAACCTGGCCGCCGAATACGCGCAGCGCATGGAGAACGCCGGAAAGACCGGTTTTGGTGTGTTTGCGCAGTACCATATGTTCATTTTGGACGATGCCGGCAAGCTTCTGCCCATTCGCCACCCCGACCCCCAGAAGCTTTGCGAGCTGTACGGCTACGAGCGCGAGAGGGGGCTGATCATTGCCAACACCAAGGCTTTTTTGGAGGGCAAGCCGGCCAACAACGTGCTGCTGTACGGCGATGCCGGCACGGGCAAGAGCAGCACGGTAAAGGCCGTTGCCAACGAGTTTTACCCTGAGGGGCTGCGCCTGGTAGAACTAAAAAAGACCCAGCTGTATTTGATCCAATCGCTGATGGATGACTTGACAGCAAACCCGCTGAAGTTCATCTTCTTCATCGACGATTTGACCTTTTCTTCCGACGACCGCGACTTCTGCGCTTTAAAGGCCATTTTGGAGGGCGGCGTGAGCGGCCGGGGCAGCAACATTCTGATTTACGCCACCAGCAACCACCGCCATTTGGTGAAGGAGACCATGGAGGACCGCCAGGGCAACGAGATCAGCGCGGCCGACAAGCGGCAGGAGCTCATCAGCCTTTCGGCCCGCTTCGGCCTGACCGTGACGTTTTTGCGGCCCGAACGGGAGCTGTACGAGCGCATCGTCTGCGCGCTGGCCGAAGAAAAGGGCATTGCCCTGGACCGCGAGACCCTGCTGGTGCGCGCCGAGGCCCACGCCATCCGCAATGGCGGCCGCAACCCCCGCACGGCCAAGCAGTTTATCGACCTGCTGCAGTCCGGCGTGGAATAAAGGCCAAAACACAAAAAAGGAACCCCTGCCGGGTTCCTTTTTTGTGTTTGGAGACGTTGGATCACTTCATGACCGCGCCGTTTTCTGCGCCGGAGACCAGCCGCGCGTAGCGGGCCAGCCAGCCGGTCTTGATGTTCGGCTCGGGCTTGACGTACACGGCGCGCCGGGCGGCGAACTCCTCTTCGGAAACGTGGGCGTTGATGGAGGCGGCGGGGATGTCGATGGTGATCTCGTCGCCTTCCTTCAAAAGGCCGATGTTGCCGCCGGCAGCGGCTTCGGGGCTGACGTGGCCGATGGAAGCGCCGCGGCTGGCGCCGGAGAAGCGGCCGTCGGTGATGAGGGCGACGGTCTTGTCCAGCCCCATGCCGGCGAGGGCGCTGGTGGGGTTGAGCATTTCGCGCATGCCCGGGCCGCCCACAGGGCCTTCGTAGCGGATGACCACCACGTCGCCGGGGTGGATGCGGCCGTTGTAGATGGCGTCGATGGCGGTGTCTTCGCTGTCGAACACGCGCGCCGGGCCGGTGTGCACCAGCATTTCGGGCGCGACGGCGCTGCGCTTGACCACACAGCCGTTCTGGGCGATGTTGCCCCACAGGATCTGGATGCCGCCGGTCTTGCTGTAGGGATCGTCGATGGGGCGGATGGAGCCGTTGTCCTTCACGTGTGCGCCGGCGATGTTTTCGCCCAGGGTCCTGCCGGTCACGGTCAGGGCGTCGGGGTCGATGAGGCCGGCCTTCAAGAGCTCGGACTGCACGGCGGGCACGCCGCCTGCGCGGTCGAGGTCTTCGATGTGCGTGGGGCCGGCAGGCGCCAGGTGGCAGAGGTTGGGCACCCGCTCGCTCATCTCGTTGAAGGTGGTCATGCTCATGGGAACGCCGGCCTCGTTGGCGATGGCCAAAAGGTGCAGCACGCTGTTCGAGCTGCAGCCCAGCGCCATGTCGCAGGCCAGGGCGTTTTTGATGGAGCGGGGGTTGATGATCTGGCGGGCGGTGATGTTCTTTTCCACCAGGTCCATGATGGCCATGCCGGCGTGTTTGGCGAGCATGATGCGGCGGCTGCTCACCGC
>CALWSW010000015.1 GCA_944384305.1 uncultured Christensenellaceae bacterium
TATTCGATGCCGGCCCGCTCTTGAGCGGCCAGCCGCACGGCTGAAAGGTTTGAAAGGTTGCGGGCAGCCGTTCCCTTTTTGTAGGGCAGGGTCCAGTCGTAGCCGTAGTTGGGAATGCCCAGCAGCACTTTTTGCGAGGGGATCTCGCTCACGGCGTAAGACACCACCCGCTCCACCTGATTGAGGGGTGCGACCGCCATGGGCGGCCCATAGGCATACCCCCACTCGTAGGTCATAAGAATGACTTCGTCGACGGTTTTTCCAATGGCCGCGTAGTCGAATCCTTCGTAGAGCAGGCCGGCTTGGTCGGCGCGGGTCTTGGGCGGTACCGCCACCGAAATGATGTAGCCGATGGGCGAAAGACGGTCGGAAAGCTTCTTTAAAAAATCCAAAAACGCCGCTTTGTCTTCCTTTTTGACATATTCAAAGTCGATATTCAGGCCGTAGTAGCTGTGGCTGTCGAGCTCTACCGCCAAACTCTCGATCAGATCGTTCACCGCTTCTTTGGAGGAAAACAGGGCCGAGAGCATGTCGCTGTCGAACGCGCCGTCGGCTTTTTGGTTAGCCAGCACCATCACCGGCGCCACGGCCTGCGCGTAGGCCTGGCGAATGAGCGCCCAGTCATCTGCTGGTTTCAGCCCGCCTTCGGCTGTGATCCGCCAGGTAAAAATGCCCAGGCCGGTCAAATAGGGCAGCGTGCGGCGCAGGGTGTCCTGCGCAATGCTGGGCAGAACATACCCAAACACGTCGATGCCCCGCGTGGGCGCCTGGCTGGCCGGCACCAGAATGGTGTCGCCCGCGTAGATCAAATTGGGATTTTTGATCTTGGGGTTCAGGGCGGTCAGCCGCGCAACGGTGGTGTTGTATTTGCGGGCAATGCCCGAAAGAGTGTCGCCACTTTTGATGGCATAGGTCGAGATCTCTGCCGGAATGACCAGCGACTGCCCCACCATGAGCAGCTGGTCGGGTTCGATCTGATTGACGTTCTGCAGCGCCGCAACGGTCGTGCCGAACCGACGGGCCAGGGCGTACAGCGTGTCGCCCCGCGTAATGGTGTAAACGAACATATCGCGCCTCCTCAAGGTTTTGCTGCCTGTTGCTACAGGTTTATTCCCCCAGGGCGCAAAATGTGCCACGCTTCCGCCAGCAAGGGGGATGGCTGGGCGGCAAAAAACCGATTGCATTTTCGAGTTAGGTAGTATATACTAACTATAGTTAGAGCAATAAAACACGCTCAACTTTTCTTTTGCTCCGCAAGTTCACCGTCACTTACTTTAGAGAGGCCCCGCACCATGATCGACAAACGACTGCTCGCTACCGTAAAGGAAAGCAAAAAATACATTGCCGGCAACGTGGCCTGCCAATGGGCCGCCCTCGCGGCCAACATCGCCATGGTCGCCGCCATTGCCCGCCTGCTCTCGCAGCTGTACACGCGCGCGGCAGACCTAAGCGCAGTATTGGCCGCGCTCGGCGTCGCGGTCCTTTCAGGGGCGGTGCGCTTTTGCTGCACCCTCCTTTCGAGCAAGCTGAGCTATCTTTCCTCCCGCGCGGTCAAGCAAAACCTGCGTTCCCTCATTTACAAAAAACTGCTGCGGCTGGGCGCTTCCTACCGCGAACAGGTCAACACCTCGGAGGTCGTGCAAGTGGCCGTTGAGGGTGTTGACCAGCTGGAGACCTACTTTGGCGCCTACCTGCCGCAGTTGTTTTACGCCATGCTCGCCCCCCTCACGCTTTTTGGTGTGCTGAGTACAGTGAGCGTTTTGTCGGCCGCAGCGCTGGTTGTGTGCGTGCCCCTCATTCCCGCTGCCATCGTGGCCGTGCAGCGCTGGGCCAAGAAACTGCTGGGCAAATACTGGGGGCAGTACACCGCCCTGGGCGACACCTTTTTAGAGAATCTGCAGGGCCTTGTTACACTCAAGATCTACCAATCCGACGGCTTGAAGCAAAGGGAGATGGAAGAGCAGTCCGAACGCTTTCGCCGCATCACCATGAAGGTGCTGTGTATGCAGCTCAACTCCATCACCATCATGGACCTCATCGCCTACGGCGGCGCGGCGCTGGGCGTGGTGCTGGCCGCCACGCAGTTTGCCGCCGGGCGCATCACGCTTTTTGGCTGCCTGCTCATCGTCCTGCTTTCGGCGGATTTCTTCCTTCCCATGCGCCTTTTGGGCAGTTATTTTCACATCGCCATGAACGGCATGGCCGCAAGCGGCAAAATCTTCCGTCTGCTCGACCTGCCCGAGCCTCCTTTCGGCAGCAAAAGCCTGCCCGGCAGCCCTTCCATTTGCTGCAGGGGCCTGCGCTTTTCCTACGAACCGGGGCGCGAAGTGCTCTGCGGTGCAGACCTTGACTTCCTCCAGGGCAGCTTTACCGCCATTGTAGGCGAAAGCGGCTGCGGCAAAAGCACCCTGGCGGGCATTCTGATGGGGCGCAACCGAGGGTATGAAGGCAGCGTAACGGTAAACGGCGTGGAGCTTTCGCAAATAGAAGAGGCCGGCCTGCTCGAGGGCGTGACCTATGTTGGCCACCAAAGCTACTTGTTTGAAGGTACGGTGCGCAGCAATTTGCTCATGGCAAAACCCACCGCGGCCGATGCCGAGCTTTGGTCTGTTTTGGAGCGTTCCGGCCTTGCGGGTTTTTTGCGCAGCGAACAGGGGCTTGAGACCCACGTACAGGAACGCGCCGCCAACCTTTCCGGCGGCCAGCGCCAACGCCTGGCACTCGCCCGGGCTCTGCTGCACGACAGCCCCGTTTACCTCTTTGACGAGGCCACCAGCAACATCGACATCGAGAGCGAGAACGACATTCTGTGCGAGATCTGCGCCCTGGCAAAAAGCAAAAGCGTAATCCTTATTTCGCACCGGCTGGCGAACGTGGTAGGGGCAGACAATATTTTTGTGCTGCAGAACGGCCGGGTGGCCGAACAGGGCAGGCACGAGGCACTGCTTGCGCAAAAGGGCTGCTACGCAAAACTTTGGGCGGTACAGGCCGCATTGGAAAACTACGGCAGGGAGGCACAGTTATGAACAAGCGCTCGGGCTTTCAGGTCATGCGGCGGCTCATTGGCCTGGTGCGGCCGCTCACAGGTTATATGCTGCTCGCCATCGCAATGGGGCTGATTGGCCACCTGTGCGCCGCCTTCATCACCGTTGCGGGCGGCCTTGCGGCAGCGAGTGTTCTGGGCTTTTCCACCGTTCCGGCTCTTTCGGCCATCTTCTTTGCCGCCCTTCTTTTCGCGCTGCTGCGCGGCGGGCTGCGCTACGCCGAGCAGGCCTGCAATCACTTCATCGCCTTCAAGCTGCTCGCCCTGCTGCGCGCCAAGGTATTCTTCGCCCTGCGCCGCCTGGCCCCAGCCAAGCTCGAAGGCCGCGGCCGCGGCGACCTCATCAACCTCATCACTTCCGACATTGAGCTGCTGGAGGTCTTTTACGCCCACACCATTTCCCCCATCGCCATTGCCGTGCTCTTCTGCGCCATTCTTTGCGCCCTCATCGGCGCTTTCCACCCCCTGCTGGCGCTCGTGGCGCTCGCGGCCTACGCCTGCGTGGGGGCAGTGCTTCCCCTTGCCGCCTCCAGGGCGACCCGGGAGGACGGCCGGCGCTTTCGCGCCGCGTCCGGCAAGCTGGCAAGCTTTGTGCTCGACAGCCTGCGCGGGCTGGACGAGATCCAGCAGTACGGGCAGGGTGAAGCCCGCCTGCAGGAAATGGAGGAACGCACCACCGCCCTTTCCGCCAGCGAACGGCGGCTCAAGCGCAACGCAGGGCTCGCCCAGGGCGTTACCCACGCCGTCATCCTCGCCTTTGACCTTGCCATGCTGCTCGCGTCGTCGGCACTGTACCTTGCCGGCCAAATAGGCTTCCTGGGCGTGCTTTTGCCCACCCTTTTGCTCATGAGCTCGTTCGGCCCCTGCGTGGCGCTGGCCAACCTGGGAAGCACGCTGACAAGCACTTTTGCTGCCGGCAACCGCGTGCTGGATATTTTAGATGAAGAGCCCGCCGTGCAGGAGATTGCCGGCCGGCCAAACATTGCCTTTACCGGCGCCGCCGCCAAAAACGTCAGTTTTGATTACGGCAGCGAAGCCATTTTGCAAAATGTCAGCGCCAACATCAAACGCGGCTCCATCGTGGGTATCACCGGCCGCAGCGGCAGCGGCAAGAGCACGCTGTTAAAGCTCTTTTTGCGCTTCTGGGAAACCAAGGGCGGCGCGATCGAGCTTTCCGGCAAAAATGTGAACGACCTGAACACAAACAACCTGCGCGAAATGGAAAGCTACGTGACCCAGGAGACCCACCTGTTCCACGACAGCATCCGCGCCAATCTGCGCATTGCCAAGCAGAACGCCACCGATGAAGAGATCGCCGCCGCCTGCAAAAAGGCCAGCGTGCATGACTTTATCGCCTCCCTCCCCCAAGGGTACGACACACCCGTGGGGGAACTGGGCGACACGCTCTCGGGCGGGGAACGCCAGCGTTTGGGGCTGGCACGCGCCTTTTTGCACGACGCGGACTTTTTGCTGCTGGACGAGCCCACCAGCAATTTAGACAGTTTGAACGAAGCCGTCATACTGCGCTCTTTGCGGGAAGAAAAGGGGGACCGCACGGTGGTGCTGGTCTCTCACCGCGAAAGCACGCTGCGCATTGCCGATAGGAGCTATTCTGTGGAAAACGGGAGAGTGAGCTGATGAAAGACCTTGCCGCCAAGCGCGAGCGCGAAAAGGCGTTGGTAAGCGAAATGATCGCCCTGTACTGCAAAAAGCGCCACGGCACAAAGGGAGGGCTTTGCCCGGAATGCGCCGCGCTTGCCGCTTACGCGCGCGAAAGGAGCGAAAAGTGCCCCTTTATGGAGACCAAGACCTTTTGCTCCAATTGCCGGGTGCACTGCTACCGACCGGAAATGAGGGAAAAGATCCGGGCGGTCATGCGTTTTTCGGGCCCGCGCATGATGCTTTGCCACCCTGTGCCCGCCCTTCGCCACATTGTAGAAGAACAAAAGGAAAAGCGAAGACTGGCCAAAGAATTGGCAGGAGGAACCAAATGAAACTAAAAAAAGCACTGTATCTTGTGTTGGGCTGCCTTGGCGTGGGCCTGGGGGCCGTGGGGGCGGTGCTGCCTTTGCTGCCGGCCTTCCCCTTTTTGCTTTTGGCGGCGTTCTGTTTTGCCAAGAGCAGCGAACGGCTGCACACCTGGTTCCTCAACACCAAACTCTACAAAAAGAACCTGGAAAGCTACGTAAAGGGCCGGGGCATGACCTGGCCGGTCAAGATCCGCGTGATGCTCACGGTCACGCTGGTCATGGCAGTGGGCTTTACCCTCATGATGCTGCGCGCGCTGTACCTGCCCTGCATGATCCTTAGCGGTGTGTGGGTGTTCCACCTTCTGTATTTCTGCTTTGGCGTAAAGACCCTTGCGCCCAAAGAAGCCGAAGCCCTTGCAAAAAAACCGCCCATCGCACGGCAGACCCAAGCCTCCGGGCGCTGATGCAGGGTTTTTCCCCAAGCAAGCGGCCGCGCCCTTTCTCTGTCAACGCCAATGGCCCCGGCAAATACCGGGGCCATGCTTTTAAGCCTTCTTTATTTTGCTTTTCAGCTTCCGGCAAAGCCTTTCGAAGTCCGCCGGAACATGGTTGAGCGCGAGGAGGCCGTTGCTTAGTTCACATGTTCACAGTCGCTGTTGACGGTCATGTCGTCGCCCGAGGCTTCGCCGCGCAGGCGGGCATAGTAGTTATCGACCGCGGCTTTAATGGCCTGTTCTGCCAGCACCGAGCAGTGGATTTTGACGGGCGGCAGCCCTTCCAACGCTTCCACCACGGCGGAGTTGGTCAGCTTCAGGGCTTCTTCAATGGGCTTGCCCTTGATGAGCTCGGTCGCCATGGAGCTGGTGGCAATGGCCGCGCCGCAGCCAAAGGTTTTAAACTTTGCGTCGGTGATGACGCCGTCTTCCACCTTGATGTACATCCTCATAATGTCGCCGCACTTGGCGTTGCCCACCTGGCCGATGCCGTCGGCGTTTTCGATCTCACCCACGTTGCGGGGGTGCTGAAAATGATCCATAACTTTTTCGCTGTATTCCATGATGGTCCTCCTATCAGAACGCAGTTGGATGGCCGCTGTTCGATCGTTTTACGCCACGTAAAGGGGCGACATTCTGCGCAGCCGTTCAATGACCGGCGGCAGCTTTTCGAGCACGTAGTCGATATCTTCCTCGGTAGTGCCGTCGCCCAGCGTCAGGCGCAACGCGCCATTGGCCTGCTCGTGCGTCAGGCCAATGGCCAGCAGCACGTGCGAGGGGTCGAGCGAGCCGCTGTTGCAGGCCGAGCCCGAAGAGCAGGCGATGCCCTCCAGATCCAGCCCCAGCAAAATGGACTCGCTTTCAATGTAACGGAAGCAGATGTTCAAATTGTTGGGCAGGCGGTCGGTCAAAGAACCGTTCACCCGGCACTCCGGCACCCGTTCCAAAATGCCCTTCATCAGCTTGTCCCGCAGGGCGGCAATGCGCTTGGCGCTTTCGGGCATGTTCTTTACCGCCAACTCAATGGCCGCACCCAAGCCCACCATGCCGGGCACGTTGTCGGTACCGGCGCGGCGGCCGCGTTCCTGCGCCCCGCCGTGGATGAGCGAGGGCATCCGGACGCCCTTTTTGATGTACAGAACGCCAACGCCCTTGGGGCCGTAGAACTTGTGCGCCGACATGGACAAAAGGTCGATGTTCATGGCCTGTACGTCGACGGGCACGGCGCCCACGGCCTGCACGGCGTCGGTGTGGAAAAGCACGCCGTGCTTGTGGCACACCTCGCCGATCTCGCGGATGGGTTCCAGGGTGCCGATCTCGTTGTTGGCAAACATCACCGAAACCAGAATGGTGTTGGGCTTGATGGCCGCTTCCACCTGCTCGGGCGTGACCCTGCCTTCGGCATCCACCGGCAGGTAGGTCACTTCGCAGCCGCGGTTCTTTTCCAGCCACTCGCAGGAGTGCAGAATGGCGTGGTGCTCAATGGCTGTGGTGATGATGTGGTTGCCCTTCTTGGCATAAGCTTCGGCAATGCCCTTCAAAACCATATTATCTGACTCAGAACCGCCGCCGGTAAAGCAGATCTCCTGCGGCAGCTGGGCATTGATGGCCTTGCGGACCTGCTCGCGGGCCTTTTCCATGCCGGCGTGCGCTTCGTGGCCATAGGTGTGGTTGCTGGAGGCGTTGCCGAAATATTCGGTAAAGTAAGGGGTCATGGCCTCAAGCACCTGGGGCTTGACGTATGTGGTCGCCGCATGGTCCAAATAAACGCGGCGCTTGTTGGCTTCCATCTTCAGTGTTCCTCCGGATCTTGATCTGTCGTTTTGGCGCTGCCGCCTTGGTTCTGTTCCACCATGTCCTTCAGGGTCATGCCGTCGAGCACCTGGTCAATGGCGCGTTGGATCTGCGCAAATACCGGGTGCGAGGGGCAGGTGCAAGAATTGCCGCACCCTTCGTGGCCCACACAGTCGGCAATGGAAGTGGAGCCCTCCAGCGCCCGCAACACCTCGCCAATGGAGATCTCCTCCGGCGGGCGCGCCAGCTGGTAGCCGCCCTGCGCGCCGCGCAGGCTCTTTACCAGCTTGGCCCGCTTGAGCGAGGCAAACAGCTGCTCTAAGTAGGCTTCCGAAATATCCTGCCGCTGCGCAATGACCTTGACCGCCACCGGGCCATCCCGGTTGAGGGCCAGATCATAAACTGCCCGCAGGCCGTAGCGGCTGCGCGTGGAAAGCTTCATGCCCTTTGCTCCTGACCTGTTTGATCGTTCCGCCCGGCAATTCCGAGCGCTTAACTCTGATTTCAAACATAAAATAGCACAAGCCGATTCCCCTGTCAACAGATATTTTAGTAAATTACCCGGAATTGGACAAGAAATTTGCAGCCGGCGCAAACCGCCTGTTTTGACACGCCGGTTCGCTTTCCATGTTCGCAGGGCCCATGGCCCCTCCGCTTCCCCGCTGCTCTTTTTTCAGCTTGCGAACAGGCCTTTTTCTTTAGAAGACAAAAGGCATAAAAAGGCCCGCTGCAAAGCAGGGACGGCCAAGCAAACGGTGTAAAACCCGCAAAATAGGCGGCAGCCTATTTTGCGACAGCCCCATAAAAAAGCGCGGCACAAGGCCGCGCGCAAAAAAGATGTGTCTTTACGCCCCTTCTCAAACAGCCGGTTTATGCCGCTATAAAGGGCAGAAAAAAGGCCCGGTTACCCGGGCCTTTTTTGTCTTTTGGAAAGGCTTCTTAGTAGGTGAGGCCCTTCGCAGCGGCGAACTTCTTCCACTTGGAGTCGTAAGCCACAGACCAGATGATGCAGAGCACTTCGATAACGATCGGGACCACCAGGCCGCCGCCCATGGTCATCACGCCGGCCCAAGAGAGGATACCGGTGATGATGGTGCAGTAAGCGATGGACTGAGCAGGAATATCGATGTGGACGTAGCCATAGCGATAGAACACGTCAGCGCCGAAGTCAGCGAACTGAGCAGCCAAGGTACCGAAGGCAATGCCGTAGATGGCAGCGAAGAGGTAAGCGTTGGCGTTGGTGAGAGGATCAATGCCGGAGAGGGTGAAGGCAGTGATCGTCACGCAGCCGATAAAGTGCTGTGCGGGAACGGTGGGGAACAGAAGGACGAAACCGCCGAAGCCGAAGCCCAGGAGGTTCGCGCAGGCAGTCATGCCGCCCTGCATGAGGGCCACATAGCCGGTGACCATGACAGCGCCGTAAGCGGCGGGCCAGAGCAGCTTGTCGATACCACGGCGCATGCCGCCGAACCAGCCGCGGCCGCCGATGGGGCTGAAGCGGCCGCCAACGGCCTTGTCTTCTTCAGGAACCACACCAGTGGGGGTCTTCTGGAGGATGCACTTCCAGACGAGGGGGATGATAACGACCGCGCAGGCAACGGTGTCGAGGCCGGGCATGCCGATCATGGCGATCAGGCTATTGAGCACCCAACCAAGGAGACCGCCGATACCGCCGAGGATGATAAGCCCCGGCTTGCGCAGGCTCATGAGGGTAGAACCACCGGCGAAGCCGCCGCCTTCATAGCCCTTGTAGTTGGCGTACGCAGCAGCGAACACCGAGCCGATGAAGTTCGTAGCAGGGGTGAGGAGGGGGCCAAACGCGAAACCGGACGTGTTGATGCCCGTTACCGCGCCAACCAGAGCGATGCCGGCGCACAGGACGAAGAAATAAAACCCGCCGAAGCCGGCGCCGGCCGCACCGGCCATGAACGCCATTACAAGATTGGAAATGTCAAACGAACCCATTTCAATCCTCCTGAAAATAAAGTAGATAGGATGGAATGTTCGCTCCTAAGGAGCCTTGCGTTCCCGTGTTCACCTTCGGCAGTCATGCGCTGTGATCCACACGTTTGCGGGGGAACCGAACATTTTCGCCCTGGCCTTTGCGCCCTTCCCCGCCCTTTGCCAAGGCCGCCGCCCCGCCCACGGGAAAAGCCTGGGGGCCGCCTTGCATCGCTTGGGGAACAGGAACGAAAAGAACAGAACGAACGGCCAAACGCTGGCCGCGCAACGCCTTTGCCCTTTGCCGCCGCTTGCACTTGCGGGGAGATCGCAGAGCGAAAACGAACGGAAAATGAGCGCCGGCGGTGCGATGACTGGCATGCCCGCACACAAAAGCTTTTGGTTTTCGCAGGGACGCGGCATTGAAATACTAGTGCTGATTACCGATCAATTTCAAAATTGCGTGAGAGAATCCCTTGGAAAACGGAAAGGCCGCTGCATGAACGATATGCCAACCAGGGCAGAACGCCTTGTTCGAGTTGTGCCTTAGCGCTGTGGATTGCGCCTGTTGCCTCAGATGAGAGAATTCGTTGGGGAAGCTGTTCCGCTTCCCGTAACACAGTCATATCTTAATACTTTTTTCATGATTCGTCAAGCACTTGATTCAACTTTTCACCTTGTTCCAGAATTTTAAAAAATATACCGTAAATTTCTATCAAACTTGTTTGTTTATTATCCGTCAAAAAAACCTCTGCCCGCCCCGCTCTGACAAAGCCAAAATAAAAAAACCGGCTTATTTCCTGCTTTATTTCATTTTATGAACGTCGCGCTTCCCCCAGACCCCCGCGCCTGCGCGCCCCTGCTGTTTTGTATTTTTCTTTTTAAAATCTTCCGGATTTTCATGATTTGTTCAAAATTTACACTGCTTTTTGCCACGCTGCGTTCACAAAAATTCTATAACTTTTTCTGATTTTTTTGTTTTTCGGGCCATTTCTGCAAAAAAAGCCGTGCGGTCTTTGTTTTTCCCGTTTCAAAGCCCCGCGCGGCTGTGGTGAACGCCCGGCTTCATTGAGGCGCTTCGCCTTCCCATTCTTCCCCGCCGCCCAGCGCCACTTCTGCCGCGCGCCGCGCCAGCTGAAAGGAAAATCCCTTATGTGCGAGCTTTTGCCCCAGCCGGTCGCGCAGCGCCCGGCCTTCCGCTTTGCCCGCAAGCGTTGGCGCCAGCTTTTTCGCCCAGTACAGGGCGTTTTCCCACTCTTCTTCTTCGGTATAGGCGTCAAGAGCGGCCTGAGCGGCTTCTTTTTCTACTCCGCGGGCAGAAAGCTTCTGCCGCATGGCCAGCCTGCCCAAATGGCGCGCCGAAGAGAGCTCGCGCACGTACTTGCTGGCGTAAGCGCCGTCGTCGATATAGCCGTAGCCCTTCAGTTTATTTACCGCTTCTTCCACGGTCTCGGGCGCAAAGCCCTTGCCGTACAGATAGCTTTCCATCTGCGCGGCTGTGCGGTCCTGCGCGCTCAGGTAGCCCCACGCCTTGTCCATGGCCGAATCCAGGTCGTTTTCCCCCTCCGGCAAGTGCACGCCCGGCGCAGAAAGCGCCTCGCTTTCCTCTACCAGCTGGGCAAAGCTCTCGGGCATGGTGTAGTGCCCCTTGGGCTGCACAGAATCGGTCCCCATACAGGCGCTGCAAAAGTACCCACACTGCGGGCAAACACAGCGGCTGTCAAGCCCTTTCATCACCTGGCCCATCCACGCCCCGCAAACCGGGCATCCGCACTGCATGGCAGCTCCTCCCATCATCCGCTTCCGCCCGGGTTCTTTGCCCGGCGGCCGCTGTTTTTGTTCTGCCCTACATGATACCATATCTCCTTTTATTATGGTATACTATTGCTACCCTTAGTAAACAAAGGGCACCACGCCTGAACGGACCTGCTTTGGCCCATTTCTTTGTTGCCGTCGCTCGAATTAGCCCTGCTAGTCCATCGCTCCGGCGCCTTGAACTGAACCAAAGCAGGCTCCGCTCAGGTCGCAGAGTTTTCACGATCCCGGGCCCCGTGCTTCCGAGCAAAGCGAGGAAGTGCGGGGGGGTTCGGGCCCCTAATAGAACGAGGCGCGGGGTCACTGAAGAGAGCTCGCAACAATGTTCTATGGGGCACGGGCAGTGAAAACCGTAGTTCCCCTTGTCTACTAAGGGTAACCACACCTAAGGAGAGGTCTCGATCGTTGAAAAAATACCTTTCGCGCGTTTTGCTGTGTTTCCTCTGTTTCGTTCTGCTGCTTCCCGCGGCCGCCTCGGCCGAGCTCATCACCTCGGGCAGTTCGGGCGAAGCGGTCTACCGGCTGCAGCAGCGGCTGCTCGACCTTGGCTATTTCAACTACAAGCCCACCGGCAGCTACGGCAGCATGACCCGCAACGCCGTCATCGCCTTCCAGCAGTACAACGACCTTGCGGCCGACGGCGCGGCAGGCGACGCCACCCAAACAGCGCTGTTTGCCAGCAGCGCAAAGCGCATGCCCATCGTCGGCAAGGTCCCCTTTGGAGTCACAAGCGGCTCGGGCGCGGCGGGCGGCGCCGCCACCCCCTGGTCTGAGGTAGACGCGCTCTTCCCCGTGGGCGAGGTGATCGAACTGACCGACATCATCACCGGCACGCGCTACCGCGTGCGCCGGGAAGGCGGCGTAAACCACGCCGTGGTCTCGCTGCTCGGGCAGTACGATGAGCTGGACTATTTGAACATCTTCGGCGGCAGCGTCAACGGCAGCAAGCGCGCCACGGTGGCCATCATCGATGGCGAGCGGGTGGCAGCCTCCATCAGCGGCCTGCCGCGCGGCGGCGAAGAATGGGGCTACTACGACGTTTCGGGGTACATCGACCTGTATTTTACGGGCAGCACCGGGGACTTTTTGCCGGTGGCCGACGCCGAGCACAACGCCAACATCAAAGCGGCGACCCGCTGAGCCGGGCCGCGCGGGAGGGACCGCCATGCTGGACAAACTGGACTGTACCCTGCGCCTGACCGTACACCCCGCAGGCGAGCCTTCCGCCCACGGCTTTGGCCCTGGAACGGCACAGCTTCTGCGCGGTGTGGAGCGCTATGGCTCTTTGAACCGCGCGGCCAAGGAGATGGGCATGGCGTACAGCAAGGCCTGGACGGGCATTAAAAATTTGGAGGAGCTCTTTGGCTTTTCTCTGATGGAGCGCCACGGTTCCTACGGCAGCCGCCTGACCGAAGCGGCCCGCCAGCTGCTCGCGGTCTTCGACGGCGCAACGCTGGCCGCCCGCACCGCCGTGGAGGACTACCTGGGCTGCGAAGCTCTTTTGGCCGGCCTTTGCCCTGCGCAAAAAGACCCTTCGCGTTGATCTTCCCCTCAAACGCCAAGCAAACAGCCATCCCCTTGACCGGGGATGGCTGTTTGCTTGGCGTTTTTATTCTTCTTCCACAGGCTCAAACAAAATGTCCACATCGCCGCCGCACACCATGCCAAGGTCGGCAGCCGTGCCGTTGTGCATGGTAAAGCTGCACAGCCGGGCAGTCGGGCCTTCTTCTAACATCTTGGCAGCGGCCTTTACCACCTCGTATTCCGAAGCGCCGCCGCCCACCGTGCCGACCGCGCCTTCGCCCTTGGGGAAGAACATGCGCGCTCCCACGCCGCGGGGGGTGGAACCGTCGCTGCGCACTACCGTGGCCATCACGCCGCTTTCGCAGTGCGTAATGGCGCGCAGCATTTTGCTCGAAAGCAGCGAGGGCTGGTCTCTGCGGCGTTCCTGCACCAGCTCGGCCGCAATGGAAACGGCGATCTCTTCCGGGGTCTCTGCCCCGATCATCAGGCCGATGGGGGAGTGCACCCGCTCAAACTCGCTTTCGTCCACGCCCTGCTTCTTCAGCTTTTCGTACACGAACTTGTTCTTGGACTTGCTGCCGATCATGCCGATGTACTCGGTTTTGAGCTGCAGAGCGCAGGCGAGGCACTCGGCATCCGCCGCGTGGCCGCGCGTGACGATAATGACCGAAAGGTCGGCGTCCTGCGGGGGAACGTAATGGGCAAAAAACTCCTCAAAATCGGCGCACACCACTTCGTCTGCCCAGGGAAAGCGCGCTTTGTTGGCAAAGTCCTCGCGGTCGTCCACCACCGTTACGTGGTACCCCAACAGGTGGCACAGCTCGGTGACGGCCAGCGAAACGTGCCCGCCGCCGCAAACGATCATGTACCGCTCGCCCGAAAAGCGCTCCAGCAGCACGCGGCCGCCTTCATCTTCTACGATGCAGGGAAAGCTCTTTGCCCCGTGCGCCTGCGCCACGCGCCGCACGGCCTCTTCCCCCTCGAATATTTCGCTTTTGCCCAGCTCCGCGCCCGAAATGCGGGTGCAGCGCACACACTGCTTGCCCGAAAGCACCAGCTCGGCCAGCGTCCTGTAATCGCCCTTCATGCTCTCACTCCTCGTTTTTTGCGGCTTTGGGGCCGCGGT
Source organism: uncultured Christensenellaceae bacterium (assembly GCA_944384305.1). Classification (GTDB taxonomy): domain Bacteria; phylum Bacillota; class Clostridia; order Christensenellales; family CALWSW01; genus CALWSW01. Next base: position 13,708 of record CALWSW010000015.1, read on the forward strand.
TTTGTTTTGCCGGGCGCTGCCTGCACCCGGTTTTTTGTCCGTTATTATTGTATCGTTCTGCTTCCTGCCCGTCAAGCTGAGGGGCACGGCCCTTCTTTTGTATTCCCGGCGCTTGAACCGCGCGCGCCAAAGCGCTTATAATAGAAAATAAAAGAACCAAACAGCGTCAACTGCAGGCCGCGCGCCCAAGCGCCCCACAGCCTGCGCAAGGAGGTACGATATGCTTGCCGGCATCATCCCCGCGGCGGGGCTTTCCAGCCGCATGCCGGGCTTTAAGCCCCTGCTGCCTTTGGGCGGCAGCCCCATGATCGCCCGCTCCATCCGCGCCATGCAGGGCGGCGGTGTGGAGGATCTTTGGGTGGTCCTGGGAAAAAACGCCGAAGAACTCATTCCCATCGTCGAATCCTGCGGCGCGCGCTGGGTCATAAACCCCCATTACGAGACCACCGACATGCTCGCTTCCATCCAGCTTGGCCTGAGGCAGCTGCATGACCCGCAAGGAGTTTTTTTTGCCCCCTGCGACATGCCGGCCATTGCCCCCAAGACCTTTTTTGCCGTGCGGCAGTTCGCCCAAAATACCCGCGCGCCGGCGGTGTTCCCCGACCGCGCACCCCCCTTATTTGCGGGGGGACCTTGTGCCGGCGCTCATCGCCTACCAGGGCGAAGGCGGCCTGAAAGGCGGCCTGACCAGCCTGGGCGCGCAAAAGCTGTTGGTGGGCGACCCCGGCGCTTCTATGGACGCCGACCAGGCGGAAGATTACGAGGCGCTCTGCGCCTACGTACAAAAGACCAGCGGCCTTTCGCGCGCAGCCTGCGCCGCGTTGTGGGAGGAGTACGAGCTTTTGCCGCACATCCGCCGCCACTGCACCGCCGTGGCAGACGTCGCCTTTGCCATCGCCCTTGCGCTCGCCCGCTGCGGCGTGCCGCTCGACCTCACGCTCGTCGATTCCGGCGCCATGCTGCACGACCTTTGCCGCCTGCAGCACCGGCACGCCCACTACGGCGCGAAAGAGCTCGAAAAAAAAGGGTATTTGGCGCTTGCGCAGGTCGTGGCCGGGCACGACCACATCGACGTAACAGTTGAGCTCAACGAGACCCAGGTGGTCTTTTTGGCCGATAAGATCGTGCGGGAGACCGGCCCCGTGACCATCACCGAGCGCTACCGCCCGGCGCTGGAACGCTTTGGCAGCGACCCCGTCATTTCCAAAGACATCCTCACCCAGCAGGGCAACGCTGAGCGCCTGCGCGAACTGTTTGAGCAGGCTGCCGGTCAAAGCCTTTACGCCCTTTCAGAATCCGTGCTCCAACAGCGGGCATGACCCTTTTTCAGCTCCGCGCACGAAGGCCGGCAAAGCAAAACGCTTTGCCGGCCTTCTCTTTTGTTCAGTTGACGCTGCAAATGGTCTCTTCGCCGCCAATGCTCACCACGCCGCCGCCCTCCGTTGCGCGAAAAACCTCGCTCCAGCCGGAAAGGAAGCCTTCCTGGTTGACGGGCGTGTTCTCGTAAATGGGCGGGAATGTCTCGCCGTTTAAGGCGAGAGAAATACCGTTGGAGCTTGTTGCAAGCCGGATGTTCGGGAAAACGCTCTGACTGTCAAAGATCTGCACGTAGAACCCGCCGGTCGCGCTCACCACTTCCACAGTGCGCACAGCCTGAGGCGCTTCTGCCTCTTCACCTTCCTCTCCGGTTCCCTGCGCGGCGGGGTAGTAGGTGCAGCGCAGCCGGCTGGCGGTGGAGCTGACGCTGCCTTCCAGCCGCCCGCCGCCTTCAAGTTCGGCCTGCAGCACGTAACTGCCGCCCGAAGCATAAACCGAAGCCCCTTCGCTGTTCCATTCGCCAGGGTCTTCGCCCCGTTCCAAAGCCGCAAACAGATCGTAAAGCTCCGAAAGCACCAAATCTGCTTCATTTTTTGCCAAGCGGAAGCTGACAAGGCGCAGCGGGTAAGCCTGCAATACCGCCTCAAAGGCCGCGCCCGCTTTCTCTTCGGCCGCGCGCCAGTCGTCGAGCAGCATGATCACGGGGTTTTCCGCGCTCTGCGCCACGGCCGACTCATCGGTCTCCTCCGGCAGCGCGCCGGGGTCTGAAGCGAAGGTCGGGTCGGGAAGTTCCAGCGGAGTGACCACTGGCGTCACGTTCTGAAAGGGCGTGGGCTGGGGCCGCAGCGCCGCCCACAACACCAGGATCAGCACCACGAGGCCCACAGCGCAAAAAAACAGGATCTTCCTGCGCTTTCTGCGCCGCGGGCTGCCGTCAAACATGATCGGCACGCGTCTTCGTCTTCGTCGCATGGCTGTTTATTGCTGCCTTTCGTTTGCTTGTTTCTCTTCTAAAATCTCTGTTTCGACCGCCGTGCCGCCCGGCCCTTCGGTTTTTTCCTGTTCTTTGGCAGGGGCGCGCGGCCCTTGTTTTATGCCGCAGGCGCCTTCGCGCTCTTTCGCCCTGTCCTTGGTGCGCCGCACGAACTGAAAGAGCCGCGGCCGCTCGTAGGAGACCTTGACCTCCCGCGGGGGCGCGCCGTCCAACACTTCGTCGAGCGTACGGCCGGCAAAATAGCCCTTGAGGATGCTGATGAAAATAATGGCCGCCACTGGCCCAAAAATCAACCCCAGCCAGCCCCACAGCTGCATACCGCCGTACATGGCCGCCAGGGTCAGCAGCGGGTGCATCCCCAGCTCGTTCCCCACAAGGCGGGGTTCTATCATCTGCCGCACACAAATCAGCACCACATATAGCCCGCCAAACTGCAAAGCAGAGGTCATGTTCCCCACCACCAGGAAATAGCCCGTGGCGGGGATCAAAAACAGCCCCGCGCCGAACACCGGCAGCGCATCCACCACGGCAATGATCAGCGCCAGCAGCACGGCGTACTCCACGCCAAAGAGCGTGAAGGCCAGGTAGATCTCGCAGAACGTGATGCACATGAGCACCAGCTGCGCGCGCAAATACCCAAACACCGCGCCAAAAATGCTGTTTTTGAGCTGCTGCGCCTGTTTGACCACGCTTTGCGGCAGCTGCCGCTTCAAAAAGCCGCCGATCTTTTCGCGGTCGCGCATCATCATCACGCTCGAAAGCACCATCATGGTGAGGAAGATGATGATGGAGGGCAAGCTGAACGCCCCCGAGACCACCCAGCGGGCCAGGCTGGCCGCCAGGCCGCTCACCCAGGTCAAAATGCTGTTCTGCGCGTTTTCCAGCAGTTCGGTCAGCTTGGGGCTGAGGTCCGCCGTCCACCCTTCGACCGTCTGCGTAAAGGATTCCAGGCCGCCGCTGATCACCTGCGAGATGGTCTGCCAATTGTCGACCAGGTTCCGCACTTCCGACACCGCGGCAATGAGCACCAGCGCAATGGCCGCCACGATCACGCCGTAGAGCAGCACCGCCCCGACGATGGTCGCCCACTTTCGTTTGACGCCGATCTTTTTGAGCGCGCGGATGAGGGGCTCTACGATGGTGGAGAGCAGCAGGCCGATGGTGATGGGCAAAAGAAGCCCCGCCAGCCAGACCGCCCCTGCAAACAGCAGCGCGATGACGAGCACGACGCCCAAGAGTTTCAGGCCGTTCAGTGTGCGCTTGTTTCGCTCAAAAAAATCCCGGATGCTGTCTTGGTCCATTCTTTGCGTTTTTTGTTCCTTTCTTGTGCGCCGTCAGCCGTCAAGCGGCAGCAGGTATGTGGCGCGGATATCGGTCGTTTCATCGACCAGCACGTAGTTCAAATAACAGAGCGCGCCGTCGTTCGAGAGCGAAAAGCTGGCAGAACGCAGCCCGGCAAGCTCAACGGTCTCGCCGCTCTGCAGGTCGCAGCGCCACAGCGCGTAGGGGTATTCGGCCTCGGCGTCGGCCGAACCGGTGGTGTAGTACAGCCTGCCGTCCGGCGACCACTTTGCCGAAATGACGTATTCGTTTTCCACAACGGTGGTCTCTTCGCCGCTCTCCATGTTTTTGAGCACGATGCTGGTGTTGAAGAGCGTTTCTTCCGATTCGTCGCCCTGGGCGATGCTTCGGGTGAGCACCATGGTGGCGCCGTCGGGGGAAATGGCAAAGCTGTCGCCCTGCGCAAACTCCTCGCGCAGGCCGCCCTCGGGCTTGATGCGGTAGATGCGGCTGATATTGTCGGAATCGGGCGTGCTGAAGTACAGGTCGCCGTTGTAGTAAGCCAGCCCGCTGCCCTCAATGGACGCATCCTCCACCAGCGTTACGCGGTTGGTCTCGTCGGCAATGGTAAAGTCGTATTTCATGAGGGAAAGCGAGTTGTTGCCGCTCAAAGCGTAAATTTCAGAACCCAGCGCGTCCCACACAAAATCGGTGGTGGTGCGGCCCAGCCCCTCTTCGCTCAGGTTGGTCAAACGGCCGGTCTCTACATCGAACACATAAAGGTAGTAGACCGTGGTGGTGTTTTCCAAAATGGCCAGCTTGCGGCCATCGGGTGAAAACGCCGCCTTTTCTACCGAGTAGAAGTCGGCATTGATGAGCCGCCGCACCGAACCGGTCTCGTCGGCCGCCCACAGCTCCTGCGAACTGCTGCCGCTCTCGTCCTGCACGGTGCGGGCAAATACCATAGCGCTGTTGTTGGGGGCGGCGCACAGGAACACGCCGTCTTCCATGGCCACTTCCAGCACGGCAGGCTGGCCGTTGAAAACCGCCATGGGCCGTTCGTAGATCTGCGGGTCGGGCGCGTCGCCGGGGGCAACCGGCAGTTCGCCGGGCGCAAGGCTGACCACCGAAACCGCGCTCGTACCAATGCTTTCCCACAGGGCGTTGAGCAGCTGCTGCGCCTCCTCCTCGCCCGCCAGCGGCTGCGAGATGGTGGCCAAGGTCTCGCCGTCGGAACACAGCGTGGGGAAAAAGCCGTTTTCCATGGATAGCGTGCCGTCGGTAAACAGCGCCGTGCCGTCGACCACCACAAAATAGTTCTCGCCCTGCTCATGTTCTTGGGGCACAAAGGTCAGCTTCAGGCTTCCGCCCTCTTCCCGGGCGGAGACCTGCGCACAGCCCTTGAGCTGAAACACGATGTGGATGCAGTCGTCCTGCGCGCCAAACAGGCGGAAGGCCGGATAAAACAGGTCTTCCCCCGCCGAAAGGTCGGCGCTGTGATCATAATCCCAAAACGACAGGCCATAGAGCGTGAGCACCACGCGGTCGGGCTCGCCGGTTTGTGCAAGAGTGTACATGGGCACGTGGCTTGCCGCGCTTTCGCCGGAACCGTTGCGCTCGCTGCCCGAAGCAAACTCCAGCGTCACGGTGCAGCCCTCTCCTTCCGGGGCGGCGGAAAGCGCGCGGCAGTTGGCGTTTTCCAGCGGGCTGCCGCCCGAGGCAAAGGTTTGGGCATATTCAGACCCCGCCTGCACGGCCGGGCCGGTCTCTTGGGGGCCCGGCTGTGCGGGCGCGCCCGTACAAGACGCGAGCAGCGCACAGCAGAACAGCGCGCACAGCGCCAGAGCCCACAGGTGTTTCGTGCGGTTGCGCATGGTTCCTCCTTTGCGGCTGAAATTCCTCCCTGGGCCGCTCACAGGCCCAGGCGATCCTTGATGCGCGCGGCGTTTGCCAAGATCCGCTCAATGTCGAGCGTGTAGTATTCGCCGCGCTCGTACAGGATGCGGCCGTTGGCCATGGTCAGCAGCACGTCGCCGGCCGAAGCACTGTAGGCCGCCGCCGCCGTCAGGTCGTTGACGGGCTGCATGGAGGGGATGTTGGTATCCACCAAAACGACGTCTGCCAAATACCCCTCCTGCAGCCTGCCGCTCTGCCAGCCCAGCGCGCGCGCGCCGTTTTCGGTCGCCATTTGCAAAGCGGTCTTTGCGTTTACGGCCTTGGGGTTCATGGTCACCCCCTTGTGCAGCGTAGCAGCCAGGCGCAGCTCTTCAAACATGTCCAGATTGTTGTTGCTGGCCGCACCGTCGGTGCCCAGGGCGATGTTTACGCCGTGGGCCAGCAGCGGCATGACCGGCGCAATGCCGCTCCCCAGCTTGAGGTTGCTCTGCGGGCAGTGCAGCACCGTGGCTTTGGCTGCGCCCAGCAGCGCGGCGTCGTCGGCGTCGCAGTGCACACAGTGGGCAAGCAGCGTCTCCTCGCCCAACATGCCCAGCGAGGCCAAATAGGCCGCCGGCGTCAGTTGGTGGCGCAGCTTGCACTCCTCGTGCTCCTGGTAAGTTTCGCTCAGATGGATGTGGATGCGCGCCCCCAAAGAGTGCGCGAGCTTTTCGCAGGCGATCAGAGTTTCCTCGCTGCAGGTGTACTCGGCGTGGGGGGCAATGGCCACGTGGATGCGGTCGTCCTCTGCGCCGTTGTAATCCAAATAAAGCTGTCTGGCTTCCTCCACGCGGCTCTTGCCGCCGTCGGCTCCCGTGACGACCGAGCGGGCAATGACCGCCCGCACCCCCGATTCGGCCACCGCGCGGGCGACCGATTCTTCGAAAAAGTACATGTCGTTAAAGGCCGTGGTGCCGCCCCGGATGCCTTCGGCCAACGCCAGAAGCGCGCCGTAATAGCAAGCCTCGGCGTCCAGCTGGTCTTCCAGCGGCCAAATGCGGTCCTGTAGCCAGGCGGAAAGCTCCATGTCGTCGGCCGCGTTGCGGAACAGCGTCATGGAAAGGTGGGTGTGCGCGTTGACCAGGCCGGGCAGCAGCAGTCCGCCTTCGCAGTCAATGCTGCGCTCCACCAAAAAGTCCTGGGGCAATTCTCCCACAAAGGCGATGCGGTCGTCCGCCACGCCCAGGCAGCCCCGTACCACCCCCTGCGGGGTCAAAATGTTGGCGTTGGTAAATAGCGTGTTCATTCCTCAACCTTTCTGCCGGCCTGCCGGATGCGCGCCTTTGCCGTTCCGTCAGCTTTTTGGCAGTCTTCTTCCTCAACTGGTATCTTCGGGGCCGTTTGATGGGCAGGCCCCTGTGGCGTTTTTAACGCGCCTTTCTGCGCGCCAGCTCGTTTGCAATGGCCTCGTGCACAGGCAGGTCTTTATCGAGCGACACCGCCGCCAGGTAGCGGGCAAAGGAAGGCCCCAGCTGCTCGTGCCGCAGGGCAAACTCCACCGTCGCCGCCAAATACCCCAATTTGTCGCCCACGTCGTAGCGCGCGCCCTCGAACCGGCAGGCGTATACGTTTTGTTCAGCGATCAGCCGGCGAATGGCGTCGGTAAGCTGGATCTCGCCTTTGACGCCGGTGGGCAGATCGCGCAGGATCGGCATGATCTCGGGGGTGAGAATGTAGCGCCCCAATATGGCGATGTTGCTCGGCGCCGTGCCGCGCGGGGGTTTTTCCACCACGTCGCGCACCCGGCAGAAATTGCCGGTGAACTCATCGGCCGGCTCGACGATGCCGTAGCGGTCCACCCGGCTTTCCGGCACCTCCTGCACCCCCAGCACCGAGCCGCCCGTCATATTGTACACGTCAATGAGCTGCTTGATGGCCGGGCAAATGGGGTTGTAAACAATGTCGTCGCCCAGCAGCACGGCAAAGGGTTCGTTGCCAATGAACTTGCTGGCGCAGTGCACGGCGTGGCCCAGCCCCCGCGGCTCTTGCTGGCGCACGTAGTAAATATCGGCCATTTCGGCGATGCTGCGCATCATTTCGACCATTTCGGTCTGGCCGGTGCGCTCCAGCTCCATTTCCAGCTCGATCGAGCGGTCGAAGTGATCCTCTATGGATTTTTTCGTGCGCCCGGTAATAATAATGATGGTCTCGATCCCCGATGCCACCGCTTCTTCCACAATGAACTGAATGGCGGGTTTATCGACGATGGGCAGCATCTCTTTGGCCTGCGCCTTCGTAGCGGGGAGAAAGCGCGTGCCCAGGCCTGCAGCGGGTATGACTGCCTTTCTGATCCTCATAATTTCCTCCTTGCGGCCGCGCCTCTTTCCTTCTCTCGCTTGCGGCGGCCTTCCTTAGTCATTTATTATAGCACACGGCGGCTTTCCATGCCGCTGTTTTCGCATGGGCTGCGCGACAGTTCAGACCATTCCCCCGCCGCGCTGCAGCAAACCTTCGCCCCATTTCCCCCAATGGCGCGCAAAACCGCCCAAAATTTCGAGCCTTTCTGCCGGTCCTCCACCATAAGGATCCACAAAAAAATTTTTTAAAAAAGCTCTTGCATTTTGATTGCGCAGTGCTATAATGCAATTAAAGTCAAAAGTCAAGGAAAGTCAAAAGTCGAAAGACAAGGAGGTGATCACGATGTCGGCAGTAAGCGACAGCATCGAGCGCTTCATCATAGAGCTGCTCTCGGAATCGAACGACATCGAGCTGCGGCGCAATCAGCTCGCGCAGTACTTCGGCTGCTCCCCCAGCCAGATCAACTACGTGCTGACCACCCGCTTTTCGCCCGAAAAAGGCTACCTCATCACCAGCAAGCGCGGCGGGGGCGGGCACATCACCATCGCCCGCATCCAGACCGACAAGCAGGAACTGCTCTACAGCCTGATCTCGGGCGGCATTGGCGACAGTCTCGACAAAGGCCGGGCCAAATCCATCATCCAACGGCTGTACAACGAAAAGATCGTCAGCCTGCGGGAAGCCCACCTGCTGTGGGCCGCCATGGAAGACAGCGCGCTTTTGCCCCACGCCGCCTGCGACAAGCAGCGGGCGGTCACCCTGAAAAGAATGCTGACCACCTTGTTAAAGGAGGAATGAACATGCTTTGCGATGAATGCGGCGTCAACAACGCCACGGTAGAATTCGTTTCGATCATAAACGGCAAGAAGATCGAGCGGCACCTGTGCCCGGCCTGCGCCCACAAACTGGGGGCCGACAGCTTTATGCCCTTCTCGTGGGGGGATGTTTTTCCCACGGTGGGCAGCTTCAGCCCGCGGCAGGAAGCGCGGTGCTCGGTGTGCGGCTCCACTCTGGCCGACATTGCCCGCACCGGGCTCATTGGCTGCGCGCAGTGTTACCACGACCTGAGAGAGGGCATTTTGCCCATTGTTTCGCGGGTGCAGACCAAGACCCGCCACACCGGCCGCGCGCCCGCCACCTTCGAATCCAAGAAGATCCCCGAGACCGCTTCCAAGCCGGAGTCTGAGACGGAAGAGGCCCGCCTGACCCGCGAACTGAACGACGCCGTCGCCAAGGAAGAATACGAGCGCGCCGCCGCCCTGCGCGACCAGCTGAAAGCCCTGCGCGGCGAGCTGCCAAACAGCCAGAAGAAACCCACAGACAGCAAGGAGGGCAACTGACATGGCCGGTTCTTTTGATGCAGACATTGCCGCCTCCACCCGTGTGCGGCTGGCGCGCAATTACGCCGACCTTCCCTTCCCCGGCCGCATGAGCCGTGTGCAGGCCAAAAAGCTCAACGAGCGCGTGGCCAGCCGCTTGGGTAACCGGGAATTTACCCGGCTGGACATGGCCAGCCTTTCGCCCAACGAGCGGCAGGTGCTGGTGGAACGGCACCTGGCCAGCCGCGAATTGTGTGAGCGCCCCGAGGGCATGCTGCTTTTGAGCAAAGACGAAAAGATCTCCATCATGGTGGGCGAAGAAGACCACCTGCGCATCCAGTGCCTGCTGCCCGGGCTGCAGCTCGAAGAAGCCGACAACCTCAGCCGCAGCGTAGACGCCATGCTCTCGGTGGACGGCTACGCCTACGACGCGCAGCTTGGCTACCTTACGGCCTGCCCCACCAACGTGGGCACGGGAATGCGCGCCAGCGTCATGCTCCACTTGGTGGGCCTCTCTTCCACCGGTTCCATGCAGAGCCTGCTTGAGACCGTGGGCAAGTTCGGCTACACCGTGCGCGGCTTTTACGGCGAGGGCACGCAGGCCGCAGGCGACATGGTGCAGATCTCGAATCAGGTCACACTAGGCCTTTCGGAAGAAGAGATCATCCGCAATTTGGGCGAAGTGGTGCGCTCCATCGTCAAAAAGGAACGCTCGGTGCGGGAGGCCATGCTCAAGGGCGATTCCGGCGAGCTGACCGACCGCCTCAACCGCAGTCTGGGCATTTTGAAATTTGCCCGGCGCATGAGTTCCGAAGAGATGATGCGCCGCCTCTCAGACGTAAAGCTCGGCCTTTCCATCGGGCTGTTTGAGGGCATGACCGCCGCCGAGCTCGACAAGCTTGCAACGTTGGGCCAGCCGGCCTCCATCGCTTCGACGCTCACCGGTTCGCCCAGCAGCGCCCAGCGCGACGAGGCCCGCGCCAAATTGCTGCGCGTGGGGCTAAAGGAGTGCAAGGTCTTTTGACCGCGCGCCCAATCAACAAAAAAACAATCTCACGAATATGAGGTGATACGTTTATGGAAACCAACAGCAGATTCACAGAAGGCGCCCAGCGCGTCCTGCAGATCTCGCAGAAGATCGCCCAGCAGCTGGGCAACAACTACGTGGGCACCGAGCACCTGCTCATCGGCCTTTGCATGGACGAAGGCGGCATGGCCGGCAAGGTGCTGCACAACGCCGGGGTGGACGAATCCATGGTGGTGTCGGCCCTGACCCGCGGCGGCGTGATGCAGGCCGGCGGCCCGGTGTTCGACTACACCCCCCGCGTCAAGCGCATCATCAACGCCAGTATGCAGGAAGCCAAGAACCTGGGCAACAGCTACGTGGGCACCGAACACCTGCTTTTAGCGCTGCTGCGTGAAAACGAAGGCGTGGCCGACCAGCTGCTGCGGCAGTTCGGCGTCGACCCCGAAGCGCTCATCGGCGAGCTGGAACACACCGCCGAAAGCGGCAAGGGCGGCGGCACCGGCGCTGCCACCCCCACCTTGGATAAATTCGGCAAGGACTTTACCCAGGCCGCGCGCGACGGCGAGCTGGACCCCGTGGTGGGCCGCAATACCGAGATCGAGCGCATCGTGCAGATCCTTTCCCGCCGCACCAAGAACAACCCCGTGTTGGTCGGCGACCCCGGCGTGGGCAAGTCGGCCGTGGTAGAGGGGCTGGCCTCCCGCATCGTTTCGGGCAACATCCCCGAAACTTTGAAAAACAAGCGCCTGGTATCCCTGGATCTTGCCGGCATGCTCGCCGGCGCCAAATACCGCGGCGAGTTTGAAGAGCGCATCAAGAACGTGCTCGACGAGGTCAAAAAGGCCGGCAACGTCATCCTCTTCATCGACGAGCTGCACACCATCGTGGGCGCCGGCGCGTCCGAAGGCGCCATCGATGCCGCGAACATCTTGAAGCCCATGCTCGCCCGCGGCGAGATGCAGGTCATCGGTGCCACCACGCTGAACGAGTACCGCAAGTACATCGAAAAGGACGCCGCGCTCGAACGCCGCTTCCAGCCCGTGACCATTGGCGAACCCACGCCCGAAGAGGCCGAACAGATCCTTCTGGGCCTGCGCGACCGCTACGAGGCGCACCACAAGGTACGCATCACCAACGAGGCCATCAAGGCCGCCGTGGCGCTTTCCGACCGCTACATTTCCGACCGCTTCCTGCCCGACAAGGCCATCGACCTGATGGACGAGGCGGCGTCGAGGGTGCGCATCCGCTCCTTTATCGCCCCGCCGGACGTCAAGAAGCTGGAAGACAAGCTCGCCTCCATCGCCAAAGAAAAGGAAGAGGCCGTAAAGAACCAGCAGTTTGAACGCGCCGCCGCCCTGCGCGACGAAGAGCCCAAGCTGCGCGCCGAGATCGACAAGCTGCGCACCGAGTGGGAGAGCAGCAAGCAGGCCAGCGCCGAGTCGGTGGTGACCGCTGACGATATCGCCCACGTGGTGTCGAGCTGGACCAACATCCCCGTTGAGAAAATGACCGAGGACGAGAGCGAGCGGCTGCTGCACCTGGAAGAGATCCTGCATCGCCGCGTCATTGGCCAGGACGCTGCCGTCAACGCCGTAGCCGCCGCCATCCGCCGCGCCCGCGCCGGGCTCAAGGACCCCCGCCGGCCGGTCGGTTCCTACCTGTTCTTAGGCCCGACGGGCGTGGGCAAGACCGAGCTTTCCAAGGCGCTGGCCGAGGCAATGTTCGGCGATGAAGACGCCATCATCCGCCTGGATATGAGCGAGTACATGGAACCCCACTCGGTCTCCAAGCTCATCGGTTCGCCTCCGGGTTACGTCGGGTACGACGAGGGCGGCCAGCTGACCGAAAAGGTGCGCCGCAAGCCCTACTCGGTGGTGCTGTTCGACGAGATCGAAAAGGCCCACCC
>CALWSW010000016.1 GCA_944384305.1 uncultured Christensenellaceae bacterium
AAAATGGTGCGCACTTTGCCCTTCAGCATGATCTCTGTCTTTCCCGCCCGCGCCGCCTCCACGGTAAGGTATTTTACCTCGCTCACGCGGATGCCGGTGGCGCAGATGGCTTCCAAGAGCAAAGCCAACCTGGCCTTGCCGGTCGTTCTTGCGGCAATTACCAGCCGCTCGTATTCCTCGCGGGTCAGTTCTTTGCCGGGCTCGCGGAAGAGCCGCCGCTGCACCTTCAGGTGCTTCACCCTGCAGCCTTCCCAACCTAAAAAGCCGAACAGGCGGTCCAGGGCCGTCAGCTTGCCGTTGACGGTGGCGGGGCAAAAGCCCTTGTTCAGCAGTTCTTCTTTGTAGACCGTTACGGCTTCTTTGTTGACTTCTGCGTCCTTTTCAGCCAGCCAGGCGGCAAAGCACTGCACTTCCCGCAGGTATTTTTCTACCGTGGCGGGGCTTTTTTCTTCCTTCTGCAAAAATGCGGCAAAGGCGCAAAGCCGGTTTTCTGTGATGGTTCTGTTTTCCATGTGGGGGTGAATGGCCGTTCTCCTTTCGATCGAGGGCAAAAACTGCCCTTCGTTCTCGTTACGACCACCATACCACAACAGGAACAAGCGTTCTCCCCTAAAACCCAAAAACTTTACATCAAAAGAGCTGGCCTGCCGCACCCGGCAAGCCAGCCATTTTTTGCGCCCTGCGCAAAGGCGCAGCGTCTTTTTTCCACCGCACCTGCAAAAAGCCCTGAATCCTTCTCAGCTTTCCCAGGACTCTAAAAAACTTTCGATCTCGGCAAGGCTCGCAAAGGCGATCCCTTTCTTCAATTCCGCTTCGTCGGCCTCGCTCAGCGCCAGCTCTTCTTCTATGGTCAGCAGCACCTCGCCGCCCTGCAGCACGCACAGCCCCTCTTCGCCCAGGCGCAGCTCGTAGCCGCCCTGTGCGCTCGCGGGCGCCTGGGGCGCGGGGGTCAGCACGGGCAGTTCGGGCAGGCCCACCGCGCCAAAGGCCATTTCTTCTTTAGCGGGCGCGCCGGCGCCTTCGTTGGCGCTCGGCTGTGCGCCTTCTTCCTGCGCAGGGGCCGCGGGGGGCGGCAGCGCCCGGCCAATAAAAAACGCCCCCGCAAACACCGCCGCGCAAAACGCCGCAAAAAGCCCAACCCGTGCCGCCGGTTTTTTGAAGATCTCCCTTAGTTTTGCCATTTGCCGCCCCGCTTTCTGCCCGGGCAAACGCCCGCAGCCTTTTTGCATTATTGTTGCCAGCGCCCGCCCGCTTTAAACCGCGCGGCCCGTGCACAGCTTGTGCGCCGGGCGCGGTTGGGGTACAATAAAGCAATCAGAACCAAGCAAAAAACGCCCGCCGTGCCAGGGCCTGTGCCCACGGCGTTCGCTTTGCAGAATACCCGCACTCCAAGAGGTTTTTTATGCCCGTACTTTCTGTAGTTGTGCTGTTGTGCTTTTTATTTGGCGGCTGTGCCTGGGCCTTTGGGCTGCTGCGGGGCGAACCGCTGCGCGCCCGGCTGACCATGGGCGTCTCACTGGCTTTGCTCGCCAACATGTGGCTGCCGGCGCTGTTTTCCTTTTTGCTGGGGTTTGCGGTGCTCTCGCAGCTGTTTGCGGGCGGGGCCGCCCTGCTGCTGGGACTTGGCTCGCTGCTGTTTTTCAAAAGCTGCGAGCCATTGGCCGCAGCCGGGCAAAAAGACGCCCGATGGCTCCCCTGGGCGTGCTGCGTGCTGCCGGCGCTGCTGCTTTCGGCCTACCTGCTGCACACCCACACCCTGCTGCCCGCCGAAAACGGCGCGCTGATGACCGGGCAGTCCACCTACGGCGATATGCCCATGCACCTGGGGTTCATCACCTCGATCGCCGAACAGTGGAGCTTTCCGCCGGATTATTCTATTTTGCCCGGCACGCCGCTGGGGTACCCCTTTTTGTGCGATTCGGTCTCTTCCACCTATTTGTGCCTGGGCCTGCCGCTGCGGCTCGCCTACATGCTGCCCTCGGTGCTCGCGCTGTTCGTGGTATTTTCTTCGGCCTTTTTGCTGTTTGAGACCTGGCTCAAAGACGCCCGCAAGGCCGTGCTGGGGTATGTGCTGTTCTTTGTGGGCGCGGGCTTTGGGTTCTTGTACTTTTTGCCGGAGGGGGGCGACTGGTCAAACTTCACCCGCATTTTCACCGCTTTTTACGAGACCCCCACCAATTACGTGGAGGAAAACATCAAGTGGGTCAACCCCATTGCCGATCTGCTCATTCCCCAGCGGGCGACGCTGTACGGGTGGTCGGTGCTCTTCCCCGCGCTGTGGCTGCTCTTTCGGGCGGTGTTTCGGGGCGAGCGGCGGTTTTTCCCCCTGCTGGGCGTGCTGGGCGGGGCGCTGCCCCTCATTCACACCCACTCCTTTTTGGCGCTCGCTTTGGTCAGCGCCGTGCTCCTGTGCTTTGACCTGCACCGCGCCAAAAAGGCCGGCGAATGGAAGGCCGCTTTGCGCCCCTGGCTGCGCTACGCCATTACGGCCGCGGTGCTCGCTTTGCCGCAGCTGGTGTGCTTTACCTTCCGCCAGAGCGGCCACGACGGGTTTTTGCGCTTTGGCCTGAACTGGGCCAACGACGGCGACAATTACTTCTGGTTCTACATTAAAAACATCGGCCTGCCCTACCTGCTCCTTCTGCCGGCCTTTCTGCTCGCTTCCAAAGAGAGCAAGCAGTGGTACTGCGGGGGGCTGCTGATTTTGCTGTTGTGCGAGTTCATCATCTTCCAGCCCAACCCGTACGACAACAACAAGCTGCTCTACATTTGGCACCTGATGACCTGCGGCCTGGTGGGAGGCTTTTTGGTGGACCTTTACGACAGGCTTGGCCCCGCGCCGCGCAGGACCCGTGCCGCTTTTGCTTTGCCGGCGGGCGCAGGGCCGCAGGCCGCTTTGCCCGGGGGCGAGAGCCTGCCGGCTGCGCTGCCAGAAGCCAAAGAGCCTGCGGCCGTTTGCTTTGAAGAAGGCGAAGCGCCCCGCGGTTTTTCTAAAGCCGAAACAACGCAAAAAGCGCCCGACGCCCTGGCCGTTGAAGGGGCCATTCCGGCAGAAGCCCCTTCTATCACCCCCGCCCCACCGGCCGGCAAAACCGGCGGCCGGGCCGGCCGCGCGGTGCTGCTGGCCGTGCGGGGCCTGGCCGCCACCCTGGTGCTGCTGGTGTGTTGCATAGGCGGGGTGCTGACCCTTGGGCGGGAAGTGGTGAGCGAATACGAGCTCTTTTCCCCCGCCGAGGTGGAGGCCGCCAAATTTGTGAAAGCGCGCACGCCGCTCCCCTCCGTCTTTTTGACGGCCAACAACCACGACAACTTCGTGGCCGCACTGACTGGCCGAAACATCGTGTGCGGGTCGGGCTCTTACCTGTACTACCACGGGCTGGACTACGGCGAGGCCGAAGAGTCCCTAAAGACCCTGTACGAGACCCCTGCGGCCTTTGACCTGTGGATGGCGGGGGTGGACTATGTGGTGATCGGTTCGCACGAGCGTTCCTCCTACCGGGTGGATACCCAGTGGTTTGAACGCCATTGCGCCCTGGTGTTCGAAAACGCCGGGGTGCGGATCTACAAAACGCCCATTCCCTGAGGGCGCTGCCGCTATTCTAAAAAAGGCGATCCCGCGCGTCTGTTTTGCAGCGAACCCGGGTTTTTGTACAGCGAAAGCCCCCGCTCAAAGCGGGGGCTTTCGTTGTACAAAACCCGTGCCGGGAATGCCCCGGCGAGAAACAGCGCCGCAAACAACCAGCGGCCCCGGCGGTCAATACTCCCCATCCAGGTAGCGCTGCTGTTCGGGGGTAAGAACGTCCAACCCCAGGCCCATAGCGCCGATCTTGATGCGCGCCACTTCGCGGTCGATCTCTTCCGGCACTTCGTACAGGTCGGGCTTGAGGGCCCTGCCGTTTTGCAGCATATAGAGCGCGCTCAAAAACTGGATGCCGAAGCTCATATCCATGATCTCGGCGGGGTGGCCGTTGCCGGCCACGATGTTGACCAGCCGCCCGTCGGCCAGCAGGTTCAGCACGCGGCCGTCCGGCAGCTCGTAACCCTCAATGAAGGGCTTGCGGTCGAACTTGCGCACACACAGCGACTCTAAATCGGGCTTGCTGATCTCCACATCAAAGTGCCCGGCGTTGGCGAGCAGCGCATTGTGCTTCATGCGCGCAAAGTGGCGCTTGGTCAAAACCTCCTTGCAGCCCGTGGCGGTAACGAACACGTCGCCCAGGGGCGCGGCGTCGTCCATGTGCAGCACGCGGAAGCCGTCCATGGCGGCCTCGATGGCGCGGTAGGGGTCGACCTCGGTGACGATGACGTTGGCCCCCAGCCCCCGCGCGCGCGCGGCGATGCCCGAGGAGCAGAAGCCGTAGCCCGCCACCACCACGGTTTTGCCCGTGACCATGTTGTTGGTGGCGCTCATGATGCCGTCCCACACCGACTGGCCGGTGCCGTGCCGGTTGTCGAACAGGTGCTTGCAGTTGGCGTCGTTGACGTTCATCATGGGGAAATTGAGCTTTCCTGCCTTGGCGCGGCCGCGCAGGCGGTGGATGCCGGTGGTGGTCTCTTCGCACCCGCCAATGAGCTCTGCGGCATATTCGGGGTGGCTGCCGTGCAGCACGCTCACAAAATCCCCGCCGTCGTCGATGATGAGGTGGGGCTTAAACTCCAGCGTTTTTTCTATGTGGGCAAAGTACTCTTCTTCGCTCATGCCAAACCACGAGCGCACCGTCACCCCGCTTTGGGCCAGGGCGGCGCAAACGTCGTCTTTGGTGGAAAGCGGGTTGCACCCCGTTACCGCCACCTCGGCCCCGGCGTTTTTCAACACCTGGCACAGGTAGGCCGACTTGGCCTCCAAATGGATGCTGGCGGCAATTTTGACCCCGGCAAAGGGCTTTTCTTTGGAATAGCGGTCGTTAAGGGCGTTCAGCACCGGCATAAAGTCTTTGACCCAGGCGATCTTGTCCTGCCCGGCGGGCGCGAGCGCAGGGTCTTTGATGATGGAATCCATTGGCTCTTCCTTCCCTGATCGAATCGAGTTTTGCGTCAATTGCGCAGAGCGCAGGCCTCTCCTGCGGCCTGCGCACAGATCGCGCTGCTGCTATTGTCTCAAAAAACCCGGCGCTTGGCAAGAAACCCGGCAGAACATTTCACCCCGGCGGCGCACACAGCAAAGGGGCTGCCGCAAAATAGGCGGCAGCCCCTTTTGTAACCCTGGCATTTAAGACCGCCCGCCGCGGCCCCAGCCGTGCCCCTGGCCGCCCTGGCCATGGCCCTGGCCGCTGCCGTGGCCCCGGCCGCCCTGGCCGCTGCCGCCGCCCTGGCCGTCCTCTTCCCCCAGCAGCGCGGCAATCCTTTGCCGCAGCTCGCGCATGCTCATGCCCTGCACCTGCTCGGGCGTTGCGGTGGGGTCGAGCGCCGCAAGCTGCAAATAAGCGCGGTACTTGCCGTAGGAAAGGCCCAGCTCGTGCGCGGCGGCAACTTCTTCGGCACGGGCCTGGTAGCAGTGCGCGCCCCCGGCCTGCGCGGCGCAGGATTCGACCGTTGTGAGCAAGCGGTCGCACTGCGCGCCCTTTGGGCCGATCACGCCGATCTCCGCCACGCCGCCGGAATCGATGAGGCTGGCGACGGCGTCGCTCTGCAGCACGGTCTCCACAGCCTGTGCGCACTCCATGTGCAAAAGGTCCATCCCCTCGAGCAGTTCCTTGCCGTCCTGGTTGCAGGCTGTGGCCGAGACCACGCGGTCGAACCGGTTGATCCCCAGCTCGATAGAGGGGTTGACGTCGATGCTGACTGTGGCCGTGGGCGCAAAATACAGCCAGCCACCGCCGGCAAACAGCAGCAGGGCGCAGGCGAACGCCGCAAGGGCGGGCAGCGGGCGGGCGCGTTTGGCCCTTTGGGCGCGTGCCTGCGCCCCGCTCAGCTCGTTTTGAAGGAAGGTGCGGGTGCTTTGCTTTAACCCTTCTTCGGCCCGGATCGTGCCGAAAGCCGTGCGGAGCTCTTCACGCATCCTCTTCACCTCCCAGCGCGCTGCTCAGCTTCTTTTTGGCGCGTTCGAGCAGCGTGTACACGGTGTTGACGTTTTTGTGCAGCATGGCCGCGATCTCTTTGGCCGCGTAGCCCTCGTAGTAGTAAAGATACACGGCCTGCCGGTACTTGAGCGGCAGCGAAAGCACCGCCTCCAGCAGCTCGCGCGATTCTTCGGGAAGGGCCGCGCCCTGTTCGGGCATCGCGTCGAGCGGGGCGGTGCGGCTGCGAAAAACGCTTTTGAGCAGGTCTTTGCAGGCGTTTAGGGTAACGCGGATGATCCAGGCCTTCTCGTGTTCCTCGCTGGCAAAGTCAGAGGAACTCAGGGCATATTTCAGAAACACGGTCTGAAAAATGTCCTCGGTATCGGCATAATTTTTTAAATGGATCATGCACAGCCGCCGGACGGTATCGGCGTACCGCTCCAGCGCCAGGCCGACCTCCTGCTCGCTCCGCATCCTCTCCTGCCCTTGCTTCCTTTCACCTTGCCCCTATGGTTTCCCTTGGGCGTCCTCTTGTGCCGGCTCACCCGGCGCGGCGGCAGCGCCAGCCCCTTCCGGAACCGCGGCCGCGGCCCGCGCTGTGCCCACAGCCCCTGCAGGCGTTATCACACACGCCGTCGCCGTCTTCATTCGCAAAGCGGCAGTACCACCCGGCGTTGTCGCACACGCCGTCGTTGTCTTCATCCACGTACCGCCAGCCGCGGTGAACAGCTCCGCAGGTGTCGCACACCCCGTCGCCGTCCTCATCCGCAAAGCGGCAGTACCGCCCGGCACTTTCGCACAGGCTGTTGCCCTTTCTATCCGCGAAGTTCCTGCCGCGGCCGGTGCCGGCGGCCAGCGCAGAGGCCGTCAAAAGTGCTGTGGCCAACGCCAGCACAAGAGCGATGATCCTTGCCTTTTTCATGAAAAACCCTCCTTCCTGACTGCTTTGCCAGGTACTTTTACATAGAACACGATCCAACAAAGGCCTTTTACTCAAAGGGCACAGAAAATTTTAAATTTTATTTCGTACAGCCCCGGCGGCTTGGCGGGGTCTTTAAAAAGGAAAAGCAAGGGGAAGGCCCCTCGCTTTTTGCCGCTTGTTTTTTACTTTTTTCTGGCCAAAAACTCCGCGGCCGAAAGGGCGGCCACGTTGCCGTCGCCCACGGCCTTGGCGATCTGCAGCGGGCGGCCGGTGCAGTCGCCGGCGGCAAACACGCCGGGCAGGTTGGTGGCCATGGCGCGGTCCACCTGAATAAAACCGTTTTCCAGCGCCAGGCCGGGCAGCAACCCCGCCGGCGAAAGGGTCTCGCGCAGCACGAACACACCGGAAACGGAGTAACTCTGCCCGTCGGCGAGCAGGGTCTCCACCGCGCCCGCGCCCGTTACCTGGTACTTCTTGGCCGTGTGGAATTTGATGGCGGGGTTTAACGCCTGCGGGCGGCCGCCCAGGCCAAAATAAATCACGTCGCAGCCGATGTCAAACAGGGCGTTGGCCTCTTCGGGCGCGTCGTGCGCCTGACCGATGACCGCCACGGTCTTGCCGCGGTAGAGCATGCCGTCGCAGGTGGCGCAGTAGCTCACCCCAGCGCCCAGATGCTCGGCCTCGCCGGGGAAGGTGACGCGGGCCGCCACGCCCAGTGCCAAAATAAGGCTGCGGGCCATGAGCACATCGCTGCCGGCCAGCACCGAAAAGCCCTCGCCCATGTCCATGGCGGAAAGGGCGCGGGCGGGCACGAATTCCGCCCCGCAGGCTTCAGCCTGCGCGCGCATGGCGGTAAGGATCTGCGCGCCCGTGGCGTTTTCCATGCCGGGATAGTTGGCCACCCGCTCGGACTTCCACAGCGGGTTTTCTTTGGGGTCGTTGGCCACCACAGCCACAGAAAGGTTCCTGGCGCGCAGGGTCAGCGCGGCCGAGAGCCCCGCCGGGCCACCGCCAATCACAATGCAGTCATAAGTGGTCATGGCAAATTACAGCAGGGCGTCCAACCGGCTCTGAATGGCGGCCTTGGGCTGCACACCCACGGTCTTTTCCTTCAAAATGCCGTCTTTCAGGTACAACAGCGTGGGGATGGACATAACGCCATACTCCTGCGCCAGGGTGGGCAGGTCGTCGATGTTGACCTTTACAAAGGTCACTTCGGGGTTTTCGTCGGCCAGATCCTCCAGAACGGGAGCAAGCATACGGCAGGGGCCGCACCAGTCGGCGTACATATCGACCAGCACCGCGCCGGTCTTGACAGACTGCTGGAAATCGTCCAGCGAAGCGATGATCTTCATCGGAACTTCCTCCGTTTGGTTTTGTTGTGCGCGCCGGCAAAACAGCACGCTTTCAGGCTATTATACCACGGCAAAAGGGGATTCAGAAGCCATGCAGGTGCTTTTTTCGCCTTCTTTGCCCTTTTTGCGCCAAAGGCCTTCAACACAAAGGGGAGCGCTGCAAAACAGACGCACGGCATCACAGTTTACAAAACAACGGCAGCTTCATGCCTGTGCCAGGCGCCTAGATCGGGCGCCCGGCAAAAAGCTTTTTTACTCCACAGACTTTAAAGATTCCACCATGTCGACCTTTTGCAGGCGGCGGTACATGATGAGGTTGACCAGCATGGAGAACACCAGCGTCATGGCAGCGGCAATGACGTAGCACACCCAGCTCATCTCGCGCGGGAACATGACCATGTCGACCTCGGCGGCGGCCATGACAAAGGCGTGAAGGCCCACGCCCAAAGCCAGGCCGAAGACGATGCCCAGAAGGGTGAGCACCAGGTTTTCGCGGTAGACGTAAGAGGTCACTTCCATATCACGGAAGCCCAGCACCTTGATGGTGGCGATCTCCCGCCGGCGCTCGGTGATGTTGATGTTCGTAAGGTTGTAGAGCACCACGAAGCACAGCAGCGACGCCGCCAGGATGAGCACGATGACCACGTAATCCAGGCTGTCCATGGTGTCCTTAAACTCCTCCTGGATGCCGCTGGTGAAGCTGACGGCCAGCGCGCCTTCGTCCAGCACCCGCTCGGAAAGCGCGTCCTCTGCCGCATCGGAAGTATCGTTCAGCAGCGCGTAAATGGAATTGTACTCCGGCGCGCTGCCGTAGAGCGATTCGTACACCGCGGGCGAAAGGTACAGGTAGTGCATCACGTAGTTTTCCACCACGCCCGAAACGGTCGCTTCCACCCGGCGGTCGCCGGTGGAAATGGTGAGGGTGTCGCCTTCCTCCACGCCCAAAATGCCGGCGGTTTTTTCAGAGAGCAGCAAGCCGTCGTCGGTCAGCGGCACAGCGGCCTTGCTCAACCGGTCGCGCAGGGTCACAAAATCGCTCATGCGCCCGGCTTCCTTGGGCACGGTCAGCGTGGCGTCGGTGACCATGCCCTCCGGGCCGGTCAGGTCGACGCTTTCGTAATGGCAGGGCAGATACTCCGTTGCGCTGTCCGCCACAATGCCGGTAACGCCGGTCACGGTCTGTTCGCTGGCGCCGTCGGGCAGCACGACCATGGCGTCGTACAGGAAGAGCTCTTCAAACTGCAAAGGCACAATGCCCGAAATGGAGTTCTTGAGCCCAAAGCCGGTGAGCAGCAGCGCCGTGCACCCGGCAATGCCCACCACGGTCATAAAGAAGCGCTTTTTGTAGCGGAAGATGTTGCGCGCCGTCACCTTGTGGATGAAGTTGAGGCGCTTCCACAGCGGCGTAACGCGCTCGAGCAAAATGCGCTTGCCAGCCTTGGGCGCCTTGGGGCGCATCAGTTCGGCCGGCATGGCCTTCATTTCGCGGTAACAGGTGGAAAGCGTGGCCGCCAGATTGACCGCAAGCGCCGCAGCCGTAGCCAACGCAGCCGAACCCCAGCGGAAGCTCAAAATGAGCTCGGGCATGTTGTACATGATGCCGTAGGCCGCCCACACCACCGTGGGCAGCACGGTAAAGCCAACCGCCAGCCCCCCGGCGCTGCCCAGCACCGTGGCCGAGGCGGCGTAAAGCAGGTACTTGGCCGCCACCGCCACATTGGAGTAGCCCAGCGCCTTTAAAGTACCGATCTGGGTGCGCTCCTCTTCCACCATGCGGGTCATGGTGGTGAGGCACACAAGCGCCGCCACCAGGAAGAAGAACACCGGGAACACCTTGGCGATGTTGTTGATGCGGTCGGTGTCGTTGGCAAAGCTGGCGTAGCCCGCCAACGAGTCGCGGTCGAGCACGTACCACTCGGCCATTTCAATATCGTCGATCTCTTTTTGCGCGTCGTCCAGTTCCTTTTGGGCGTCGTCGATCTCCTGCTGCGCCTCGGCGGACTTTTCGTCGTACTCGGCTTGGGCGTCTTCCAGCTCCTTGCGGCCGTCTTCCAGTTCGGCCCGGCCGTCTTCCAATTCCTGTTCGGCTTCTTCCAACTGGGCGCGGGCGTCGTTGAGCTGGGCGCGGCCCTCGCGTTCCTGGCGCTCGAGCTCTTCCTGCCCGGCCTGCAGCTGTGCTTCGCCTGCCTCCAATTCCTGCCAGGCGGCCTCCAGCTGGGCCCTTCCGGCTTCCAGCTGTTCCTGCGCCGGGGCCAGCGGCGCTTCGCCCGCGGCGATCTGTTCTTCGAGCGCCGAAAGCTGGGCCTGCAGGGCCATGGCGCTGCCGCCCTGCCCGGCGGCGGTAAGGGATTCGATCTGTTCCGCTAGCGCCGCGGCCTGGCTTTTTGCTTCTTCCAACGGGGCAAGCTGTTCTTCGAGCGCGGCGGCATTTTCGTCAAAAGCCGCCTGCTGTTCGGTCAGCTCGGCCCGCCCGTTCTCCAGCTCGGCGGCGGAATCCTCCAGCTGCTGTCGGGCAGAGGCGATCTGCTCTTCAAACTCGTCTTCGGCCTGGTAATAGTCCGCCCAGCCGTCTTCCAATTCCCGTTCGCCGTCGGCCAATTCCTGCTCGCCATCTTCGAGCTCGGCGCGGGCATCGTCGATCTGTGCCTGCGCGTCGGCAAGCTCGGCCTCGGCTTCGGCGCGGGCGTCGTCCAGTTCCTTTTGCGCGTCATCCAGCTCCTGCTGCGCGTCGCCAATGATCTCGTCGTAGCGGGCCTGCTCGCGCACGGGGGCCAGAACTTCTACTTCGTCTACCGCGCTTTCGATGAGCGACTCGTACTCTTCAGAAAACGAAGAAAGCTCTTTTGCGCCGCTGACCGTGAGGTCGATGAGGGTGTAATACTCGGTGTCGATCACTCCCTCGGGCACGTACACGTAGTAAGCGATACTGCCGTTCCCGATGGTGGTGCTTCCCCGCTCAAAACTGACGTATTCCGGCGTGAGCGCCGTGCCCACCACCGTAAACTCGCGCACGGTCAGGGCGTCTAAAGTGTCCTCGTCGTTGCCGGCCGCCACGGTGATCACATCGCCCACCTTGGGGTTGATGGAACCTAGCTTGCCGGGGTCGGCCAGGCACTCGTTCTCGTTTTCGGGCAGGCGGCCTTCCACCAGGCGGAACCCGTTTAAGGAACCTTCCTTGGGGATCTCCATAAAGTGCACGGCGCTTTCGCCCGAGTCGCTTTCCACCAGCACATCCAGCGTTTTTGCGGGTTGAATGTCCGAAACAAAGTCCAGCGCCCCAAGGGCCTCCACATCCTCATCGGTCAAACCAAGGGTGGACTGCACGCGCACATCGGTGAGGCGGTAGATGTTGTAATAGTCGTCAGCCGTATCTTTCATGTCGGGCGAGACCGACTGCAGCCCGGCCAAAAACCCCACGCCCAGGCCAGAGATCAAAAAGATGGCCAAATACCGCCCAAACGAGCGGGCGATGCTCCGCCAAAAATCCTTGTTCAGCGACTTCATCTTACCACGAGATCCTTTCCACCGGCGTGGGCTCGGGATTGTCTGTGACCGACTGCACCGTGCCGCTTTGGATCCGGATGACCCGGTCGGCCATGGCCGTGAGGGCGGAATTGTGGGTGATGATGATGACCGTCATGCCGTCTTTGCGGCAGGTATCCTGCAGCAGTTTTAAAATGGACTTGCCGGTCTTGTAATCCAACGCGCCCGTCGGCTCGTCGCACAACAGCAGCTTGGGGTTTTTAGCCAGCGCCCGCGCGATGGCCACGCGCTGCTGCTCGCCGCCCGAAAGCTGCGAGGGGAAGTTCTTCATGCGCTCCTTGAGCCCGACATTTTCGAGCACCGCCGCAGCATCCTGCGGGTTTTTGCAGATCTGCGCGGCCAGCTCGACGTTCTCAAGCGCTGTCAGGTTTTGAATGAGGTTGTAAAACTGAAACACGAATCCCACGCTGCTGCGCCGGTATTCGGTGAGCTGCTTGCGGCTGAAGTGCGAAATATCCTCGCCATCCACCCAAATTTTGCCGTTGGTAACGGTATCCATACCGCCCAGCATGTTCAACAGGGTGGTTTTGCCGGCGCCCGAGGGCCCGACAACGATGGTAATGCTTCCTTTGTCGATGCTGAAGCTGACGTCGTGCACGGCCTCGGTGCGCACAGCGCCCGTGCCGTAGACCTTTCCCACATTTTCAAATCGAATGAGTTCTGCTGCTTCCTTCATTGTTTCACCATTCTGCTGTACTTTTGGGGGAGCCGGCCCGTGCCCGGCAAAAAACAAGGGGGTCCGCCATTCTTTTTTGCGCAGGCCTGTAAAAATGCGGCAAAGCAGGCCATTGCATCAAAGCGCGGCGCAGTCTTTTGAGGGGCAGTTGTTGAGCTGGCCTTTTTTTGAACCTGAACAATTTATATGATACAACTTTGAGGCCGCCCCCGTCAATGCGAAAGCGCGCCCACAACCCCTACAAAAGCGCCAAAATGTGCCCTTGTGCCCGCCTTGCCAAGTTGTTCACCAAAATGCCCTCAATTGTCCCGCCTGTGCCGCGGCTCTGCCTTGTTCGCGCGGTATCATAAAACTGCCCCAAAGGATGAGCAGCACACGCCTTTGGAGCTGACGAGGGTCTGCGGCAGCAGAAAGCACAGGTCTTCATTTTGGATGAGCGCAAGCCCATCCTCCTACCCCTTCATTCACCTTAGGCTCCCGGGCGGCCGGCAGCCGGCAGGAGCGCGCCAGCGGCAAGGCGCGCTCCTGTTTTTGTGCCGTGCGCCAAGGCCTGCCGCGCTGCTTTACAAAACCTTCACGGAATTTCCCGGAATCGTTCCAACCCTGCCACAAATCTGCCGCTTTTGGTTTGTAAGATAAAGCTGTCCAAAGGGAAAGCAGCACAGCCCGATGGACGACAGGGATTGCGGCAGCAACCAAGCACAGGTCTTCATTTTGGATGAGCGCAAGCCCATCCTCCTACCCCTCCATTCACTTTGGCTCCCGGGCGACCGGCAGCCGGCAGGAGCGTGCCAGCGGCAAGGCACGCTCCTGTTTTTTTGTGCCTACGGGGCGTTGGGAGACTGCCGGCAGGGTTTTGGGCCCGGCTCTTAAACGGGGCGCACCGGTTTTTCAAGCGCTGCTGATAAAAGTTGCCCCAAAACATTGTTCCTGGTACAATGTTGAAAACGACCTCCCTCCCCCGCGCCGGGGCGCACGCCTTTGCCGGGGCTGGAAAAAAGGAGTTTCCATGCGGCGGCTCACCATCGGCCAAATGGCCAAGCTCAACCACATCTCCGAACAGGTGCTGCGGCGGTACGACCGCATCGGCCTGTTTTCCCCCAGCATTCGGGGCGAAAACGGGTACCGCTA
This sequence comes from uncultured Christensenellaceae bacterium, assembly GCA_944384305.1. Taxonomy (GTDB): domain Bacteria; phylum Bacillota; class Clostridia; order Christensenellales; family CALWSW01; genus CALWSW01. The sequence goes on from CALWSW010000016.1 coordinate 13,627, forward strand.
CTACGACATCCAGCAGAGCGCGCAGCTCGACATCATCCAGTACCTAAAGAGCCTGGGCATCCCGTTAAAAGAGATCAAGCGCCAGCTTTCGGAAGAGGACCTTTCCACCATTGAGGCGGCCCTGCAGGAAAAGCAGCGCCAAACCGAAGGTGAGATCCGCCGCCTTAAGTGCCAGTACCGCGCGCTGGAGCGCACGCTGGAAAGCTTTGCGCGCTACCGCGCCGCCCCGCCGGACGGCACCTTCCGCTTGGAATACATCGGCCCCCGCCTGATGTACGCCCTGGACACGGGCGAAAACTTTTACGCCCACGGCCAGGCCATTTCGCTGTTTTACGAAAACTCGCTGCGCGTGCTGCAGGACAGCCTGCTCAAAGACGGTCTGCCGCTTTCGTACTTTTGCAACGCCGGAACGCTGCTGGGGCAGGAGGACTTTTTGCAAGGGCGGCTGTACTCCACAGTGGTGTTCGTGTTCGTCGACGAGGAGTTCGTACCCAATACACTGACCGCGCCTGTGCCCGCCGGCAATTACCTGTGCCTGTACTGCGACGATTCCCGCCGCGAAGCGGAGTACATCCTGCGCCTGCGGGACTACGCCAAAAGCGCCGGGTACGAAGTGTGCGGGGACTTTTTGTGCGAATCCATTGCCGATATTCCCGTAAGGCGCGCCGGTTCCCGCGGGCTGTACCTTCGTTTGCAAGTACCCGTAAGATTCCGTTAAAAATTTCGTAAATCGCTGTTGACCTTGACCACGAAACAACCTTTACAATAAGGGCGCGGCCGGTGCTTGCCGGTCCACGCCCTTTGATATTTCGATTTTTCCAAAGGTTCCCCCACGCGAGTTTTTTTACGAAAGGAGTCCAACCATGAACAAGATCACCGTTGTGGGCTGCGGGGTTATGGGCAGCTCTATCATCAACGCCCTCATGAACGGAGGGCTGGAAGTCGTCATCGTCGACCTGAACCCGGCCGCGGCCGAGCGCTTTGTGCAGCGCGGCGCAAAATACGCCCCCTCGCTGCAGGAGGCCGAGCGCACCGACTGTGTGCTGCTGAACCTGCCCAACCACAAGATCGCCTCCTCGGTAATGAAGGCCGCGGGCAAGGAGTGCCTAAAAGGGCGCATGCTCATCAACACCACCACCTCCAGCCCCGACGAAGTGAAGGAAATGGACGCCCTTGCCCGGGAATTTGGCATGAAGCACCTGGACGCCAAGATCGAAAACTACCCCGGCGACATCGGCACCAAGACCGCCTACTTGGTCTACTCGGGCAGTAAAGACGTGTTTGACGCCGCCAAGAACGCCCTGGACGCCATCGGCACGGCAGTCTATTTGGGCGAAGACGTCATTGGCGCGAGCATTGTGGACATCGCCGTTCTCGATGTGCACTTCGGCGCCATCGCCACGCTGGCCGAATCGGTGGCCTACTGCATCAAGTACAACTACTCCGTCAAAACCTTCATCGAGCAGGCGCAGCACATTCTGCCCATCATGCTGGGCGGCAACTACCGCGCTTACGCCGCGGAGTGCGAACCCTACACCGGCAAGTTCGAGGACGCTTCGGAGTGCACGCTGCGCATCGAAGCCATCGCCATGAAGACCATTCTCGACTCCATGAACGCCGTGGGCGTCAAGACCCCCTGCGGCGACTCCATCCTCGACCTGTTCAACAAAGGGATTGAAAGCGGCAACGGCGCAAAGAACGTCGTGGCGATCGTAAATGAGCTCGTGTGAACATGCCTTGTGTTTTTAGCGGGGGCGCTGCGGCGCCCCTTTTGTATTTGGCCAAGCCTCCCCCGCCTTTGTTCGCTGTTCCTGTTTTGCAAGCGGCAAGGGAGGCATCAAAAAAGGCCCCGCAGGGCCTCAAAAACCGCAGCCGGGCCTTTTTTTACCCCCACTGCTCCCGCACATAATCGACCTTTCCTTGGGCCCAGCCAAAAATATCGGCGTAATCCACGCCCTCTTCGGGCTCGTACAAAACGCCATCCACCGTCAGCCAGTCCGGGCCGAACACCACAACGGTCTCCACCCCGCCCAGAACGATCTCGGCGGGGTCGTAGGTAAAGCGGTAGAGCCACTGTGCCTCATCCGGCGCGCCGGTTTCGCCCTCTGCCGGGCGAATGCGCAAACTGCTGAACTCCTGCAAAAGGGCAAAAGACGCGTCGTTGATCAGCAGGTTTTCGTTTGGCGCGTCCGCCGCCTCGATCTTAACGGCCACCGCCTGGCCGATCCTTTCCAAAGCGCCGGGCTCTTCTTCGCCCGCGCTGCAGGCGCAAAGCAGGCAAACGCAAAGCGCAAGCGCCACAGCATAAACCAGCTTTTTTGCGATTTTCATGTTACAGTCACTCCTTTTTCCAGACCGGCGCGGCCCCGCTTGCGCGTCTTAGGGCGTTTTGTTTCAACGCTGGCAAAAGCGGCAGCACAGAAAAAGCGCCGCCGCAAAACGGGTATGGGTACGTTTGGTTCAGCCGAAAGGGTAATTGCCAAAGGTCGCGTCGTTGCTGTACATGGTAACCATACTTTCCTCCAGAACAGGTTCCGCCTCCACACCGACCGGGCCAAAAAACAGCGTGTAACCGGCAGGCGCGTCGTAGGTGTGGGTGTAAAAGGCCGTGGCCACTCCGCTGTAGGCGCCAAAGCCCTGGTCGTAGGTACACACCCCCGCCCAGTTCTGCCCCACGTAGCTCTTTGGGTTTGGGCAGCCGTCCTGCAGCTGGAACATGAAGCCGTCTTCGCCGGCTTCTACGCACTCGTCCGTCCACTCGTACTGCGTGCGGCCTTCGTCTGCCAGGCAGGCCGCCGCGCCGATCACCTTGGCGCTGTATTGGCCATTGGTGTGGGTAAAGCCCACGCCAAAGGCGTCCGGCCCGCCGACCGCGCCGCTGATGTTTGCGCCGCCGTATTCCGCGCTGTTCCACACCCCGCCGCAGGTGATGGACCAACACCCGCTCCAGGCCTCGTAGTAAATGGCGGGCGGGTCAAGGTACACGTCGCCCAGGCCGGTGTTCGTGCGAAAAACCTCCGCCCCCGTGAACTCGTATACCCCACAGGCCGCAAGCCGGGCGTTCAGCACCGCCCGTTCCTGCTCGCCTGCACCGGGCACCTGCAAAAGCAGGGCGTTCACGGCCTCGCGCGTGGGAAGAACGGCCATGCCCGCAGCGCGCTGCCCGGCGTACTCCTCCTGCCGCTCTTGGGCAAAGGACTGCTTTTGCGCCGCGCTGAGCGGTTCGGCCGCCTGGAGCGCGGGCACAGGGCCGCCGGGGGAGCTGATCTGCGAAACGGCAGGCGCAAGCGAACACACCGCCAGTACGGCCGAAAGAAACAGGGAAAGCACCGTGCTCATCACAGACCTCCTTGTGCCGGAAAGGAAAAACCGCAAACACAGAACGGCAAACAAAAGGGAAAAGCGCAAAAAGGTTCCAATCTTTTGGTTATCGTACCACACCCCTTGTGAACGGCGCAAGAACGGAAAGTAAAAAACGCCCTTTAAAAAAGAAAACGCACAGGGGTTCCCCCACAACGCAGGAGATCCCCCGTGCAAAAACCAATGCCTGTATAAGAGGCAGGGCGCGCCCTACCTTCTGCCGCCCCCGCCGCCGCGGGTACCGCCGCCCCCGCCGCCGCGCGGGCCGCTGTGGCCGCCCGGGCGCGGCCCGCCGCCAAAGCCGCCGGGACCAGGGCCGGGGCCAGGCCTGGGGCCGCGGGGCCGGCCGCCCCAGAAGGGGCGCCTGGGGGGCCGGGGCGGGCCAAACCACACCCCGCCGCCCGGGGGCCTGTGGTACCGCCAGCCGCCGCCAAACAGGCCGCAGAAGGAAGAAATGACTACGATGACCACCAGGGCGATCACGCCCAGAATAATGTAAAACACCAAAGAGATCCCTCCGCTTGCGCTGCCCGCCGGCCGCGCCGCCTGGCCGCCCGCAGGGCCTGCCGGAGCCGCGCTGAGGTCGAGCGGGCCGTAAACGCCCTCGAGCTCTGCCACAATGGCCTCGAAGGCCTTGTTCACGCCCGAGTCGTACTCGCCCACGGCAAAGTCCGGCTCCAGGTTTTCGTACACGGCGTTGACGATGGCGGCTTCCTGCTGCGCCAGGCCGTAACCGGTCATGACCCAGTAGTCGTCGTTGCCAATAACCAGCAAAAGCAGCACGCCGTTGTTCCTTTCGGCCGAGCCGATGCCCCATTCGTTGAACAGGGTGTAGGCGTAGTCTTCAATATCGGCCGAGCCAATAAAGTCCACCGTCACCACCACCACCTGCGCGCCGGTCTGTTCAAACAGCGCGTCGTTGACGGTCACGATGCGGTCTTCGGTCTCGGCCGAAAGCACGCCGCTGTAATCCGCTGCGTAAAAAAGCTCGGTGGGCTCCACCACCGTGCCCGAAGGCTGGGCCTGCTGCGAACAGCCGCCAAGCAGCAGCGCAAACAACAGCGCGCACAGCAGCAGCGCCCAGCGGCGCATCCTTGCATTGCGTTTCAAGTTTCCTCTCACTTTCCCGGCCAGCCGCGCCCCAGAACCGCTCAGGCCGCGCTCATTTGCCGGTTTTTTTACTGTGTTTTAGCCAAACAGCTCCAAGTGCTCAATGCCAAAGAGCGCCGCGTAAAGGCTGGCGGGGAAGCCCTGCAAACCGGCGTTAAAGGCCGCGGCCTGCTCGTTGTAGCTTTCGTGCGCCATGGTCTCTCCGGCCGACAAAAAAGCGGTGTGCTGCTTTTCGACCAGGCTGCGGTCGGTCTCAGAAAGCGCCCAGCCCTCCGCCGCTTCGTACAGCGCTGCCTCAGCCGCGGCGAGCGCCTGGTCGGCGCTGTACTGTTCGCCGCGGCTCAACCCTTCGCGCTGCGCACTGGAAAGCGCCGCCTGCAGCGCTTCGGCAGCAGAAGACCCGCCCTGGCCGCAGCGCCCGGCAATGATGAGCAGATTACCCGCACATTCCGCGCGCGCCGCCAGGTCGGAAGCGATGGAGCCCGCGCCGGTGTCGCCCGCGGCAAACAGGCGGTCAATGCCGCCCCGCCGCGCAGCGAGCTTGGCCGGCGCAACGGCCAGCACGGTCAACAGTACCACAACAAGCAGCACCAGCGCCGCGCCCTTCACAGATGTAAAAAAGTTTTTCATTGCCTTGTGGTTTGCCGCCCCTTTTGCCCGGCGGATGGGCCCCGCCTCAGCCGCGCGCCGCCAGCAGCTTCTGCTTCAGCTCGTTTTCAATGCGGCTCAGTTCCGCCGTGGCGGCGGCGCGCTTCTGGCGGCCTTCTTCCTGAATGTGCAGCACTTCGTCCAGGGTGGAAATGAGCTGCTGATTGGTGTACTGCAAGGTCTCAATATCCACAATGCCGCGCTCGGCTTCTTTTGCGGTCTCCATGGTGCCGGCCTTTAACGCGTCGGCATTGCGCTTTAAAAGCTCGTTGGTGGTATCGGTAACAGCGCGCTGGGCCTCGAGCGCCCGCTGGGAATCGGCCAGCCCCAGCCCCAGCACCATTTGGCTCTTCCACAGCGGAATGGTGTTGACCAAAGAAGTTTGGATCTTTTCGGCCATCATGGAATCGTTGTTCTGAATGAGCCGGATCTGTGGGGCCATTTGAATGGAAATGGTGCGGGTGAGCTCCAAATCGTGCAGCTTGCGCTCAAAGCGCTGGCAGAGGTTGGCCAGGTCGTTTGCCGCCTGGGCGTCCTCCGGCCTTCCGCTTTCCTCGGCCTTTTTGCGCGCCGCCGCCAGGTCGTTCTGCTCTACGTCGGCAAGCTTCTGCCTGCCGGCCGCAAGGTACATGGTCAACTCCTTAAAGTACTCCAGGTTGGTGTCGTACATTTTGTCGAGCAGGGCAATGTCCTTCAACAGCGTCACCTGGTGCTCCTGCAGCGCCTCGCTGACCTTTTCCACGTTGGCAAGCGCGCTGTCGTACCGGGCCTTCAAAATCTCCTTCTTGCTCCTGGCCTTTTTAAACAGGCCCAAAAAGCCCTTTTCTTCTGTGTCCACGTCAAAACCCTTGAGCTGGACCATCAGGCCGGTCATCATGTCGCCCACTTCGCCCAGGTCCTTGGTTTTGATCTTTTCCAGCGCGCTGTCTGAAAACGAACCGATCTTCTGCTGCGCGGCCGCGCCGTACTGCAGCACCTGATTGGCGTCGGTAATGTCGATTTTTTTGGAAAACGCCTCGGCCGCCGCCTGCTCTTCGGGCGAAAGACTTTCGGCAATGTCCTCGGGCTTCTGCCCGGCCGGAACGCCGGCCAAAGCGCCGTCTTCTACGGCGGGCTCGTTGGGGGTGAGTGTCAGAGTGGGGATCTTGTCCGGCATGGGAAACCTCCTTTACTGTTCTATCGCAAAACAGGCCTTCTTCGTCAGCGGCGCAGCGGGTCTTCGCCCGCCAGGCCCTCGCTTTTGAGCATGCTCTCGAGCACCTCAAGGTCGGTAGTGATGTCCAGCGCTTCGTCGGCGTACAGGCTGTCCACCTGTTTTTCAAAAGCCGTGGCAATGGTGCTCATGCTGTCCTCCACGCGGTCCACCGTGTCTTCCACGTTTTCGTAGCCGGAGTTGACCTCTTTCAGGCGCACATAGCTTTCCAGTATTTTGAGCGCCATGGGCAGGTAATACTCCAAAAAACGCTTGCACAGCCGGGCCTTTTGGGGCTTTTCGCGCACGGCGTCAGCGATTTTTTCGCAGGAGTCCTGCATGCGCACCGTGTCGGCGTAAAGCACCGGGTCCTCGATCTCGTCGATCAGGCTGGAAAGCTTTTTTACGGCTTCTTCGAGCTTCTGCAGGGTCTCGCCGGCCAGATCGCCGCCGGTCGTTTTCTCTTCGGCGGCCGGGCGTTCGCCCGCCGTGCCGGCGCGCTGTTTACGGCCAAGCGCCGCCGCGGCCACGCCCCCGCCCACGGCCAGCACAGCCGCTGCAAGGAGCGCCCACAGCCGGTAAATGGGAAGCAGAATGCCGCACAGCAAAAAGACAGCCGCCGCCAAATACAAAGGCAGCACGCGCGCCCAGGCGCCCTTGTTGTTGCTGGTTTTTTTCAAGCCCGTTCCTCTCCTTGTGCTTCCGCCGCTTGGCGGAAGATTCGTTGCCTTTATTTTACCGTTTCGGCGCCCCAGCGTCAACAAACCCGCCCTGCACTGTCTGCGAGCCTGCTTCAAACTCTCGTTTTAAACAAACGCCGCAGGCAAAAAAGGGCCCAAGCCCACGCCCGCCCAAGCAAACAGGGCGCGTTGCAAAAGGGCGATAGCCTGTTTTGCGGCAGCTGCAAAAAGCCCCGCCTGGTTGCCAGGCGGGGCCGCATCATTTTGGAGAGGGGGTACTGACCTCTTCCATTTACTGACCATTCGGAGCTTGTACTTTCTTGAACCTCTGGGGGACTGCCTTCCCTTTCGATGGTTTTATCATACCAAATCTTCAAACAAAATATGTACCGGTTCTGTTGCAAAAGCCTAAAACTTTTCTAACGTTTTGGCGGCCGCGCCGCAACAAAACGCAACAAACGCAACAAAAAAGAAAAAAAGCGGCAAGGCAGGCACGTTGGCCTTGCCCTGCCGCCAGGGGGGATTTAAGGCTGCCGCCTGTTTTGCGGCGCGCCCCATTGCGTTATCCTTTTTGCCGCGCTTTTGCTTGCTTTGCGTGCTTGCCGCGGTAGCGCTTCTTTTTGCTCAGCGCCAGCGTGGCGGCCGCCCCCACTGCGGGAATGGTCAGCAGCGCGCCCCACAGGGCCTGCTCCTTTGCGTCGCCGGCCTGCGGCACGTCGTGCGGTCCGTCGGGCTCCTCCGGTTCGTCCGGCTCCTCCGTTTCTTCGTGCACATCGGGATCCGGTTCCTCTGGCTCGTCGGGAATGTCGGGCTCGCCGGAAAATTGACGCGCGCCCGGCGGGCATGGTATGGTAGTGCGGCCAGGCTTTTACCGCTTTCCAAGGGCTAGCCCGCCCCGCGGTTTTAAAGGCGCTGCGGCCCAGGGGAACTTTGGGCGCACCCTGGGCCGCACAGGCAAGTTGAGCAAACATAAAAAAGGGCGTCTTCCCAACGCCCCCGCTCTTAACATGAAAGGAGGGACCGCCATGCCGCAGCACATCACCGTCGTTCCCTATTCCCCCGCGTGGGAAGCGCAGTTCGAGGAGGAGGCCAAGGCCATCCGCCGCATTCTGGGCGGGGCGGTGCTGGCCGTCCACCACATCGGCAGCACGGCCGTGCCGGGGCTTTGCGCCAAGCCCGTGCTCGACATTCTGCCCGTGGTGACCGATCTTTGCGCGGCCGATGCCGCCCGCGCGGATTTTGAAGCGCTGGGCTACGAGTGGATGGGGGAATTCGGCATTCCCGGCCGCCGCTACCTAAGAAAAGGGGGCGACGAGCGCACCCACCAGCTGCACATCTTTGCCCAAAATGACCGCGCGCAAATTTGCCGCCACCTGGCCGTGCGCGACTACCTGCGCGCTCACAAAGACGCCGCAAAGGAGTACGGCGCGCTCAAAACAGCGCTGGCCGGGCGCTGCCCCTACGACATCGAAGGCTACTGCGACGGCAAAGAAGCTTTTATGGACGAACTGCAGCAAAAGGCCCTGCGCTGGAAGTCCGCCGCCGCTCCCTGCGGGCCCGACCCCGAGGCCGTGCACCCCAACCCCCTCGTTCCCAGCGTGTGCTTCATCAAAAACACGCTCACCCGGCCCAACATCACCGCCGGGGCCTACAGCTACTTCGATTCGCCCACCGGCAGCGAGCGCTTTGAGGACCACGTTACCCACCATTACGAATTTCTGGGCGACCGGCTGATCATCGGCAAGTTCTGCGCCATTGCCCGCGGCGTAGAGTTTATTATGAACGGCGCGAACCACCGCCTGTGCAGCGCCACCACCTACCCCTTCAACATCATGGGCGGCGGTTGGGAAAAGTGCACCCCCGCCTTACAGGACCTCCCCTTAAAGGGCGACACCGTGGTGGGCAACGACGTGTGGATCGGCCAGAACGCCACCATTCTGCCCGGCGTGCACATTGGCGACGGGGCGGTGGTGGCCGCCGACGCCGTCGTTGCCAAAGACGTGCCGTCCTACTGCATTGTGGGCGGCAACCCCGCGCGCCTGCTCAAGCGCCGCTTCGACGAAGAGACCGCCGCCCTGCTGCTGCGCCTGCGGTGGTGGGACTGGCCGGCCGAGGTGATCTTTGCCCACCTGGAGGCGCTGTGCAGCCCCAGCCTTTCGGAACTCAAGGCGCTTGCGCAAACCTTGGAAGCACAGCGCTGACCCGCCTTTGCAGCTTCTTGCGGCCCGTTTCAAAAAAAACGGCCAGGCCAAAGGCCCAACCGCAGCAGTTGTGCAAGCGCATGAACTAACGTGTGTACCGCCAAAACAAAAACAAAAAACCCGCAAACCTATATGGCAAGCGGGTTTTTGCGTGGGTTATGTTGGCAAAAAAGATCCCCAGCTAAAAAATGAGTATCAGTGTTTTTAAAGGTTTTTAAAGGTTTCAATTAATGCATTGAGTTCTCTTAGTAGACACTTCTTTTATTTCATGTATCGCTTGAGTTCATCGTAGAAGTTTTCCCTTGTCCCTGCCAGAATAACAACGATCACTTTATCTTCTACATACTCTACGGTATAGGCCAGTTCATAATTGGTCTTGTTGTAGTAGATATCATAACCGAATACGCCCGCCAAATCGCCAGTCTTCGCCTCGCCTACCGTGTGATCTTCCAGTATCCTGTCGATCGCCTCTTGGTAGAGCGCCTTTAACCTCTTGTCCTTAATCTTCTTCAGGAACTTGGCAGCCGGAGGCAGGATTTTTAATTGCGCCATTATTCGCCCTCCGGCCCAAATACATCATCGTATGAGTAGCTTTCACCCTCCCCACGGGCGGCCTGTTCCGCCTGCGTCAACATGGCTTCCACTGCAGGGCGAACTTTCTTCTGCGCCTTTTTGAATTCATCCAGCAGCTGGTCGCCGCTAAGTCCCTGCTCAATCAAATCAGCAAGGATCTCTTCGGCAAATTCACCGCCGCTTTGCTCCTTTACCGGGCGCAAAATAATTTCGTTGCCTCGCAAGATACACTCGGCTTCTGTAGAGAAGCCAAGGGCTTCATA
>CALWSW010000017.1 GCA_944384305.1 uncultured Christensenellaceae bacterium
ATTCCGATTCACTCCTTTACCTTTTAAAGTCGCAACAAAACTACGGACACCCGCACTTTGCAGGAGACCTTGACTAATATAACACACCCCAACAGGGGGTGTCAATCAAAAAAACCGGCGTTTTTCCTGATTTTTCGGGCTTTTGGGGCCCCTGCGCCGCCGCGGGCACGCCCGCCGTTTGCCGGGCAAAAAAAGCGCGGCCTTTTCCCCGCTTTTTGGGCGGTCCTGCCGCGCTTTTTTATTCTATTTTATTCGCTTTCAGGCGTTTTTGCCTGCCTCTGTTGCCGCAAGCACCGTATAGCCGGTCTGGTTGACGCGCGCCCGCAGCTCCTCTGCCGGCACCGGGCGCTTCATCAGCACCTCTGCGCGGCCCTTGTAAAGGTCGGCCGTGGCCCACACGCCCTCCATGGTGTTCAGGGCGTTTTCCACCCGCCGCGTGCAGTTTTCGCAGGTCATGCCGTCAATGCGCAAAACCGCCCGGTAGGGGTAGTGGCTGCGGTTTTTGTCGGCCACGCGCACCTTCTTTACCGCTTTTCCGTCCGCCGCGCCGCAGCACCCGCTTTTGAGCCGCTTTCTGTAGCTCAAAACGCCAACAACGGCCAGCACGGCCAGCACCGCGCAGATCAAAACGGTAACGGCATCTCCGCCCATTGCGCTCTCCCTTCCTTTCCAAAAACCTCAGGCCAGCGCCGCGCCCAGCGCCGCACAGGCCGCATCCGCCGTGCTGTCCGGCTCGCCCTGGCAGATCACGCTGTCGCACACAAGCTGCGCGCCATCTTTTTGGCAGGCGTCCTCCCAGTCGCGCATCCACTCGCCATCCCCCCAGCCATAAGAGCCGAACAGGGCGATCTTCTTCCCCGCAAGATGGGGCTCACATTCTTCAAACATGGGCGCAAACTCCCCTTCTTCCAGCGTTTCGGCGCCCATGGCCGGGCAGCCGAAGGCCACCGCGTCGTAACCGGCCAGATCGGCCGCCGAAAACTGCGAGGCGGGGATCACCGCCGTTTCCGCCCCGGCTTCCTTCGCGCCGCGCTCCACTTCCTGGGCCATCATCTCGGTGTTGCCCGTGCCGCTCCAGTAAACGATCGCAACCTTACTCATGTTCCTTCTCCTCTCTTTTTGGCCAAATGTGTTTTACAAACCCTGCTGCCGCGCCCCGGCCGCCACCGTCAGCTGTTCGAGCGAACACCCCCGCCGGAACATGCGCCGGTAGGCCTCGCGGCAGCGGTCGAACTTTTGAAACAGGCTCTGCGCCTCTGCTTCGTCTCCGTACACCTTCCAATAGCCGCAGCACTTGCAGTGCCGCCCGGCGTGCCGGATAAACCCCTGCACATCGCAAAGCGGGTACCCAAGAAACAGGCCGATCTCGTGCGGAAAGCCGCCGCGCGCAGCCAGGCGCCCGGCAAGGCAGGCAATGGCCCCCTCTTCCGACAGATCGCAATACCCGAGCTGCCGCAAAAACGCCGCCACCGGCCGGGCCGAAAGCTCGCGCGCCAGGCGGCCTTTGCGGTAAACATAAACAAGCGCCGAGCGTTCGCCCCGGCGCAAAAGCACCAGTTCCACGCCCTTGGGGCACAACCTGCGGCTGCACTCGGCAAGCTCTTTTTGCAGGTCTTCCTGCCCCCGGCAGGGGCAGCTGAACAGACTGGCCGTTTTTAAGCTGGCAAGCGTGGGCGCGCAGTGTTCGATCAAATACCCTTCCACGCTCATGCCCTTGCTCCTTTCGCCCGCCCCTTCTGCCTGGAAGGCCCGAACGCCGAAGCAGCGCCGTCCGGGCCTCCGCAGTGCAGAAACTTTGGGTCGGGGTCTGTCCATTCTCAATGCAGGGAGGATAGTTAGTTTTAACTAACATACAGCTTCTAAAAAATCGCGCCGTCCGCGCCGTGTGTTAGTCTTTTCTAACTATCTATAGTATACACGGGAAGCAGGGGTTTGGCAAGTGTTTTTTCGCCCGGCCGCAGGTTTTTTTCTCCCCCTCATCCCGCGCAGCCGAAAAAGCTGCACAGCGGGCGTTCAGGCGGGCCTCCCTCCCCAGACTTCCCGCAAATACAAAGCGCCCCGCCGGCAAAACCGTTCGCGGCGGTTTTGCCGGCGGGGCGCTTTTCTTCCTCTGGCTGTTTTCTGTCAGGCGCCAAAGAAGATCCAGAAGTAAATGTAGGCGGGAATGACCGCGGCCAGCGTAAAGGGAATGCCGATGCGCAAGAAGTCCTTGTTCTTCACCTCGTACCCGTTCTTTCGGAGGATGCCGATGCCGGTGATGTTGGCCGAAGCGCCAATGGGGGTACAGTTGCCGCCCAGCGTCGCGCCGGAAAGCAGGCCAAAGTACAAAAGCGTGGGGTCGACCCCCAGCGAGCTGGCCAGGCCGGTAACCACGGGCAGCATGGTGGCAACGTAGGGGATGTTGTCGATAAAGGCCGAAAACAGCACCGAAGCCCACAAAATGACGGTGTAGATCAAAAACAGGTTGCCGCCGCTCACCTGGGCCAGCAGGTCTGCCACGGCGTCGATCACGCCCATGTTCGTAATGCCGCCAATGACCAGGAACAATCCAAAGAGCAATCCAATGGTCTCAAAGTCAATGGCCTTTAAGGGGCCGGTCACCGCCGCGCTCTTTTTGGACTTGATAAAGGCGCAGACAATGCCGGCGATCATCAGCCCCACGCAGATCAGGCCATTGGTGATGTCCGGCTTGTTGGGAATGAAGGAAGCGCCGATCAAAAGGGCGATCATGCCCACAAGCAGCACGGTGGGCACGTAGTCCGTGACCTCGGTCCGGGTAAACACCTTGGGCACCGGCGCCTTTTCTTTACGGAAGAGGAAGGCCAGAATGCAGGCCGAAACAATGGCGCCCAGCTCCACGGCAAAAAAGATGCCGGGCTTGCCCTTGTAAACGAAGAAGTCCAAAAAGCTCATGTCGGCGTAAGAGCCCAGCATAATGGCGGTGGTGTCGCCCACCAGCGTGGCCGCGCCCTGGAGGTTGGAAGACACCGCAATGGCAATGATGAAGGGCACGGGGTTGGTCTTCATCTTCTTGCAGATCTCAAGGGCGATGGGAGCGACCATCAGCACGGTGGCCACGTTGTCGACAAAGGCCGAAATGACGCCGGCAAACAGCGCCAGGGCAACGGCGGCCATCTGCACGCTGTGCACCCGCTCCATGATGAGGTCGGCCAGCAGCGCCGGCATCTTGCTGTCGATAAACAACTGCACCAGGCCCATGGTGCCGGCGATCATCAGAAGCACGTTGAAGTCGATGGCGCCGAAGATCTGGTTCAGGGGCAGCATGCCCGTGACGATGAAGATCAAGGCAGAGCCCAAAGCAATATACGGCCGGTATTTGCTGAAAGCCAGCATCAAAACATAGGTCAGGGCGAACAGGATGATTGCGTAGATCAAGTGGAACACCAACTTTCCGGAAAATTGCAGAGCAGCGAAGGGGAAACAGAAAGCACCGGTCTCAAACGGCCCAAAACAGCCGGTTTTAAGAACTGCACTGATGATACAATACCCCTGTGGGAAAGTCAATCAATGGCATTTTCTCGTCAATCCCGCGGCATTTTGCTGTTGGCAAGCACAAATTCCGCGCGCTACTTGACAAATCCCTTGCCGGTTGCTACAGTAAAATCAGCCGCTTTCTTCTACCGCGGCAAATTTTCTTTCAACGAACATCTTTTGCAGGCTCACCATCAAAAACCACACACTTCACTGGAAAGAGAGGGCGACACATGTATCATCTTTGGAACGAGCTGGACCAGCTCAAGAAGCTGCGCTGGGTGGAACTTTCCCATTCGCTCGACAACGACAGCCCTTATTGGGCGGGCATCCCCGAGGGCGCTGTAGAGCTTGGCACCGTGGTGTACGACTGGGGCATCCCCATGCTGGAATGCCAGATCCAAACCTTTAAATTCCCCGGCCAGTTCGGCACCCACATCGACTTCCCCGGCCACTTCATCAAAAACGCCCCCCTCTCCGAGGCTTACGGCGTCAAAGACTGCGTCTTCCCCCTGTGCGTCATCGACATCACCGAAAAGGTCAAGGAAGACCCCTGCTACGCCGTGACGGTGGACGATTTGAAGGAATACGAAGCCAAGTACGGCAACATCCCCGACGGCGCTTTCGTGGCCCTTTACACCGGCTGGTCCAAGTACTGGCCCGACATGGACGCCCTTTCGGGCATTGCCGAAGACGGCTCAGAAAACTTCCCCGGCTGGTCGCTGCCGGCGCTGAAGTACATTTACGAGACCCGCAACGCCGCCGCCAACGGCCACGAAACGCTGGATACCGACGCTTCCAAGCTGGCCGCCGAAGCGGGCGATTTGGCCTGCGAGCGCTACGTGCTCGACAAGGGCAAGCTGCAGATCGAAGTGCTCTGCAATCTCGACCAGGTGCCCCCCGCAGGCGCGCTGCTCTTTGCCGCCTACCCCAAGATCAAGGGCGCGACCGGCCTGCCCGTTCGCGTGTGGGCCATCACCGAATAAGCGCTCTTTTCACAAAAACTCCTCCGGGATTTTCCCGGAGGAGTTTTTTGCGCTTTCGTTTCGCCGCGGCCCGGCTTTGGTCCCTTTCCTTCGGCGTGGCGGGCGGGGCAGACCGAAAGCGTCAGTTTTCTTCCAGCAGCGGCGCGATCCGTTCCTCTTCCCAGGAATAGGAGAATATTCCATTGCGCAGCTCGTCGGCCGTTATGCCGCAAACGCTAAAATACTCCGGCTTGCACCCGCGGTCGCGCGTGGCGTCGTAATAGAGCCACTCGCCATCCACCAGCGCTATGTTCCACATGTGCGCCTCTCCCCCCGAAACGCCGCTCACCGTATAGCAGGGGATCCCCGCCAGCGCAAACAACGTCTGCAGCGCGTGGGCGTAGCCGCCGCAAATGGCCAAGCCGTCGTGGAGCGCTCCGTAGGCCGTGGTGGAATCCATGGGCATTGCTTCCGGCTCGGAGTAATAGCGAAAGTCGTACTTCACGTTCTCTGTCAAATACGAGTACAACGCCCGGGCCAATTCTTCCTGCGTCTGCCCCTCCCTTTGGCACTGGGCAAGGACCTCTTTTGCAAGGGTCTCGGCCTCTTTCAGTTTTTGCAGGCACTCTTCCCTCTCCAAGCCGCCCTGCGGCTTAAACTGTATGGCCGTCGCGTCCCTGTTCAGCTCGCACAAAAAATAGCCGCCCCCCGCCTGCTGCAGCGCGCGCTGCATATCGTCCACCTGCAGTTCCGGGTCTGTGATGCAGATCAAAAGCTCTTCTTCGTGCAGATTGCTTTCCGCCGCCTCGACCAGCTCCCGCAGGCTTCCCACTTCCCTGCCCGCAAACGCCTCGGGGTAGCCGCCGGTTCGATAGGGCATGTAGCTAAGGGTGCAAAACGCCCGGTCCCCCTCCACTTCCGTCTCCAGGGCGTAAGCGTATTTATACTCCGGGGTCTCGGCCAACACCGCGTAATAGGCGTTCAAAAGCGCTATCTCGGCTTCGTGCGCCTCCATGCCTTCCGGCAGGATCACTGCCGGGGGCTGCTCCATCCTGCCCACCGCCTGCCGCAGGGCCTCCTGCGCCTCCTCAAGCGGCACCTCGTGGGGCATTTCTTCTTGAGGGGCCGTTGTTTCTTCCTCTGCCCCGGCCGCTTCCCCTGCGCCGGCCGCCGCCCCTGTTTTCACCGGCATTCCGGCCGATCTCCAGCACGCTTCCCACGCAAGGCGCACAGTTTCCGGTTCCTCTTTCGTCCTTTCGTTCGTCCCTTCCACGGTAAATTCCGCCGCCAGCCCGCCGGGAATGGCCGGCCATTGGGCGGGGGCAAAGGCCAGCAGCCCAGCCGACAAAAAGAAGCACAACATCCGGTGCATTTCGTTTTTTCCTTTCTGTGTTCAAGTTCCCTGTCAGCTTACCACAAATAGACCGACCAGTCAATTATTGTTGCTTCTCTTCTGCCGCTTTGTTATACTGTTGCTGCACAGGGGGGTATTTGCGATGGACCAAAAAGAAAAAAGCAGCAAGAGCCGCGCCGGCATTCTTGCTTTGGCGTTCCGGGAATTTGCCGAAAAAGGCTACGACCGCGCCAGTTTAAACGCGCTGTGCGCCGCAAACGGCCTGCCAAAAGGGCTGCTGTACTACTATTTTAAGGATAAAGACGCGCTCTACCTGGCCTGCTTGGAAGAGTGTTTTTCCTGCATCGCCGCCTATTTGCAGCAGCACCTTCCCCCGCCTCCCCTGCAGCCCGAAGCGTATTTCGACCTTCGCCTGCAATTCTTCAGGGCGCACCCCTATCACCAGCAGCTGTTCTGCCAAGCCGTCGTTCACCCTCCGCGGCACTTGGCCGCCCGTATCCGGCAGTGCAAAAAACCTTTGGACGAGTGGGACGGGCAGGTCCTTGCCGCCATTTTGAGCGGCCGGACGCTCGCCGCCGGGCACACGCTCGATTCCGCCGTGCGCCAGCTGCGCCTGTTTGAAGATTACCTCAACGCCTCGTTCGCCCTTGCGGGCAGCGGCTTTCCCAGCGCTGAAGAGCAGGACCGCCTGTGCCGCGAGGCGCTGCGTACCATGCTTTACGGTCTGATCGCCCGCGGCTGAATGCGCCCTGCCGCAGGCGCTGTTTTGCCCTTTCCCCGCTTCCCGCCGTTTTGCCCATCTTCACAAAATTGAAAGGTTTCCCCGCCGCCTGCCCGCCTTGCGCTTTGCGGTGCGCCATAGTAAAATAGTTGCATCACAGCACGGCTTTTGCCGCAAACAGCCTCTGCACGGCGCCTTGGCGCGGGTTCTTTGCGCGCTTTTGCCGTCTCCGGGCGGGGGCCTCTTTTTGGCGCTTTGCCCGCTGCCGTTTTTGCAACACACCGCACGTGAAAGGAGCGGATCGTTCTTGCCGCTTGTCATCGGCCAATTCAACGACGGTTATCTGCCGGTCACCGACGGCGTCGTAACCGTCGCCCGCAACTACACCTACTGGCTCAACCAAAAATACGGGAAGTGCATGCTGTTTGCCCCCACCAAAAACCACCAATCCTTCGACGAGGACTTCGAGGTGGTGGGCTACCGTTCGGTGGCGCTGCCCAAGCGCCCGCCCTACCGGCTGGGCATGCCGGTCATCGACCGCGCCTACCGCCGCACGGTAGACGCCATCCCCTTCGACCTGGTGCACACCCACTCGCCCTTTTCGGCGGGCAGCGAGGCGCTGCGCATCGCCCGCAAGCGCAACGTGCCCATCGTGGCCACCTTCCATTCCAAGTTTTACGACGATTTTTTGGAATACACCAAGAGCAAGGCGCTGGCCAAAACCGGGGTAGACATCGTCGTTCGCTTTTTCAACAAAGTAGACAGCGTCTGGACGGTGAACGACTCCACCGTTGAGACCCTGCGTTCTTACGGCTACAAAGGGGAGATCACCGTGGTGCCCAACGGCACCGACCTGGGCATGCCCGAAGATCCCGCCGCCGAGCGCAAGCGCGCCAACGAATTTTTGGGCATTGCAGACGATCTGCCGCTCTTCCTCTTTGTGGGCCAGCACATCTGGCAAAAAAACCTGCGCCTCATCTTTGAAGCGGCCAAAGAGCTCCACAAGACCCACCCCCGCTTTTTGCTCGTGACCGTGGGCACCGGCCCGGTAAAGCCCGATCTGGAAGATTGGGTCCAAAAGGAAGGGGCCGAAGATTACATCCGCCTGGTCGGCGTGGTGCAGGACCGCGAGCTTTTAAGCGCCCTGTACCTGCGCGCCAACGCCTTCGTCTTCCCCTCGGTGTACGACAACGCCCCCTGCGTGGTGCGGGAAGCCAGCGCCATGTGCTGCCCGACCATCGCCGTTCGGGGCAGCAACGCCGCCCAGGGCATGACCGACGGCGAAAACGCCCTGCTGTGTGAAAACGACCTTGCCAGCCTGTGCGCGCGCATGGCCGCCGTGCTCGACGATTTGCCCCTGGCCGCCCAGGTGGGCAGGCGGGCCCAGCAAACCTTAGCCCCCACGTGGGAAGAGATCGTCGACCGGGTGTACAAAGAATACCTCAAGCTGCTCGAGCGCTTTTCGCCCGAGCGCGCCAAAGAACTCGGCCTTTGACCCGAAAAAAGCAATCCGCCCCGCGGCAGAGCCTTTCTTTTGCTCTTTGCCGCGGGGTTTTGCGGTTTTGGGCCTGCCTCCGCCCCTGTGCTTTGCCCGCGGGTCAAAACATGGTATAATGAAAAAAACTGCCGCCCATTTTGCGGCAATTCCCCCTTTTTTTGCAACTGCTGCACCCCAACTGCCGCGAGGTTCCCATGCGCAAGCTCTTTTGCCTGTTGGGCGGCTTGGCCGCCTGTTTTTTGCCCCTGTCGGCCTCTGCCGAAACACCGCCTTCCCCCACGCCCGCGCCGCAGGCGGCCGGTCCCGACTCCTTTACGGCGGTGGTCATCGTGCTGGGGCTTTGCTTGCTGGCGCTTTTGCTGCTGTGGAGCCGGCGCAATTCGCTGTACAAAAACATCGGCATGAAGGTGGACGAAAGCGTCGGCCGGGTAGAAAGCTACACCGCCAAGAACCCCGCCTTGGTGCCGGTGGACGACGGCCGGCCCCGCCCGCCGCTGCTGTGCTACCGCCTGCCCGGCGCGCAGGAACCCAAAACGCTGGAGCTCGACCAAACCCTGCTCATCGGCAAGGGCGCAGTCTGCCTGCCCCAGCTCCCCCCCTCGGTGCAGGGGGTGGACCCGGTGCACTGCCGCCTGCGCTGGAAGGACGGCGTGACCACGCTGGAGGACCTGGGCTCTCAAACCGGCACCTTTTTGGAAAACGGCGAGCAGCTCGCGCCCTTTTCGCCCGCCGTGCTGCCGGAAGGCCAGGGCTTTACGGCCGGCAGCTTCCGGTTCGAGCTCCTTCCGCCGCCGCCCAAAGAAGCATGATCCACAGAGATCACAGCGGGCTCTCCCTGCGTTCAGGGAGGGCCCGCTGTTTTTTCTACTCCGCCACGTAAACCATGATCTTCGTCACGTACTCGGCCTCGTCGCGCGAGGTGATGTAGTCGTTGATGCAGAACTCATCCGAAAGGATCTTTAAGCCGTGTGCGCCGCAGTAGTTCAGCAGCTTTTCGTACGACCGCCCGATGGACGAATAATCCCCCACATGGCACACGGCCACGCACCGCCCCGCCGGCAGGCAGGCGATGTTTTCTACCCCGCAGGTCTCTTCAATGGGCAAAAACGCCGTGGAAGCCTCGGTGCAGCGCCCGGCGCGGATGCGCTCCATGGGCACGATCACCCCGCACTGGAAATAGACCGGAAGCCCCTGCTGAAAGGAATCCACAAAGCACTTTTTGGTGGCGATGCTGATCTCCCGCAGGGAATACGGCGGTTCGACCGGCTGGCAAAGGATGTACTGCCGCTCTACCTGTTCCACGCGAATGGCGCCGTCGTAGCCGAGCAGCACCTTGGCGGCCTCCATCTGCTCGCAGCGCTGCTGCACCCTGCTGCGAATGAGCTGCAGCTCTTTGATCTGCTCGTCGATGACCGAAAGCTTGCTGTTGAGCGTTTCCAGGCTGCTCTCTATGTTGTAGGTCTGCATATGCTCGCGGATCCTGCTCAGCGGAAACCCGATCTTCTTCATGATCAAAATGGCGTCCAGGTCGTCGAGCTGCGAAGCGCTGTAGTAGCGGTAGCCGTTTTGGGGGTCGACGTACGCCGGGCGAAACAGGCCGATCTTGTCGTAAAAGATCAGGGTCTGTTTGGAAATGTTCTGGTATTTGGAGACTTCGCCGATCGAAAACAGATTTTCCACGCTGCACCTCTTGACAATATAGTTACTATATCCTTTATCCTATCTCATCAGAACCCTATGTGCAAGGAGAAAGCAAAATGTGTGCGAACAAACCGACCAAAAAAATCACCGGTATCCTGCGGCGGCTGACCGACGGCCTGACCTTCCAAAGGATCGCCTTTATCGTGCTGGGCGCCATGATCTGCTCGTTCGGCATCCATAACATCCACCAGCGCACCGGCATTACCGAAGGCGGCGTGATCGGGCTGATGCTGTTTACCGAACACTGGCTGGGCATTTCCCCCGCCTACATCACGCCGGTGCTGGACATCGCCTGTTACCTGCTGGCCTGGAAGTACCTTGGCGGGCGGTTCATCAAGATCTCGGTGATCTCCACGCTGAGCGTTTCGCTCTTTTACAAGGTGTGGGAGCTCTTCCCGCCCATGCTGCCCGACCTTTCGCCCTACCCGCTGCTCGCGGCCGTGGCCGGCGGCCTTTTTGTGGGCCTTGGCGTGGGGATGATCGTGCGGCAGGGCGGCTCATCCGGCGGCGACGACGCGCTCGCTCTCACCATTTCCCGCCTGACGCGCTGGCGGCTCTCGCGCTGCTATTTGTTCACCGACCTTGTGGTGCTGGGCCTTTCGCTCACCTACATCCCCGTGCTGAACATCGCCTTTTCGCTCGTTACCGTCACCATCTCTTCCCTTTTGATCGACAAGGTGCAGAACTTCGGCCTGCACAAGGAAGAGGCCGGCGCCGGCGCAAAAGAAAAGCAGCCCGACCCGCCCGAAAAGCAAAAGGCCGCCCGGCCGCTCCCCGACCCGCTGGTAAAAAAGAAGAAGCGGGCGTAAAGGTCCCGCTTGCCCAAAGGTTCCGGCCCTTGCGAAGAGAAAAAATCGCTTTTCGCAAAGGCCGGAACCTTTGTGTTTTTTCACCATAGATGTGGTTCAGATCCATTTACAGCAATGCCCATAAGTTCGCTGGACTCGCTGCACATCTGCGAAATGGCAGGCGTGTTCCTCGAGAATTAGGTAGGAATGATGCTCGGCAGATTTTCACCTTCTTTTATGGCATTATAGCACCACAATAATAGTGCTTTTGCAAACAGATCTCCGCCCGGTTTCCGCCCGTCATTTCATCCGACTGCCCCGCCTTTGGCAGCAACCCACGCAGGGTACCTTCGCGGTCAACGCCTTCTTATGGCAAAAGCCCCGGAACATTGAAATTCCGGGGCTTCGAAAAGGATTCGACGTTGTTTAGCGCTTGCTGAACTGCGGCGCGCGACGAGCAGCCTTGAGGCCGTACTTCTTGCGCTCTTTCATGCGCGGGTCGCGGGTGAGGAAACCGGCCTGCTTGAGCGCGGGGCGCAGCTCGGGGTCGGCCTTGCACATCGCGCGGGAGATGCCGTGGCGGATAGCGCCGGCCTGGCCGGTGGTGCCGCCGCCGTGCACGTTCACCAGCACGTCGAACTTACCGGCAGTGCCGGTCAACGTGAGGGGAGCGCGGGCGATCATCTTCAGGGTCTCAAGACCAAAGTATTCTTCGATGTCGCGGTGATTGACCACGAACTTGCCGGTGCCGGGCATGATGCGGACGCGGGCAATGGACTTCTTCCTGCGGCCAGTGCCGAGATACTGTGCGTTTGCCATGATGTTCTGTGCCCTCCTTCCGATCAATACTTGAGCTCGAGCACTTCGGGCTTCTGGGCCTGATGGTTGTGCTCGGGGCCGGCGTAAATGCGCAGCTTGCGGATCATCTTGCGACCGAGCCTGCCCTTGGGCAGCATGCGGCGCACCGCTTCATACACCGCAAACTCGGGCTTCTTGGCCATGAGGTCGCGGTACTTGATGGTCTTCAGGCCGCCGATGTAGCCGGTGTGGTACTGGTAGACCTTATCGTCGAGCTTCTTGCCGGTCAAAACGGCCTTGTCGGCGTTGATGATGATGACGAAATCGCCGGTGTCCACGTGGGGGGTATAGGTGGGCTTGTTTTTGCCTCTCAAAATCGCGGCCACCTGGCTGGCCATGCGGCCGAGCACGAGGCCGTCGGCATCGAGAACGTACCACTTGCGCTCAACGCTCTCGGGTTTTGCCATATAGGTTTTCATCGCTGATTCCTCCGAATAACGCGTTTCAGGTTAAAAAACTCATCTATATGTATAAAGTCACGGCCCGGGGCTAGTGGGCCGGGAAACTCACGCTGAAATATTTTATATGAAAAGGCCGGGCGTGTCAAGCAAAAAAGCGCCGAAAAACCGGGCTTTGGCCACTCTTTTCTCCGCTTTGTCAGCAAAGCCCCAAAAAGCCGTTCTGCCGCAGCGCCTCGTACAGCACGATGGCAGCGGAATTCGAAAGGTTCAAAGAGCGCTGCCCCTTCCCCATGGGGATGCGGATGCAGTTTTGCGGGAACATGGCGCGGATCTCTTCTGAGAGCCCGGCGGTCTCTTTGCCGAACACCAGATAGTCGCCGTCGCAATACCGCACGCCGGCGTAATTCCTGCTGCCCTTGGTGGTGGCCAAATAAAAGCGGGCATTGGGGCCGGCCTGGTCCACCACTTCCTGAAAGCTGTCGTGTACAAAGAGCGTGAGGGACTGCCAGTAATCCAGCCCCGCGCGCTTTAAGTGGCGGTCGTCGATGGAAAAGCCCAGCGGCTTCACCAAATGCAGCGCCGCGCCGGTCACCGCGCAGGTACGGGAAATGTTGCCGGTGTTTTGCGGGATCTCGGGTTCGACCAAAACAATGTGGAACATTTTTGCTTCCTTCGTCGTTTCCTTTATATATTCGGTGTTTGGCACGGCTCTGCTCCTGCGCTTTGCCGCAGGCAACAGCATAGCAGAGCGCGGCGGGGTTTGCAAGGCGGTCTCTGCCCGGGCGCAGCCGGCGCAAAAAGCCGCGGCGCGACAGTTCGGCCGGGTTTTTCAAGTATTCACAAATCTGTCATAGCATAATGGCCGGGCAGAGTGTATACTGTTTACACGGCACGGCGGGCGTTTGGCGGCCGCCCGGCCCTTACCAGCATATGATAAATTTATAACATAAAAGGAAGGGATAGTATGGCTTCCAGAACTGGAAACAACAGGAAAAAGACCCGCGTCAACAAGACGCACGTGGCACAGGTCATCGCGGTCATCGTGCTGTTCATTGCGCTCATCGTCGCGCTGGCGCTCATCGTTTCGGGCGGCAGGGGGAATGACGCCCCGGCTCCGAACGAAAGCGGCGCGCCCGTAGAGTCGCACACCCCCACGGGCAGCTTCGCTTCCGGCACAACGGTCAACGGGGTGGACATTTCGGGCATGGACTACACCGCCGCACGCGCCGCGCTCGAAGGCAGCCTTTCTGCACAGCTCGAGGGCATCCGCATCACGCTGACCGATGGAACGACGGAATGGCCGCTCGACGAGAGCTCGGTGCAGCTCACCACCACGGTGGACGAAGTGCTCACCCAGGCGCTCACCGCCGGCGCGGGCGCCTATTCCACAAACGTAACCGCCGCCGAATCCGAGATCTCCGCCTTTGTAGAGAACATTGCCGCGCAGGTCGACAGCGCCCCCGTGGAGCCAACCCTGAGCTACCAGGAAGGCTCGGTGGACCCCTTTGTGGTAACGCCCGGCCAGAACGGGCGCAGCGTGGATGTTGCCGCCACGGTCGCGGCCATTATGGAACAGTTTGAAACCGGCCGTTACGGCAGGGTCGACCTGGCCGTCACCGAAGTTGCGCCCACCATCAGCGAAGCCGAACTCAAGAGCAGCGTTTCGCTCATCGCCAGCTTCTCCACCACCTTCTCCACCAGCGATTCCAACCGCGTCACCAATCTGCAGCTGGCCACGGCCGCCATTTCCGGCACGCAGATTGCCCCCGGCGAAACCTTCTCCTTCAACGGCACCACGGGCGAGCGCACCGCCGAAAAGGGCTACAAGGAAGCACACGTTCTGGTGAACGGCACCCGTTACGAAGACGGCATCGGCGGCGGCGTGTGCCAGGTCTCCACCACGCTCTATAACGCCCTGCTGCTCACCGGCGCGGATTTTGCCGACTTCTCGCGCGTGAGCCACTCCATCCCCTCGTCCTACGTGCCCCGCGGACAGGACGCCACGGTGGACTACCCCAGCAAGGACCTGAAGTTCACCAACAGCGGCGACAGCACGATGTATATCATCGGCTATCTTTCCAACACCGACACCAAAGAGGGCACCATCACCTTTGAGATCTACGGCAAGGCCCTGCCCGCCGGCGTGACCTACCAGGTCACCAGCGTCATCGACGAGACCCTGACGCCCCCCGCCGCCGAGTACATCGAGGACCCCACCGAGCCTTCCACTTACAAGGTGACGCTGCAGACCGCCCGCAACGGCTACGTGGTGAGCGTCTACCGCGAGCGCCTGCAGGACGGCAGCAGCACCGGCGAGCGCGAAAAGCTCTACACCGACCGCTACAGCGCCGTGCAGGGCATTTACACCATCGGTACCGCCAGCACCGGCGGCTCCGACAGCGGCAGCGGCGACAGCGGCTTCATTCCCAACGAGGGCACCGACGACGGCTTTATCCCCGAAGAAGGCGGCTCTGAAGAAGAAGAGATCTTCATCCCCGAAGAGCGGTAAATTTGCCGCGTCAAACGGTTTGACCGGGCACAAGAACCGCATCATGACTTTTGAAGAAAGCAATTCTTGCGGCCAGGGGTTTTACCGGCGCTCTGAAGCGCCCGCGCAAAAAGCGCGGGCGCTTTTTGCGTTCTGTTTGCCTTTCTTATAAAAGCTGTGGCGCGCTCGGGGCGCAATTTGCCAAAATATTTGCTTTTGTTCCCCGTCTGCGGCGATTTCCCGCTTTCCTAACGCTTCTGCCTATGTTAAAATAGCTTGCAGGGAAGTGCGGCGCGCCTTCTGGACCAGACCAGGCCTCCGCTCTTCCGCAACCACAGTATCCCGGCGGCGTCTGCCGCATTGCTTACATTTTGTACTTGGAGGAAAATGCTATGAACAAGATGACGATCGACGACATCAGCCTTACCGGCAAGCGCGTCCTCGTGCGCGAAGACTTCAACGTTCCTCTTGACGCCGAGCGGAACATCACGGACGACAAGCGCATCACCGCTACGCTGCCCACCATCCGTGCCCTGCTCGAAAAGAACGCCAAGATCATCCTCTGCTCTCACCTGGGCCGCCCCAAGGGCGAAGTGAAGCCCGAATTTTCGCTCGCGCCCGTTGCCAAGCGCCTGGGCGAGCTGCTGCCCGGCGTGAAGATCACCTTCGCTTCGGACTGCGTGGGCGCGCCCGCACAGGAAGCCGTTGCCAACATGAAGGACGGCGAGATCGTTCTGCTGGAGAACCTGCGCTTCCACAAGGAAGAGGAAAAGAACGACCCCGCCTTTGCGAAGGAACTCGCCTCTTTGGCCGACGTGTTCGTGCTGGACGCCTTCGGCACCTCCCACCGCGCGCACGCCTCCACCGCTGGCGTTGCGGCCTACATCCCCGCCGTGGCCGGCTATCTGCTCAAGAAGGAGCTCGACTTCATCGGCGGCGCGCTGGAGCACGCCGAGCGCCCCTTCGTGGCCATTCTGGGCGGCGCCAAGGTCTCGGATAAGATCGGCGTCATCAAAAACCTGCTGACCAAGTGCGACTGCCTGGTCATCGGCGGCGGCATGGCCTACACCTTCATCAAGGCCCAGGGCCACAGCGTGGGCACCTCGCTGGTGGACGAAGGCTCGCTCGATCTGGCCAACGAACTGGTGGCCGAAGCCAAGGAGCGCGGCGTGAAGATGCTGCTGCCCGTGGACTTTGTGGTGGCCGACAAGTTCGACAACGACGCCGCGAAGAAGACCGTGAAGGCCGACGCCATTCCCGAAGGCTGGATGTGCCTGGACATTGGGCCCGAAACTTCCGCCCTGTACGCCGAAGAGATCAAAAAGGCCAAGACCGTGGTTTGGAACGGCCCCATGGGCGTGTTCGAAATGCCCAACTTCGCCGTGGGCACCAAGGCTGTGGCCCAGGCCTGCGCCGAGTGCGAGGGCGTGACCATCATCGGCGGCGGCGACTCCGCTTCGGCCATCAAGAAGCTGGGCTTTGCCGACAAGGTCAGCCACATTTCCACCGGCGGCGGCGCTTCCCTTGAGTTCCTCGAGGGCAAGGAGCTGCCCGGCGTCGCGGCCCTGAACGACAAGAAGTAAACAGCGGAAAACACCGGTGCGCGGCCTCTGCCGCGTGCCGGACGGGCCGCTCCCAAGGGGCGGGCGGGGCGCGTGCGCCCTCCCTTCCCCCGGGGCCGGAACCCCTCTGAATTTATTTGACCAACCCGCGATTCGATCAACTGCACAGGAGGAAAGAATCATGCGCAAGCCCATCATTGCCGGCAACTGGAAGATGAACAAGACCCCTTCTGAGGGCGTCGCTCTGGTAAAGGAGCTTCTGCCCCTGGTGGCCGACGCCGCCTGCGACGTCGTGGTCTGCCCGCCGTTTGTGGACCTGCCCGCCGTGGGCGAAGCCCTGAAGGGCAGCAACGTGCACCTTGGCGCGCAGAACATCCACTTTGCCGAAAAGGGAGCCTACACCGGCGAAGTTTCGGCCGACATGCTCAAGGAACTGGGCGTGGAATACGTCATCATCGGCCACAGCGAGCGCCGCGAGTACTTTGCCGAAACCGACGAGACCGTGAACAAGAAGGTGCTCGTTGCGCTGGAAAAGGGCTTTACCCCCATCATGTGCTGCGGCGAAACGCTGGAGCAGCGCGAAGCCGGCATCACCGAAGCGTTCGTTTCCGGCCAGGTGGAAAAGGGCCTTGCCGGCCTCACCGCCGCCGATCTGCCCAAGGTCGTCATCGCCTATGAACCCATCTGGGCCATCGGCACCGGCAAGACCGCCACGAACGAGGAAGCCAACGAGACCATCGGCGCCATCCGCAAGACCCTGGCCAAGCTGTTCGGCGAAGAGGCCGCGCAGGCCACCCGCATCCAGTACGGCGGCTCGATGAACGCCAAGAACGCCTCCGCCCTCATGGCCATGCCCGAGATCGACGGCGGCCTCATCGGCGGCGCTTCCCTGAAGGCCGAGGATTTCTCGAAGGTCGTGCACTTCTAAGCCCTCCCCTTCCCCGCTCAAAGGGCCCCGCCTTTTGAGCGCCTTTTTTCGCAAAAGCCCTGTACAAGGAGACATTATGACCAAACCCATTACCGCACTGATCATCCTCGACGGCTTCGGCGTGCGCGCCGAAACCGAGGGGAACGCCATCAAGACCGACGGCGCGAAGAACATCACCGCGCTCGCCGGGGAATACCCCCACACCACCATTGCCGCCAGCGGGCTCGACGTTGGCCTGCCCCGCGGCCAGATGGGCAATTCCGAAGTCGGCCACCTCAACATCGGCGCCGGCCGCATCGTCTACCAGGACTTCACCCGCGTGACCAAGTCCATTGAAGAGGGCGACTTTTTCACCAAGAAGGAGTTCCTGGACGCCATTGAAAACGTCAAGAAGAACGGCAGCAAGCTGCACCTGATGGGCCTGTGCTCGGACGGCGGCGTGCACAGCCACATCGACCACCTGTACGCCTTCCTCCGCCTGGCCAAGCAGGCCGGGCTGGACAACGCCTACGTGCACTGCTTCATGGATGGGCGCGATGTTCCCCCCGCTTCGGGCAAGGGGTACATCCAGCAGCTGATGGACTTCATGAAGGAAGAGCAGTTCGGCAAGATCGCCACCGTCATGGGCCGCTACTACGCCATGGACCGCGACAACCGCTGGGAGCGCGTGGAGAAGGCCTACGCCGCCATCGCCTACGGCGAGGGCATCGAGGAGCCCTGCGCGCTCTGCGCCATGCAGCACTCCTACGACGAAGAAGTGGTGGACGAATTCGTCGTGCCGCGCGTCATCGTGGAAGACGGCAGGCCCGTCGCCACTGTGGACGCCAACGACAGCGTCATCTTCTTCAACTTCCGCCCCGACCGCGCCCGCGAGCTCAGCCGCGCCTTCATCGACCCCAACTTCGAGGGCTTTGAGCGCAAGAAGGGGTACTTCCCCCTCAAGTACGTCTGCCTCACCCAGTACGACGTGCGCTTCCTGGAGTTCCCGGGTGTGGAGGTGGCCTTCAAGCCCCAGAGCCTGACGCACACGCTGGGCGAATACCTGGCCGAAAACGGCAAGACCCAGCTGCGCATCGCCGAGACCGAAA
This sequence comes from uncultured Christensenellaceae bacterium, assembly GCA_944384305.1. Lineage (GTDB taxonomy): Bacteria > Bacillota > Clostridia > Christensenellales > CALWSW01 > CALWSW01. The sequence continues at coordinate 17,845 of CALWSW010000017.1, forward strand.
AGTACGCCCACGTGACCTTCTTCTTCAACGGCGGCGTGGAAGCCCCCAACGAGGGCGAAGACCGCTGCCTGATCCCCTCCCCCAAGGTGGCCACCTACGACCTCAAGCCCGAGATGAGCGCCTACGAAGTGGCGGAAGAGGCCGTGAAGCGCATTGAGTCCGGCAAGTACGACGTCATGATCCTCAACTTCGCCAACTGCGACATGGTCGGCCACACCGGCGTGATGGAAGCGGCCGTCAAGGCCGTTCACGCCGTGGACGAGTGCACCGCCAAGGTGGTGGAGGCCGTTCGCGCAACTGGCGGCGCGGCCATCGTCACCGCCGACCACGGCAATTCCGAGATGATGATCGACCCCAAGGACGGCGAACCCTTCACGGCGCACACCACCAACCCCGTGCCGGTCATTTACATCAACGACAAGGACAGGAACGCCAAGCTGCGCGAAGGCGGCCGCCTGGCCGACCTTGCCCCCACCCTGCTCGACATCATGGGCCTTAAAAAGCCCGAAGAGATGACCGGCGAAAGCCTGATCGAGCGCTAAACGGCCCGTCCTTTTCAACAAAAAAGGCGCCTTCAGGGCCGGCGGAACATCTTCCGCCGGCCCTTTTGCTGAATCTATGGCTTTTGACGGCATTCGAACCCCAAAGGAAGGAGCCCCTGCCATGAAATCGATGATCGCCTATTGCGGACTGAATTGCGAAAACTGCGACGCCTACCTTGCAACCATCAACAACGACCAATCTCTGCGCGAAAAAACGGCAAAGCTGTGGGCCGCGCTGAACAACGCCCCCATTTTGCCCGAGCACATCTACTGCCAGGGCTGCCGCACGGAAGGCGTTAAAACGGTGTTTTGCGAGAGCATGTGCGCCATCCGGCGGTGCGCGAGGGAACGAGGCGCCGCGACCTGCGGCGACTGCCCCTTGGTGGAGTCCTGCCAAACGGTGAGCGCCATCCTTAAAAATGATCCGGAAGCGCGGAAAAACTTGATGGGGTAACGTTTTTTCTTTACCGCCACGGTGTTTGGCAATAACTACCCTTAGCAGAAATCAAACTGAAAAAATCCTGGCAAAATCCCGAAAGGACCCACCACAAGATGCAATACAGCATTGGCGACGTAGCAAAACTGATCGGGACCTCCAAGGAGGCCATCCGTTATTTTGAGCGATTGGGCTATATCGACCCTCCGGACAAAACAGAAAGCGGGTACCGCCACTACGACGTTTATACCTCCGGCGTGCTGCGCTGGCTGCGCATGTACCGCGGATACGGTTTTACATTGCATGAGGCCGGCGCCCTGGTGCAATCTTCCGATTCCGCCCAGGTGAGCGAGGCGCTCAAGCCGGGCATTGAACGCCTGAAGGAAAAGATTGCCTTTCTCACGCGCATAGAACAGAATTTGGAACAGTTCATCGCCGAGATGGAAAGCGCCCCAAAGCGGGAGGGCAACATCGTTCTGGGTGTGCGGCCCGCCCTGTACCGCATCTCTTTTGAATATCGCGACCAGGTCTATTTTAAAAAATACTCTCAGTCCTACATGGAACGTTGGCACAGCCAGGTCCCTTTGGTAAAATCCACGCCGCTGTTTCACTACGAAGATGTGGTAAGCGGGCAATATTCTATCGATACCGGGTTGGGCATTTTTGAAAAAGATCTGTTCGACCGCAGCATTCTGGATGAAAACGTCCAGTATTACCCGGAACATCCCTGTTACCGTGCCGTGTTCAACGCCTCAGCAGGGAAAAGAGCCCGCAATATCCAAACCCTGCTGGCCGCCATGGAACAAAACGGCCACACATTGGCCGGCGACATCATGACCCGCCCGCTCGCCCTTTGGTCGGAAAACGGCCAGCCCCGTTACTATCACGAATTTTTTGCACCCTATTGCGAAAAGTCTTGACTGTACAGTACCTTTGTCCCCTATCATGGTGTCAGCAGCTGCACCGCAAATGATCATGGAGGACAAAATAATGAAACGATTGTTGGCTTTGCTGCTCTGCGTCGTCATGGTCGTGGGGCTGGCCGCCTGCTCGCAGGAAGCGGAACCGGCCAATGAGAGCCCCAGCCCGGCTCCCGCCGAAACCCCGGTCGAGGCCGAAGAAGAAACGCCCGCCGCTCTTTACACCCCCGGCACCTACACCGGCACGGGCGGCGGCAACAACGGCGACATCACCGTGGAAGTGACCTTAACTGAAAACGAGATCACCGGCATCCAGGTGACCAGCCAGCACGAGACCTACTACATGTTCTCTTACGTGGACGACGAGATCCCCTCCGCCATTTTGGAAGGGCAGACGCTTGCGGTCGACACCGTGGCCGGCGCCACCAATTCCAGCCGCGGCCTGATCGCCGCCGTCTCCAATGCGCTGGAGCAGGCCGGGGCGGATTTAGACCGCCTGACCCAGGCCCCCGCCGGGGAAGAACAGGAAGTTCAAACGCTGTCGGCGGATGCCGTTGTGGTGGGCGCGGGCTTTGCCGGACTGTCGGCCGCCAACCGCCTGCAACAGAACGGCGTTGACGTCCTGTTGATCGAACAGCTGGACGTCATTGGCGGCAGCGCCCGTTTCTCCGGCGGTTCCTTCATGGCGGCCACCTCGGAAGAGACCGCGCAGCAGATGAAGGATTTCATCGAGACCCGCCTTTATTACGGCGACTTCCCCGTTCCGGAGGGCGCGCCCGATCTGGAAAGGATCTACGCCAATGTAGACGCCACCCAGAACGCCTACAACATGTTCATGGACCTCGGCATCGAACTCGTTCCTGCCGGCACCTCCGATGAAGAATACGTGTGGAACGCCACCGTTCCCGATTATTACCAGGAAGCGGTCGAGAACTCCAACGCGAATACCGCCGGCGCCTGGCTGGTCGAGCGAGTGGCCAACGCCTACCTGGAACAGGGCGGCGAACTGATGACCCACGTGAAGGCCACCTCCCTGATCACCGATGGCGCAGGCGCCGTCACCGGCGTCAACGCCGAAGGCCGCGACTGCGACTACGTGATCGAAGCGGACGCCGTGATCCTCGCCACCGGCAGCTACACCCACAATGAAGAACTGCTGGAAGAATACCTGCCGGAACGTGCCGGAGACTACTTCTGCACCACCGTGGGCGCGGACGGTTCGGGCATTCAGATGGCGCTGGACGTTGGCGCTGTGATGACAGAGGACAATTACCTCAACGGCGGCGCGCGCCTGGCCGACCCCCTGATGGGCTTCCGCACTGTAAACGGCGCCTACAGCTACAGCGATGCCAATTCCACGCTGGCCATGATCGTCGGCCGGGACGGCAGCCGCCTGGCCAGCGAGGTGGACGACCGCTACTTCCGCTACTACTCCTACGAAGACGGCCTGGATCAGTTCTACTGCATCTACGACACGGCCCAGCTGGAAAGCGCCGGACTGCTGGAAAGCTTTGAAGAAAAGGTGACGGACGGCGGCCCGTACTTCAAAGCCGATACGCTTGAGGAGCTCGCCGCCCTGTGCGGGTTCGATGAGGAGGCCTTCCTGACCTCTGTGGAGCAGTTCAACAACTACTGCGAGACCGGCGAAGACGTGTTCGAGCTCAGCGAAACTTCCGCCTCCCACACCAATATCGACCAGGTCGGCAAAACCGGCACTTCCTCTGCAAGCGACGAAAAACTGCCCCTCGCCCAGGGCCCCTTCTACGCCACCCGCCTTACCTTCGTGGGATTCGACATCATCGGCGGCCTGAAGACCGGCCCCCAGGGCCAGGTGCTGCGCGCTGACGGCAGCGCCATCGACGGCCTCTACGCTATCGGCTTCACCTCCAGCCGCAACTACATGGGCAGCGGCGCTTCCCACTACTACTGCCTCATGCTCTGCCTGTCGAGCGGCATGATCACCGCCGACGAGGTCACCGTTCGGTCCGGCCTGACCGCTGCGGAATGACCGGTTCGCGCAGACCGCTTTCGGATCCATGTAAAAGGTCCCTCCGCGGCCTGACCGGTCTTTGACCGGCCGATCTGTCAAAAGGCCTGCTTTCAAACGAGCCCGTGCTTTTTACGCTTTGCCCCGGCGCAAACGCGGAAGGCACGGGCTTTCTCTTTGCCCACTTGGCGCCATCACTACAAAACAAGCGCAAAACTTTTTCTTTATGCCGCGCAATTCGCTAAACAAAATTCATTGACTATTATTCAGTGAACGTGATACAATAAACTCACAAAGTCAAAAAGGAGGATCACCCATGACCAACCGTCAGCTGGCCGCACAGGAGACCAAAAAGAAACTGCTTTCCGCCGCCAAGCAGATCATTTGTAAAAAGGGGCTGGTCAACACCTCCGTCGCCGAAATCACCAAGGCCTGCGGGGTCTCAAGCGGCACGTTTTACACGTACTTCAAGCGCAAGGAGGACGTGATGTTCGCCCTCAGCCGGGAGGTCTTTCAGGAGATCTTGGAGCAGGCGCTCGCCTTTTCTGGCCCCTTTATGGACCGGCTGGCCTTTTTTATGGTCAATTTTTCGAGCTACATCGAAAAGAGCAGCTTAAAGCTCTGCCAGGAATGGGTGCGCAACACCGTGGACCCCGACCTGGTCGAAAACGAAGACGATAAAAACAAACTCCGGCGGGACATCGAGTCTTTGCAGGAACTTTTGCGCCAGGGGGTGGCGCAGGGCGAACTTAAGGCGAATACGCCCGTCGAACTGCTTTCTCACACGCTGGTGGACGTTCTTTACGGGCAGATGCTCTGCTGGGATATGTCCGGCGGGGCGTACAGCTTTGAGGAGCGCACAAGGGAGTTTTGCAGCGCCTTTTTGGGCGGGATGCTGCGGCCCTATTTGAACAAGGAATTGGGAAAGGACGAGTGACAGAAATGACGATTGAAACCATCACTTTGAACGACGGCGTAAAAATCCCGGCATACGGGTTTGGGACCTTCCAGATCCCAGCGGACGGCAGCACCCGCCGGGCGGTGCGCACGGCGCTGGAACTGGGGATCCGGCACATTGACACCGCCGCCGCCTACTTCAACGAGGAGGAAGTGGGGGCTGCGGTGCGGGAGGTTGGCCTGCCGCGCGAAGAGGTGTTTGTGACCAGCAAGCTCTGGCTGCAGGACCACGGCTACGAGGCCGCGAAGAAGGGAATCGACACTACGCTTCGCAAGCTGGGCATGGACTACGTGGACCTCTACCTCATCCACCAGCCCTACGGCGACGTGCCGGGCGCCTGGAAGGCCCTGGAGGAAGCGAAGGCCGCGGGGAAGATCCGCTCCATTGGCGTGAGCAACATGACCCCGAAAATCTGGAAGAAGTTCGTGCCGCAGTTTGCCACCCTGCCCTCTGTCAACCAGGTGGAATTCAACCCCTACTGCCAGCAGAAGGAACTGCGCGCGCTGCTGGCTGCGGACGGCGTGCGGCTGGAGGCCTGGGGCCCGCTGGGCCAGGGCAGCAGGCAGCTGCTTTCCGAACCGGCGGTGCAAAGAATCGCCGCCGCCCACGGGAAAGACGCCGGGCAGGTCATCCTGCGGTTTGAGCTGCAGGAGGGCATCATCGTCTTCCCCAAGTCCATCAACCCGG
>CALWSW010000018.1 GCA_944384305.1 uncultured Christensenellaceae bacterium
AAGAAAAAGACGGCGGCGCCTGCACCCAAAAACAAAAAAGAACAGAGCGCTTAACCTACACTGCCCGCAAAGGAAGAACAGGAAAAAACATGTTTGTCGATACTGCAAAAATTTATATCAAAGCCGGCGACGGCGGGGACGGCTGCGTTTCCTTCCACCGGGAAAAATACGTGGCCCGCGGCGGCCCGGACGGCGGCGACGGCGGCCGCGGGGGCAGCGTGATCTTTCGCGCCGACCCCAATAAAAACACGCTGGTGGATTTTCGATTCAAGCAGCATTTCCGCGCAGAAAACGGCCTGCCCGGCGAGGGCAACCGCCGCTTTGGCAAGGCGGGGAAGGATCTGATCATCAAGGTGCCCATGGGCACTTTGGTCCGCGATGCCAAAACCGGCCGCATCATTGCCGATATGTTTGACGAAGCCGCCGAAAAGGTGGTGGCCAAAGGCGGCGCGGGTGGTAAGGGCAACGCCAATTTCGCCACGCCCACCCGTCAGACCCCCCGCTTTGCCACCCCTGGCGTGCGGCGGGAAGAGATGGAGATCCGCTTGGAACTCAAGACCATTGCAGACGTCGGTTTGGTGGGCATGCCGAACGTGGGCAAGTCCACGCTGCTTTCGGTGCTGACCTCGGCCCGCCCCAAAATCGCGAACTACCACTTTACCACGCTTACGCCCAACCTTGGCGCCGCCAGTTACGACGGCGCGGATTTTGTCATTGCCGACATTCCCGGCCTTATTGAAGGCGCGGCCGGCGGAGCCGGGCTGGGGCATGATTTTTTGCGCCACGTGGAGCGCACCCGCATGTTGGTCCACGTGGTGGATCTTTCGGGCTGCGAGGGCCGCGACCCGCTGGAAGACTACCGCGCCATCAACCGCGAGCTCAAAGAATACAGCGAGCAGCTCGCCGGCGTCAAACAGATCGTGGCGGCCAACAAGACCGACATCCCCACGGCCGCAGAACACCTGCCGGCCTTCCGGGCGGCGCTCGAGGCCGAAGGGGTAGAGGTGTACCCCATTTCTGCGGCGGCTTTGCAGGGGTTGGAGCCTTTGCTTCACGCCGTGGTGCGCACGCTTTCCGAGCTGCCGCCCGTGCAGCGCTTCCGGGAGGAAGAGGCTCCCGAGGTCGTGCGCGAGCCCTTTACGGTCGAACAGGAGGACGAAGGAGTCTATTTGGTCTCGGGCCCGCTCGTCAATACCATTTTAGACCGCACCATCGCCGACGACGAGGCTTCCATGCGTTATTTCCAGCAGTTCCTGGTCAAAAAGGGCATTGTGGCGGCGCTGCGCGAAGCTGGCGCCAAGGATGGCGATACCGTGGTGATGGGCGAGTGGGAATTCGATTTTATGGATTGACCAAAAGCCGCTATATTGCAGATAGTGAAAAAGCAAAGGAGAATCTATGCTCACAGGAAAACAGCGCGCTTCGCTGCGCGCCATGGCAAACAGCCTGCAGCCCATCTTTCAGATCGGCAAGGGCAATCTGAACGAAAACCTCATCAAAAGCGTCAAAGAGGCGCTTGAAGCGCGCGAGATGGTCAAGATCACCATTCTGGAAACGGCAGAGATTGCCCCGCGCGAGGCAATGGAAGTGCTCCTTCAAGCAACGGGTGCAGAGCCTGTGCAGTGCATCGGCCGCAAGCTGGTGTTGTACCTGCCTTCTGAAGAACACTGCTTTTATGAGTTTTGAGCGCCCTGGCTGCGCGCGCCGCGCCGCAGGCCCAACAGGCTCAAAAGTGCCAGGGCCAGGCAGAGCAGGCCGGTAAACACGTAATAGGTCTTAAAGCGCGCGAGCAGCGAAAGAGCTAAAAGCGCAGCACCCGCCATGGCATAGCGCCGCGCGGCGCCGGGCAGCACCAAGCTGCTCTTCAGGGACTGGCGGCGGCGGGCAAGGGTTTGTACGCGCGCTTCTACGGCGGCGGCAACTGCCTCGTCCTTTGGCAAAAGCCCCAAAGGCTGTGCCAAAGCGAGGAGTTCTTTGGGGCCGATCAGGCGGAAGGAAAGCTGTTCCTGCGCGTTTTTTGCCGTATCGGAAAGCGGCGCGGTCGATAGCACCGTCAGTGCGCCGGCGCCCCAAAGGGCGGCCAGGCGGCGGGCGGCGAGCAGGTCGGAAGCGCACAATTTTTCTGTGGGGTGGCGCAAAAACACGGCGTAAAACTCCCGCTTGCCGCCGTCTGTTTTGCCAACAAAGCCGCCGGTTACCGGCCGCACGGCCAGCAGCGGCTCGCCTGCGCTCACCACAACGTCCATCAGTGCGTTGTCTGAAAGCTGCGCCAAATGCCACAGAAGCGCTTCGTTTCGCAGTTCTTCTGCGCGTTGTTTGGCAAACCGGTCAAAGCGGATGCTTTGCCACAAGAGCAGTGCGCAAAGCGTGGTGCAGCCTGCGAGCACAGCCAAAAGGACCGCCCCGCGCGACGTGGGCAGCGCCCACAAAAAGAACTGGTAATACCCAAACCACAGCAAAAAACCCAAAAGCAGGCTGTCGAGCGCCCGGGCCACCCGGCTGCGCTTAAAATATTCCTGCTTAAAATACGCCCGGGTCTTGCCATCCATTCTGATTTTCCCCCTTTGCTGTTTTTGTAGGGCCTTTGCCTACTACAAAAAAGGGTGCCCACAAAATGGGAAAAAAAGACCGAACGCCCGTGCTCTTTGGGGCCTTGGAGAAAAAACATGCCGGAAGCCGTCATTGAGTTGTTAAAAGAACGCCGCGCCCACAGGATCGGCTTAATGGGCGGCACGTTCGACCCCGTGCACCGCGCGCACGTTGAAATGGCCCGCCGGGCCATGGAACAGTGCGCGTTGGACGCTGTGCTGTTTTTGGTCTCGGGCGACCCGCCGCACAAGTCGGCCCGCGCGCCGGCCGCCGACCGCTTTGCCATGCTCGAACTGGCGCTTGCAAAGGAGCCGGGGCTGTACCCCAGCCGCGTGGAGCTTGACCGCAAGGGCGTGGTCTACACAGTGGATACGCTGCGCATCTTATGCAAGGAACTGCCCAAGGCGGAGTTTACCTACATTGTCGGTGCAGACACTTTTTACGACCTTTCGCACGGTGGGTGGCGGAACGTGGAAGAGATCTACGGCCTGACCCGCTTTGTGGTGTTCGGCCGGCCGGGCGCAAAACCCATGGAGCTGCCGGGCGGCCGGGTGCGCGCGGAGTTTGCGCAAATGCCGCTTCTGAACATCTCCTCTACCGCCGTTCGCCGCCGGGTGGCGCAGGGCCTGCCGTACGAGGAGCTGGTGCACCCCGACGTTGCGCGTTACATCGAGGAACACGGGCTGTACCGGGGCGAGGGTATTGGGCTGAACGAAGCGCAGGAAATGCTGAAGGGCATGGTCAAGCCCTCGCGCTTTCGCCACATTTTAGGAGTGGTGGAAAGCGCAGAAGAGCTTGCGGCGCGCTTTGGTGTGGAACCTCGCCGCGCACGCTGGGCGGCGCTGCTGCACGACTGCGCCAAGGGCATGAGCTATGAGGATTCCGTGCTGGCCGCCGGGCGCATCGAACCGCCGGTAGATCGCGTGACCCTTTCCCAGCCGGCGCTCATCCACGCACCGGTGGGCGCGTTGCTCGCCCGCGAGGTCTTTGGGGTGGAGGACGAGGCCGTGCTGGAGGCCATACGGGTGCACACCACCGGCAAAAGGGGGATGACCGCCCTGGACCTGTTGTTGTACGTGGCCGATACCATAGAACCCGGCCGGGAATTTCCCGGCGTAGAAGAGATCCGTGCCGCCGCCAAGGAAGACCTTGTGCGCGCCGCCGTGCTGTGCATGAACTCCACCATTCGATTTGTGATCGCCTCGGACGGGATTTTGCACCCCGGCACAGTTGACGCGAGGAACGATCTCGTTATACAATTAAAACAGAGGAAGAACCTTTAAAACAGAGGGAGGACCTCAACGCTCCAAAGGAGGACGAGAAATGAACAGGGACGAAATCTGCAAACTCGCGGAAACCATGTGCGAAGTCCTTTACCAGAAAAAGGCAGAGGACATTCTTTCTATTGATATTGGCGAAAAGAGCGTCGTGGCGGACTATTTTATCGTTTGCAGCGGCCGCAACAACATCATGGTCAAGGCGCTCAGCGACGAGCTGGAAGAAAAGATGGCGGAGCGGAGCGTGTTCCCCCGCCGCAAGGAAGGTTACAACGAGGGCCGTTGGGTGGTGCTGGATTTTGGCGATATTTTGGTGCACATCTTCCACCCCGAAGAGCGCGTGTACTACAAGCTCGAACGTCTGTGGGACGAGGGGCAGAACGTCGTCAACTACTCTCAAAAGCGCGACGCCGAGGTCGAAGGCCAAAACTGAACAGCCGCCGGTCCGGCCCGAGCGCAGCAGGAATGGTAAAGACGGCAAAACACAGAAAAACGGCAGGGGATGGCCCCTGCCGTTTTTCTGTGCCGTTCTACCATTGCAGCAGCTTATTTGAGCGCGGCCAGCGCACTTTCGTCTGTGAAGCGGAACTCAACGAGGCCGCTGTGCGCAACGGTCTCAAACGCCTTCAGGGAAAGCCCCCATACGGGCGGCGCTTCTGCCGCGGTCACGGCGGGGTACTGCAACAGGCTTTTCTGGTGGGTGTAGTTTACAAGGCTGTTGGCGTTTGCGCTCAGCCTGCGGGCGAGCTTGAAGGAATAGGAAAGATAGCCGCGGTGGGCACTCCCTTCGTTTGGAAACGAGAAGGCGGCATAAATACCCCAAGGGGACTGCCACTGCTGCTGAGAAGCGCGGCTGGCCTCGGAACGTTCCCCCAGTTTGCAGTAGGGGGAGGCAAAGGTTTGGCCGTTTTTGTCGTACAGCACCCGCCCTGTGACCGTTGAACCCGGCGGGCTGGAAAAGCCAAGACCGGAAAAATCGTAAATGGGCAAAAGCTCCAGGCATTCGGTGCCGCAAAAGCCGGGGCTGCCGTCCCATTCGAAGTGGTGGAAGGCCCGGTAACTTTCCCCTTCGCCGGGAAGCTGCACAAGAACGGTGGTCAGGCGAAGGATCGCGCCATTTACGGGGTACTCTTTTACATCTGTGGCTGCCTGCTGCGCGCCTTTGCAGGCGGCGATGTCTTCGGGCAGAAGATCGTTTAAAACAGAGGAGGGGACCCCAAGGCTTTCCAAGTGCGCTGCTGCAGCCTCTGCTTTGCGGTGTTCGGCTTTGCTGAGCGGCTGCCAGTCCATAGGGTAGCTCGAAAACAACAGGGCGCCGAGGGCGCAGCCGCTCAGCAAAAAGGCGGCAAAAAGCAGCACGATGCCGCGGTCGGGGAGCTTGGCGGGCGAGGGGCGCAGAATGTACCCGGCTTCTTCCAGCGCGGCGGAGATTTTGCGCAGGCTGCTGAGGGTCAATAAGAGCCCTGCGAGCAACACGGCGCCGGCCGCACCCACCATAACCACGCCGGCAATGCCCGTTTGATTGGCGAGGGCGGGAGCAAAAAGAGACAGCAGGTAGGTTGCGGCATGCCAGAGGATCAGCACCACCGCGCCGCCGGCGTGTGTGGCAATGTTTGATTTTTGCTGCAGGTCTTCGAGCGCGCGCCAGAAATAGAAAAGGCCGAACAGCAAAAGCGCTTCCAACAACAAGCGAAACGCAGCTGTGAGCGGAGCAGGGCAAAGGGCGCGAAGGATGGTGGCGTTAAAAACGAGGGAGGCAAAGAAGCAGCAGGCGCGGACCAGCGCAAGGGCATAGCAGGCCCCAAACCACCTGCTTTCCCTGCGCAGGCTGCGAAATCCCAAAAGCTGGCAGAGCAGCCCGGCGGCTGGCAGAAGGCAGTTCAGGCACCAAACGGGCAGGGGAATGGCGCAGAGCAAAAGGCCGCATAGCACCCGGTTCATGGCCTTTTTCCAGGGCGTTACCCGCTTTACCACGGCTTCAGGCGGCAGGCCGGTCAAGCCGGTTTTCAGCAGCTCGTCCAGAGCTTGGCTGTGTTCTGCATTGCGGCTGCGGTCACTCAATTCCCTCACCTCCCAGCAGGTCGCGCAGTTTTCGATTCAACCGGTACAGCTTTCCTTCTACCGCGCGCTCGGTCATGCTCAATTCAGAAGCGATCTGGGCGGTGGGCTGCAGGTAGTAGTACTTTCGGTAAAACAGCGCCAGTTCGTTTTTTGTGAGCGTTTTCAGAGCGCGCGCCAGCGCCTCCCGCTGCTCCTTTTGCAGCAGAAGCTCTTCGGGCGTGGGCGGGGGCGAACAGGCGGCGGCAGAGAGTTCTTCGGTGCGGCTGGCGCGGGCGAGCTTTCTTGCGCGGTCCAGCGCTGCGTTGCGGGAAATGGCAGTCAGCCAAGCGCGCAGCGTTCCCTTTTGGCGGTCGAATTGATCAATGCGCTCCCAGGCGCGCAGGGCGGATTCGCTCAGGCACTCCTCGCAGTCCTGTGGGTCGGGCAAAATGGGAGCGATGACGTAGCGCATGAGCGGCCCGTAGTGCCGGAGCAGCGCGTTTATTCCCGCTTCTTCCTGCAAAAGCAGCAATTCGAGAATTTCCTGCTCGCGCAACGCACACCACCCCCTTTTTGCAGCAGGCCCGGCAGGGCCTTTTGTTAATGATACGCAGAACAAAAGCAAAACCCACGGATTTTTGAAACAAAACCTGACAGGTATATAAAAAGACCGGAGCAGGGCCGGTCTTTTTGCCATTTGGCGGCTCATTTGCCGCGGTAAACGTAATAGGTGTTCTTTTTGCGCTGGTGTTCGCTGCGCTGCCGGTTGGCTGCCGCGGCCGCCGCGCTGCGGTGGGGGCGGCGGAAGCGCAGGAAGAAGAACGCTGCGGCAGCCACAAGGACCGCAGCCACGAGCACGGCCGCCCAGGGGAAGGAGCCGCCGCCCTCCTCGCCGCCGGCCGCCATGGCGGTGATCAGCCCTGCGGTCTGCTCGGTGTTTGACGCGTCGCCCGCGGCCTGCACGTTGCGCGTGGCGACCAGGTTCACCACGGCAATGGTCTGGCCGTTGTAAGTCAGGGTGGCGGTGCCCACCACCGCGCCTTCTTCAATGGGCGCATCCAGCCCGGTCTCCAGAACGGGCGTGTTCACCACGATCTCGGAAGCGTGGGCTTTGAGTTCGGTCAAAAACTCGGTGGTGCCGCTGATGGTGCGGTCGCCGAACTCCGGTTTTAGTACCAGCTTGCCGGCTTCGGCGTCGTTGCGGGTAAAGCCCGCCACCTGCACTTCGATCGCAGGAAGGTCCAGCGCCGAAAGGGCCATGGTCGAAAGGTTTTCAAACCCGTACTCCAAAAGTTCGCGGGTCTCGGTCCAGCGGGCTTCGTACCCGTCGGAGCGGTCGCCCAAAATGACGCACACCAGGGATTTTCCGTCCTGCTCGGCCGAAGTCACCAAACAGCCGCCGGCGGGGGTGGTGGAACCGGTCTTCATGCCGGTCACGGCGCTCCAGCCGCTTTCGGGGTTCAAAAAGCGGTTGGTGCTGGTGATGGTCTTTTCGTTCGAGCGCTTGTTGGTGGGGGGCATAACGTATTGGTAGGTGCCCACGATCTCCATGAGCTGCTCGTTCTGTGTGCAGGCCACGGCCAGTTTTGCCATGTCTTCGGCGGTGGTGACGTGCGCGTCGTCGTTCAGGCCGTGGGGGTTCACAAAATGGGTGTTGTCCATGCCCAGCTCGCTGGCCTTCTGGTTCATCAGGTCGGCAAAGCCTTCAATGGAACCGCCCACGTAGCAGGCGAGGGTGGCGGCGGCATCGTTGCCCGAGGGCAGCATCGCGCCGTACAGAAGGTCGATGATGCGCACCTCCTCGTGATCCACCAGGCCAATGAGGGTGTTGTTTTCGCTAAAGCGCCAAATCTCGCTGCCAACGGTGGCGGTAGCTTCCAGATCGCTCACCCGCTCAAGCACGACGAGCGCCGTCATGAGTTTGGTGGTGCTTGCCGGGAAGGCGGCCTGGTCGCCGTTTTTGGAGTATAGCACCGAGCCGGTCTTTGCGTCTACCAGCACGGCGCAGTCCGAGGTGATCTCGCCGTCGAACGCAGCCGAGGCGCCGCAGGGCAGGGCGAGCAGCGCGCACAGCAAAAGCGCCGGCAGCAGAAGAAAACAGAAGATCCGCTTCAAAATTTTCCTCCAATGGTTGGTTTTTTCTAAAACAGTATACAACAAATCGGCGTGGTTTGCAGTGGCGGGGGGCGAAAAAAAGATGAAGAACCCGTAAACATTGCGCCGCGCGCCCGGAAATTTTCATAAACTAGAAAGAATCTGCCGCGTGAAGCGCCCCAAAACCTGTGCTATAATAAAGTATACTTGCGCTGTGTGTGCGCACAACTGCTTTGGGAGGTCCTTTATGGCTAACAGACTGCTTTTGGTAGACGACGAACCGCTCATTCTCAAGGGGCTTCGCTTTGCGCTCGAACACGACGGCTACGAGGTGGACGAGGCGCTCGACGGCGAAGAGGCCGTCAAAAAGGCCGAAAGCGGCGATTATGACCTGATCCTGCTCGACGTCATGCTCCCCAAGCTGAGCGGCATGGAAGTGTGCACCCGCATCCGCGAACACTCCGACGTGCCCATCATCATGCTCACCGCCAAGGGCGAGGATATGGACAAGATCCTCGGCCTGGAATACGGCGCCGACGACTACATGACCAAGCCCTTCAATATTTTGGAGGTCAAGGCGCGCATCAAGGCCATTCTGCGCCGCGCCGGGCGGACCAAGGCCCCCGTGGAAGAGAAGACCGCCGAGCTGGAATGCCGCGGCCTGAAGATCAACCCCGCAAATCTCACCGTCACGCTCGATGGCAAGCCGGTCAATCTTACCACCAAAGAGTTCGACATTCTGCGCCTTTTGATGGAAAACAGGGGGCGGGTCTTTTCGCGCGAAGAGCTGTTGGAAAAGATCTGGGGCATCGAGTACATGGGCGATCTGCGGGCGGTGGACGTGCATATCAACCGCCTGCGCAACAAGATCGAGCGCGAACCCAACAAGCCGGAATTCATTCTGACCAAGTGGAAAGCGGGTTACTACTTTGCGCAATAGGAATCAAGGCCCGGCGCTGCACTCCATTCGCGGGCGCATGGTGCTTGGGTATCTGCTCATCACGTTCATCGGCTTTGCCATCGTGCTGGTCTCGGTGTCGGGAATTGTGGAAAACTACCTGGTGCACCAGCGCGTCAGCGAGCAGACCCGCTCGGTGGAGGAGATCGCCACGGCGGTGGAAAGTTACGTGCGCGAAGGCGAGGCGGCGCAGCTTTACAACATGGCGGTAAGCTACAGCCAGGAGCTTTCCGGCCGCGTGCTGATCGTCGACAAAAACGGCGTGGTGCAAATCGACGCGCTTTCGGCGCTCAACGGCCGCGCGCCGGACTACAGCGAGATCAACCGCGTGCTGTTTTACGGCGCATCCTCCGACTACGGCTTCCACCGCATGGTGGAGAGCGGCGATGGGTTTTTTCAGTCGCTCTTCCCCAAAGAGGAGTGGACGGTGTATTACGTCAGCGCCATTGGCGGCCCCGGCGAAGGACTGGGCGCGGTGGTGTTTTCGGCGAGCATCCAGGATGTAAAGGATTCCGTCGCCAGCATCCGCGCGCAGCTTTTGCTCATCATCGCCGTGGTGGCGGTGGGCATCATCGTGGTGGCGAGCTTGACGGCCAAGTCCATCACCCGCCCCATCACCGAACTCACGCGGATCATCCGCCGCATGAGCCGCGGCGAGTGGAACCTGCGCGCCAAGGTCGAGGGCAAGACCGAGGTCGACGAGCTGGGCCGCAGCTTCAACGACATGAGCGAGCGGCTGGAACACACCGAGCGCTTCCGCAGCGAGTTTGTTTCCAACGCTTCGCACGAGATCAAGACCCCGCTCGCTTCCATGAAGATCCTCATCGAGTCCCTACTGTGCCAGGACCAGCTCGACGAGTGCGTGACGCGGGAGTTTTTAGGGGATGTCAACAAAGAGATCGACAGGCTCTCTACCGTGGTGAGCGACCTTTTGGAAATGGTGCGGCTCGACCAAAACGAGGACACGTTCCGCCCGGCGCGCACCGACCTTTCGGAGCTGTGCGAGGTGGCGGTCAAGCGCATCCGCCCCATTGCCGAGCAAAAGGGCATCCGTTTGCAGACCGCGCTGCCCAGCCTGTTTGCCGAGGTCGACCCCGTCAAAATGGAACAGGTCATTTTCAACCTCATCGACAACGCCGTCAAGTACACCGACGGCAGCGGAACGGTGACGGTCTCTTTGGCGCTCGACGGCGACACGGCCGTGATCGGCGTCAAGGACGAGGGCATCGGCATTCCCGAAAAGGACATTCCCCACATTTTTGAGCGCTTTTACCGGGTGGATAAAGCCCGTTCGCGCGATACCGGCGGCACCGGGCTGGGCCTTTCGATCGTCGAGCGCATCGTGCGCCAGCACGGCGGCAGCATCGAGGTTCACAGCCGCGAAAACCAGGGCACGGCCTTTTACGTGCGCCTGCCGCTCGTGCAGGGCGAAAGGGAAAACAGGGAGGCCATATGACGAGCGATTCCAAAAAACTCATGTTGTTCATTCTGGCCTTTGCGGCGGCGGCCATGCTCATCATCGGCGTGCTCATCGGCGTGGGGGTGCTGAGCGGCCCCGCCATTGAAGAGACCCCCAACCAGGGTGGTTCGGTCACCATTCCCATTCCGCCGGGCGATGACGACGGACTTTCTTCCCGCGAGTACGCCGTTACGCTGTACTTCCGCTTTTCGGGCAGCGGCATGCTCGCCGGGGAATCCCGCGTGATCACCGCCAGCGCCAACACCCGCGTGGAGTACGCCGCGCTGCTGGAATTGATCAGCGGCCCCACGTACGACGAGCTGAAACGGGTGATCGACAGCCAGACCCGCATCGTTTCCATGCGCGAGGAGGGCAGCGTGCTAACCGTTACGCTTTCGGCCGAGTTTTTGCGCCAAAGCAGCAATCTGCCGGATGGCTGGGGGGAAGATACCCAGCTCAAGGAAGAGGAGTACCTGCGCCGGCGCCTGGCTTACTACTCGGTGATCGATACGTTGACGGGCCTGGGCAACTACTCCCACGTCGAACTTCTGATCGACGAGGACGGCGACGGCATCGGTACCCGCGTCAGCCGCGCGAATTTCGGGTTTGTGGATGACGCCGAGACCACCGGCCGGCCCATGGGCGCGCAGCCCTTTGAGGATTCGGTGGTGCTTTCGGCCCAAAACACCGTCAGCACAGTGTTCAGCGCCATTTTGATGCACGACTGGGAAGGCGCTTTCGACTTCCTTTCGGCCACCACGCAGAGCGGGCTCAGCCGGCCGCTGAAGGAACAGTTTTCTTCCCAGCTGCAGGAAAGGCTTTTGCAGCTGCAAAGCTACCAGGTGGTGGGCGAGATCTACAGCGCCAACGGCACGAGCGCGGTGGTGCGGGTGGACTACGCCTACTTAGACCCCGAGGGAAGCCTGGTCACGCGTGAAAGCGCGCCTGTTAAGCTCAGACTCTCCGGCGGCATTTGGAAGATCGACCACGACGAGCTTTACGAACTGTTTTAAAAAAAGGAGCGCGCATGAAGCAAAAAACCAGACTCAAACGCGCGTTCTGCGCTTTTCTTGCGGCGGCTACGCTGCTGCTTGCGGGGTGTGCCGGCGGCGAGAGCGCGGCCGCCAGGCCGCAGTTTTCGCCCAGCGGGGCCTACAGCACACAGTCCTATTCCCGCACGGTGCGCGCGCCGCTTTCCTTTTTGTCGCTCGACGGCAACCACTTAATGGTCGAAATGCGCGATGTGAGCGTGCCCGAGGGCCAAACCGACGCCCAGGCCGTCATTGAAGCGCTCATCAGCGGCCCGCAGGACAGCCGCACCATGCGCAGCATCCTTTCCACCAGCGTGCGGTTGGTATCGGTAGAGGTGAGCGGCCGGGTGGCAAACATTGAACTTTCCACCAACTACACCTATTACCGCGAAGACGAGATGCTCAAGGTGCGCGTCGCACTGGCCAATACGCTCTGCCAGCTGCTCGACGTCGACTACATCAACGTCTATGTAGAGGGCATGGAACCGGGGTACTTGGGCATGCCGCTGGGCGCCTGTGCCCCCACCCAGCTCGACCTTTCGCTCTACTGTGACCAGGTCATTCAGGAGCAGCGCAACATCACCGACGACGACAGTTACGAGGAACGCCGTGTGATCACCTTTTACACGGCAGACCCCACGGGTACTTATCTCATTGCCGACCCACGCGAAGTCGTCATTCCCCTCACGGTCTCGGGCGACACGGTGGAGCGCGACTATTTGAGCACCGTGGTGCAAGAGACCCTCAAAGACCCTCTGTTCGAGGGGGTGGAGTTGGCCTTTGACCCCATGATCCAGCCCGATGCCGACGGCAAGCGCATGGCCATGGTGGTGCTCAACGGCCGGCCGCAGAACGAAGCGCTCGCCTACGGCGCGCTGGTTTACGCCATTACGGGGTTTGTGTGCAACATCGCCTACGTCAACATCGTGGTGGAAGAGGACGGCCTGTATTCCCCTGTTACGCAGATCGAAGGACTTTTGACCGCCGGCGACAGCCTGCTGCGCCGGTCGGAGTTTTCCTCGCTCATCGGCAACCTCGCCACCCTCTACTTGCCCGATCAGGAACAGGGCAGGCTGCAGGCCTACCCGGCTTCTTTGCCGCAGGACGAGTGCCAGGACCCTGAGCGCATTTTGAGCGAGCTGTTCAATGGCGCCGCCGAGCGGCAGCCGCTGCTTGCAGGGCTCGACGGCAGCGCCGTTTTGCGGGCCTGGCTGAGCGGCAGTACGGCGGTGGTCGACCTTTCGGCGCAATTTGCCGAGGCTTGCCGCGCTCTGAGCGCAGAGGAAGAGTACCTTGCGGTTTACGCGGTGGTCAACACCCTTACCGAGATCAGCGAGATCGACCAAGTGCAGTTTTTGATCGATGGGCAGGAGGTAGAGTACCTGTCTTCCCTCAACATTTCCGGCCCGCTGCTTCGGAACACCGGGCTCATTGCCGTGGCTGCACAGTGATCCTTCATTTGTTTTTTCCGGCAAAAGGTTATTCGCTTTTTGCCTGGCGGGGGCGTGCCTGCCCCCGGCATTATTCCTATTTTTATATTTTTTTGGAGAGGTTCGTTTATGGTAGAGATCAAGGAAGTAAAGACCCGAAGGGAGCGGATAGAGTTCATTCGCTTTCCCAAGAGCATTTACAGCGATTGTCCGTACTGGACACCCGACTTGGTGTTCGACGAGCTGGAAAACCTCACGCCCGAAAAGAACACGGCCTTTGGTTTTTGTGAGGCGCGCTTTTTTATGGCCTACCGCGACGGCAAGGCCGTGGGCCGCATCGGCGCTATTTTGAGCCACCGCGCCAACGAAAAATGGAACCAAAAACGCATGCGCTTTACCCGCGTGGACTTTATTGACGACGACGAGGTGGTAGACGCGCTGTTCGGCGCAGTGGTGGCCTGGGCAAAGGAAAAGGGCTGCGACGAGCTGCACGGCCCCATGGGCTTTACCGATCTGGACAAAGAGGGAATGCTCGTCGATGGGTTTGAAGAACAGAACCTGTTCATCACCATTTACAACTACCCCTATTATGTGCGGCAAATGGAACGTTTGGGATTTGCCAAGTCGGTGGACTGGGTGGAGTACCAGGTAACGGTGCCGGAACAGATGCCCGAGCGGCTGGACCGCCTGGCAGAAGTCGTGCTCAAGCGCAATCACCTGAAGGTGTTCGACTGGCACTCTAAAAAAGAGCTGCGCCCCAAGATCAAGGGGATCTTTCAGCTCATCAACGAAGCTTACGGCGGCCTTTACGGCGTGGTGGAGCTGGAAGAACACGAGATCGACCACTATGTGGATCAGTACCTGCCGCTGGTGCAGCACGATTTGGTGAGTATCGTGCTGGACGAGGAGGACAAAGTTTGCGCGTTCGGCCTTTTGATGCCCTCATTGGGCCCGGCAGTCAAAAAGGCTGATGGCAAGCTTTTCCCCTTTGGGTGGGTCCACCTTTTGAAGGGCTTGAAAAACTACGAGGTGCTGGATATGTACCTGGTGGCGGTGCGGCCCAGTTTGCAGAACCATGGCGTCAACGCCATCGTGCTGCACGAAATTTTAAAGAACGCCTACAAGCACGGCGTAAAATTCGCCGAGACCGGCCCCCAGTTGGAGATGAACGAAAAGATCCAAATGATGTTCAAATCCTTCGACCGCCGGCAGCACCGCCGCCGCCGCTGCTGGATCAAGAGCATTTGACCTTGTGCCCCGGGGCAGGCAAAAGACCCGCACAGCAAGCGCACTGCGGGCCTTTTTTGCGCCCTTATGGGGCTGTTTACAATTTGGCCCAGTTGGGGCAGAATTGTGATATTTGTAAAAAAACGGCAAAAGGATTTGACTTGTATCCCAGGGTTGTAGCATAGTATGGAAGGGCCGGCAGTGCCGGCGCACCTTAAATAAAGATCGATACCCTTTGTCTACGAAGGGTGGGTTCGGAGGAAAGAATGTCTGGCCGTTCAAAAATGATCCTGGCAGCGGCAGCGCTGCTTTTGGTAGCGGTCTCGGTGGTGGGAACGCTTTTTGCTGTGCGTATCTTCGGCGGAAGTTCCGCCGGCGCGCTCGGCGAGCTGTTCGGCGTCATTTCGGAGCATGCCTTGGCCGACGTCAGCGAGGAAGAGCTGTATCTTTCGGCGGCGCGCGGCACGGTGGCGGGCCTCAACGACGATTATGCCGCCTATTACACGGCGGAAGAGTACGAAAAGAATACCGAGAGCAAGTCCGGCCATTACGAGGGCGTCGGCATTACCATCAGCTACGACGAAGCGCAGGGCTACGTGATCGTGCTGGTCACCGAAGACGGCCCGGCCAGCCGCGCGGGCATTGCCGTAGGGGATGTGATACTGGCGGTGAATGGCACGGCGGTCTCGCCCGAAGAGGGGAAAGACCCCGCTTCACTCATCAGTGCGCTGGGCGAAGAGGAGTTTGAAATGGAACTGCGCCGCAGCGGGGAGACCTACACCGTGCGCCTGCAGTGCGAGGAGATCGTGACCCATCGGGTACAATATGAATTGTTGGAAGACGGCATTGCCTATATTTCGATCTCGGCGTTTTATGCCGACGCGCAGGGCGAATTTGCTGAGGCCATAGAGCAGGCGCAGGCAGATGGCGCGCGCGCGCTGGTTTTAGACCTGCGCGACAACTTGGGCGGTTATTTGGATCAGATGATGGGCGTGGCAGACTGCCTGCTTGGGTCCAGAGTCGTCCTTACGGTCAAAAACGGCGACGGCACCGAAAATGTGTACCGCGCCGATGGCACAGAGCTCGATTGGCCCATGGCCGTGTTGGTCAACTCCAATACCGCCTCGGCGAGCGAAGCGCTTTCGGGCGCGCTGCAGGATTACGGCAAGGCCGTGCTCATTGGCACACAGACCTTCGGCAAGGGCATCGTGCAGACCACCTATCCGCTTGCGCAGAGTGGCGGCTGGGTCAAAATGACCACTGGGGCTTATTATACCCCCAACGGCCGCAGCATCCACGGAGTAGGCCTTACGCCCGACTACGTGGTAGAAAACAGCGAAGAGGGGAGCGACGCGCAGCTCGAGGCGGCGGTGGCGCATCTTTTGGAAGAGCTCGGCTAAAACTGAAGCGAAAACCTCAAAGGCGGGAGGAAGACCAAAGATGAAAGTGATGCTGTGGGCAAAGCTGAAAAAACGGCAAAAGATCCTGATTCAGGCAACTTCTTATGTGGAGCACAAGGGCGTGTGGGACGCCGATGCCCTGCACGAGGCCATGGGCGAGGTGTGCCGCGCGCTCGACATCGCACTGCCGCTGGTGCTGCAAAAGCACGTGCAGGATGCCAACGCCTTTTCGCGCGTGGTCTTTCGGAAGAGCGACTTTGTGGAGCCCGTTTCTTTTGACGAATTTGAACTGGAGCTCGTTGCCGAGGAAGAAAAGAAGGGCGGCAAGGTCTAACGCAAAAATCAAAAACTGCCATGTCGGCGGTTAGTTTTTCCGTTCTGAGGGCATACTAACGCCGAAAGACCGGTCGTGGTCACCTTTTGGACGGAAGGAGAACGAACCCATGGATATTTTTGCCCTGATCCTTTTGATCGTGGGCGCGCTGAACTGGGGCCTTGTGGGCTTGTTTCAGTTCGACGTCATCGCCGCCATCTTCGGCGGCAGCGCGGCCATCGTCAGCCGGGTCCTCTATGTCGCCGTTGCGCTGGCGGGCATTTGGGCGCTGACCTTTTTCGGCAAGCTCATGCGCCGCAGGGACGAGCGCGTAAGCGAGCAGTGAGTTTTGCCGGCGCACGGCAAAAGCAAAACCACCGGTTCAACAAGCCGGTGGTTTTGCTTTTTATCAAAGTGGTGAAGATCAAAAATAAGTTTCAAGCGTGCGGGAGTAGACCTTTACAATGCCGCTGCCGGTGTCGTAGCGAAGCAGCGTGGCATCAGCGGGCAGTTCGCCGCCGTGGACCAAGTACAGCTCCCAAATAAAGCCTACGGTCTCGGAATCCACATCGGCCACGTAGCTTTTTACGTTGAGCACCGCGTGGTCCACCAGTTTCATTTCGCCGCCGTTTTCGATGTACTGCACATAGGCGTGAGACATCGGCCCGAACACGGTGGAAAAATCGAACTCCTCGGCGTTGTAGTGCTCGGTGAGGGGCAGGGAGTAGTTGGAGCCGTAGTAGCGCACCCACAGGTGAAGGTCGTCTGTCAGTGCGGTGTCGCTCAGCTCGATGTCTTCAAACTCAAACACCGGCTGGCCGTCGTAATTTTGGGTGGTGGTGCTTTCGCCCACCGTGAGCGTGCAGGAGACGGTGTTTTCCGGCAGATCCTGGTAGCCGTACTGCACGATACACTCTTCCACCAAATAGCGCAGATGCTCGCCTTCTTCCAGCTCTTCGGCAATGCTGACCGAGCCGATCCACTTGCCGCTGCCTACCTTGGAAGCCGTGCGGACGGTCAGATATTTTAAGCGGGGCTGCACGAACTCGGTAAACAGCCGGGTACGAATGGCCGCGCTCTCCTCTGAAAGAATGGAATTTAAAGAGCGTTCCGAACGCTTCATGGCGGGGGTGGCATCCTCCGCCGCAAAGGAAAGAACGGGAACGCAGAGCAGCAGGAAGCAAAGTACCGCTGCAAGGATGGCTGAGCAAAACCTGCGCATAATCTCCTCCGAATGAACGCGTTGCGGCAGCAGGGCGCAACCACACCGCTGCCTACTACCATTATAATGCAGTTGCAGCAAAAAACAATTCCCGCAAAAAAGTGTTTCAATTCGTTTATAGTTTGTTCAAATATGTCAGAAGAACAGAAGGCGCATTGCCTTTTTTCAGGCGCATTGTTAAAATAAAAAAGAACGATCCGGCCTTTGGGACGCTCGGTCAATCAAAAAAGACGTTTTTACCACCTGGCAAAAGGAGGGCTTTGTTTATGAGCACGAGCATCAATTTCGATCTGGCGACCGGCGCAATGAACGACCTGTTTCAGTACGACGCTTTTTTGGTGAGCAAGGACGGCGCGGGCAACCCTAACGTCATGACCATTGGCTGGGGGTGCGTGGGGGTCATGTGGTCCCGCCCGGTATTTATGGTGGCGGTGCGCACCTCCCGCCATACCCGCGAATGTTTGGACGCGCACGACTGCTTTACGGTGTGCATCCCCGGAGACGATTCCTTCCGCAAAGCGCTTGCGCTCTGCGGCACTAAGAGCGGGCGCGACCTCGATAAATTCGAAGCGGCAGGGCTGATTACGGCGCCTGCCCACCGCGTGGATGTACCGGTGATCGCGGGCTGCAAAACCTATTACGAGTGCCGCGTTCTTTCCGCCACGCTGATGGACGCCGAGGGCGCCGCGCCCGAAATTCTGGCGCAATATTATGAAAAGCCCGGTTCGGGCGGGCTGCACATTTTATACTTTGGCGAGATCCTGGACTGCTACGAAAAAACGGCGGAAAAGCAGGGGTAAAAGTGCTTGTGAACCCTGTATGACAGGCGTTTCTGGGCTTGACAACCAACAGACGGGATACTAAAATATTTTGTGGGACTAACGGACGGCGCCCGGCTTTTTGGCAGGGCGCCGCCCGGTTGTGCGCACCAAAGCGAACAGGGGCCCAAGCACTTTTATCATTTTTAAATTTATACGAACTGGGGGCAGCAAACCAAATGCCATTGACCATCGCACAAAAAATCATTCAGGCCCACCTCGTTTCGGGCGAGATGAAGGCAGGGACTGAGATCTCCATCCGCATCGACCAAACGCTCACGCAGGATTCCACTGGTACCATGGCCTATCTGCAGTTTGAGGCCATCGGGGTGCCGCGGGTCAAAACCGAGCGTTCTGTTGCGTATATCGACCACAACATGCTGCAGTCCGGCTTTGAAAACGCCGACGACCACAAGTTCATCCGCACGGTAGCTTACAAGCACGGCATCTACCTTTCCCGCCCGGGCAACGGCATCTGCCACCAGGTGCACCTCGAGCGCTTCGGTATCCCCGGCAAGACCTTGCTCGGGTCCGACAGCCACACCCCCACGGGCGGCGGCATCGGCATGCTCGCCATCGGCGCGGGCGGGCTGGATGTTGCGGTGGCCATGGGCGGCGGCGCATATTACCTCACCATGCCCAAAATGGTGCGCGTTGAACTTAATGGCAAGCTGCGCCCCTACGTTTCGGCAAAAGACGTTATTTTGGAAGTGCTGCGCCTGCTCTCGGTCAAGGGCGGTGTCGGCAAGATCGTGGAGTACGCCGGGCCGGGCGTAAAGACCCTTTCGGTGCCCGACCGCGCCACCATCACCAACATGGGCGCAGAGCTTGGAGCCACCACCTCTATCTTCCCGAGCGACGAAGTCACCCGCGCGTTCTTAAAGGCGCAGGGAAGGGAAGGGGATTATGTGCCCCTCGCTTCCGACGAGGGCGCGGTATACGACGAGACCTACACCATCGACCTGGGCGCCTTGGAGCCCCTGGCCGCCTGCCCCCACAGCCCGGACAACATCTGCACCGTCGCCTCGCTCGCGGGCAAAGAGGTGCAGCAGGTGTGCATCGGCAGCTGCACCAACTCCAGCTTCACCGACATGATGAAGGTGGCAAAGATCCTCAAAAACTCCGGCCGCACCGTGCCGCCGCACTGCAGCCTTACCATTTCCTGCGGGTCGCGGCAGGTCATGTCCATGCTGGCCGAAAACGGCGCGCTCGCCGATCTGTTAAAGGCTGGCGCCCGCGTGCTGGAATGTGCCTGCGGGCCCTGCATCGGCATGGGCCAGTCGCCCGAATCCAACGCTGTTTCGGTGCGCACCTTTAACCGCAACTTCTACGGCCGCTCCGGCACCGCGAGCGCCCAGGTCTATCTGGTATCGCCCGAGACCGCCGCTGCCACGGCCTTAAACGGCGCCTTTACCGACCCCCGCACGCTGGGAGAATCCGTCGATGTGGCCATGCCCGAGCGCTTCCTCATCGACGATTCCATGATCGTGCCGCCGGCAAGCGAAGCAGAGGCCCAGAATGTAGAAGTGGTGCGCGGCCCCAACATCAAACCCTTCCCGGTCAATGTCGCGCTGCCCGAGACCCTCTCGGGCGAGGTGCTGCTCACCATGGAAGACAACATCACCACCGACCACATCATGCCCAGCAACGCCAAACTGCTGCCCTACCGCAGCAACATCCCCTACCTTTCGGACTACTGCCTGACGCCGGTGGACGCGCAGTTCCCGGCCAGGGCCAAGCAGAAGGGCGGCGGGTTCCTGGTGGCGGGGCAGAACTACGGCCAGGGGTCTAGCCGCGAGCACGCGGCGCTGGTGCCGCTGTACCTGGGCATCAAGGCCGTGCTTGCCAAGAGCTTTGCCCGCATCCACGCGGCCAACCTCGTCAACTCCGGCATTTTGCCGCTGGTGTTTGAAAACGAAGCAGATTACAGCGCGCTTTCCCTGGGCGACGAGCTCGCCATTGAAAACGCGCGCGCACAGGTAGAAGCGGGCGGCAGGATCGTGGTGACCAACCGCACCAAAGGCACGAAGATCAACACCGTGCTCGAGCTTTCCGACCGCCTCAGGAAGGTCATTCTGGCAGGCGGGCTGCTCAACTACACGCGCGAGCAGGGTTGACGCGCTTCAAACAAATTTGTTGAACTGCTGCGATAGTTTTTAGAATAAGAACAGGAGAAGTAAATCAGATGAGAGAGAGAACCGTTTCCGAAGCCGTCATCCACCGCCTGCCCAAGTATTACCGCCACCTGCAGGAGCTGCAGGAGCGCGGCGTCGAGCGCATTTCCTCGGGCGAGCTTTCCGCCGAAATGGGCTTTAACGCCTCGCAGATCCGCCAGGACTTCAACTGCTTCGGCGGCTTTGGCCAGCAGGGCTACGGCTACCGCGTCAATTCCCTGCTGCACGAATTGAGCCAGATCCTTGGCCTCACCCACGTGTACAACATCGTCATCGTCGGCGCGGGCAACATCGGCAAAGCCCTGGCGCGCTACGCCGCCTTCCCCCAGGAAGGTTACGAGGTCAAGGGCATTTTCGACATCCGTGAAGAAGTCATCGGCCGCGAGATCAACGGCATCACCGTGCAGAACGTGGCCGACCTTCCGGAGTTTTTGCAGCAGAATCAGATCGACATCGGCGTCATCTGCACCCCTAAGGACAACGCCCAGAAGACTGCCGACGTGCTGACTCAGGGCGGGGTGCGCGCGCTGTGGAACTTTGCCCCCATCGATGTAGAGGCCGAAAAGGCCTGCATCGAAAATGTGCACCTCAGCGACAGCTTGTACGTGCTTTCCTACCGTTTGACCAATTCCTAAAAGCTGGCCGACCGCCGAATGAAAAGACCGAACGAGGCTCATCCTTCGTCCGGCCTTTTTATTGTTTTTTGGCAAAGGGAAATCAGCGAAAGAACTTAATGGATTCCGGCCCGCGGTTGATCTGTTCAAACACCCCCAACGTCTCGGCGATCTGCTGCATCTTCAGGTCGGAGGCAAAGAGCATCTCCGAACACTTGACCAGGTCGTTCGCCACCTCGGCGCTGACCGTTCCCTTGCTTTTGTAGCGCAGCTGGTGCTCGAGCGTCGCCCAGGAATCCATGGCGATGGTGCGCAGCTGGATCTCGCAGCGCGCCTTCTGCACACCGGAAGAAAGGTGGACCGTTACGTCGGCGATCAGGTGCAGGCTGCGGTAGCCCGAAGGCTTGGGGGAACGCACGTAGTCCTTTTCTTCCACCAGCGTAAAATCCCGCCAGGAGACCAGCAGGTCGCGCACGGCGTAAAGGTCCTCCAAATAGGGGCAGATCACCCGCACACCGGCAATGTCGTTCAGGCTGTTCTGGATGTTTTCGAGCGAGAGCTCCACGCCCTGCTTGCGCAGCTTTCGCACGATGCTCAAGGGCTCCTTGATGCGGCTGGAGCAGGACTGGATGGGTACGTGCGCGCCCTTGACCCGAAAGTCCTCCTGAAAGATCTCCAGCTGGGTCAGCACGCTTTTTACAGTGCTTTCGTACAGCACGATAAGCTGCTGGAACCGGAGCGCAAGCGTGAGGAAGTCCGCCGGCCCTGCCGGCAGGTTACCCTCTGCCTGTGCGCCCCAAAGCGCGCCCGGAGCCTGCGCATCCTGCGGCGCAAGCTTGCGCTTGCCGGGGCAAAGGCCGCGGGGCGTGAGTTCCTTTGCAGAATGGAGTTTGAAATTTCTGGGGTCCATAACCATGCTCCTTCACCGGCAGTGTGCCGGGGATTTTTGTTTTGTGGGCAAAAGACAGGCCCAAACCCTGCTTGAAAACAATCTATGATGATATTGTAGCGATCAAAAAACAGAAAAGCCACCGGTAGCCGCTCAAATGTCGCAAAGAATGGAACAGTACAGGGCGGGGAAGGCTAAAAGGAAACGCCAAGGCAAACCGCAAAGGGGGGAGCGCATGAAAAAGGCTGGAAGCAAAAAGTGGGCAGGGCTGCAGTGCCCGTGGGCCAACGGCGTTTGCGCGCTGGTGCTCTTGCCGCTGTTTACCCTGCTGCTGGGAAGCCACGGCAGCCCGGTCGAAGACTCGCTTTCGGCCATTGGCAACAGAACGGGCATGCGCCCGCTTTTTTTGCTGTGGACGGCTGCGGTGTGCTTTTGCTTTTCTGGTACCATAGCGGGCGCGGCGGCCCAAATAGAAAACCGCCGGGCCCAAATGGCCAAGGCCCTTGCCCGCCTCGGCTGCGCGTTGCTGTTTTTGAGCAGCCTTGTTCCCTTTGCGCCCGAGGCGAGCGGCGCGGCGGGCGCGCTGCACAGCGGCGGAGCCATGGCGGCTGTGCTGCTGTTGTTGCTTGCGGCTGTGCTGCTCACACACTCGCTGCGCGTGAAAACCCCGGCGTTTTTCCGCCTTGCATCCCGGACTCTGGCGGCGCTCCTTATTTTTCTTGCTGCGCTTTACGCCTGTTTTCAAACCAAGTGGATCACCGAAGCAGCGGCGGTGTGGGGCGGGAGCGCTTATGTGTTCTTTTTGCAGCTGGGGCTGCAGAAAAACAGGCACGAAAAGACACAGCAGCCGGCAAAAGCCTGGGAAGAAGAGACCGGCAGCGTGCGGAGGCCAGCGAAGGAATAGCGCGTAAATCATGCTTTGAAAGTTTTCAGAAAATAAAATTGGAGGAATAAAAAGGGCCGCCCATCGGCCCAGGTGCGGGTTTATGAGTGGCGGCAGCGGCACCCGGAGGGCCGCAAGGCTGACTGCCACCGGGAAACCGGCCTTGATCCGAAAACTGTCCGCAAGTGGTGGGATTGTCCGCCGCCAGCGGTACGCTTTGAAAATGGATATATAACGGTGCGGGTGTCCCCTTCCCAGGAGTTGAGCGATTGGCTCCTGGACGCGCTGCACGATGGGGGCCAGGAATAAGGCCCTAAAAGGCCCCTGTCACGCTTTAGAAGCCGTTTTCAGCCCTCCGAGGGTAAAATATACCGGCCCCCTCTCTACCGCGCCCGGAAAGCCGCATAAATCAAGGTTTTTTTACCCTCTAAATGCGTACATACCAGGGTGGAAGTTTAAGGGCCGGGGCTGGGAAAAACGGGCGGGAGCGCGTATTGACATTGTAAATAAAAAGTTATACAATGGATATAATAAGAGCGAAAGGAGTTGCTACCTATGGCAAATACAAATATTAACATTCGTATGGACGCAGATTTGAAGCGGCAGTTTGAGGCGTTCTGTGCTGATATGGGAATGACAATGACAACGGCGTTCAATGTTTTTGCTCGTAAGGCGGTGCGGGAGTATAGAATACCCTTTGAAATCAGCGGCGATGTGCCGAACGCTGAAACCGTCGAAGCAATTAAGGAAGTAAAGAGAATGAAGGCCGATCCGAGCCTCGGCAAGACCTATTCCAATGTCGATCAGATGATGGAGGAGCT